>JAYWAJ010000319.1:0-11515 GCA_043782525.1 Deltaproteobacteria bacterium | reverse complement strand
TCCTCGCCATCGACGCCATCGAGAAGGCGAACAGCGGCCACCCCGGCATGCCGATGGGCTGTGCGCCCTCCGCCTTCGTCCTCTGGAGCCGGCACCTGCGCTTCAACCCGCGCGAGCCGCGCTGGGCCAACCGCGACCGCTTCGTGCTCAGCGCCGGCCACGGCTCGATGCTCCTCTACGCCATGCTCCACCTCACCGGCTACGACGTGACCCTGGACGACCTCAAGTCGTTCCGGCAGTGGAAGTCGAAGACGCCCGGCCACCCCGAGTTCCACGACACGCCGGGCGTCGAGGCGACCACGGGCCCGCTCGGGCAGGGCATCTCCAACGCGGTGGGCATGGCGCTCTCGCAGAAGATGCTGGCCGCGCAGACGGGCGCGCCGCTCGACAACTTCGTCTACGGCATCTGCTCCGACGGCGATCTCATGGAAGGCGTCGCCAGCGAAGCCTGCTCCCTCGCCGGACACCTCAAACTGGGCAACCTCATCTTCCTCTACGACGACAACCTCGTCTCGCTGGCGGCGCACACCGACGTGACCTTCACCGAGGACCGCGACCAGCGCTTCGCGGCGTACGGCTGGCATGTCCAGCACGTGGCCGACGGCAACGACGTCGAGGCCATCGACCAGGCCATCACCCGGGCCAAGGCGGATCCGCGGCCGTCGATGATCTCGGTTCGGACCGTTCTCGGATACGGATCCCCGCACAAGGCCAACACCCACGACGCGCACGGCTCGCCGCTGGGCAAGGACGAGACCAGGGCCACCAAGGAGAACCTGGGCTGGCCGCAGGAGCCGGCCTTCCTGGTGCCGGATGACGTGCGGCAGTTCTGGGCCGGGCGCATCGAGGAGGTGAAGAAGGGGTATGAAGAGTGGCACGCCCGCTTCAGCAAATGGCAGAGCGACAATCCCCAGAAGCTGCAATTGTGGAATGCGCTCGCCGGGCGCGAGACGCCTGCCGATCTCCCCGAGCAGCTGGCGAACGTCGTCGCCAACGCCACCGCCGCGGAGTCCACGCGCAAGCACGGCCAGGCGGTGTTGCAGCGGGCGGCGGCGCTGGTGCCGGGCATCGTGGGCGGCTCCGCCGATCTCGATCCCTCGACCTTCACCTACTTGAAGGATCGCGGCGACGCGCAGCCGGGCAACTACGGCGGCCGCAACATCCACTTCGGCGTGCGCGAGCATGCCATGGGCGCCATCGTCAATGGATTTGCCTATGACGGCTTCTTCATTCCTTATAGCGCGACGTTTTTGCTCTTCTGCGACTACATGCGGCCGCCCATGCGCCTCGCCGCGCTCTCGGAGCTGCAGAGCATCTTCGTCTTCACCCACGACTCCATCTTTGTCGGCGAGGACGGGCCCACCCACCAGCCCATCGAGCAGCTCGCGGCCATGCGGGCGATCCCGAATCTGGAGATCTGGCGGCCGGCCGACGGCCTCGAGACCGCGGCCTCGTGGGCAGCGGCGCTGGAGCGCAAGGACGGGCCCAGCGCCTTTGCCTTCTCGCGCCAGAAGCTGCAGCCGCTGCAGCGCAGCCGGCCGGCCGACGTCCGCGAATGCATGAAGGGCGCCTACGCGCTCAACGACGTCGCCGAGCCCGACCTGGTGCTCATCGCTACCGGCAGCGAGGTGCCGCTGGCGCAGGCGTCGCTGCCGCTCCTGGACCAGAAGGTTCGCGTGCGCCTGATCTCCATGCCCTGCGTCGAGCGCTTCCTCAAGCTGTCGGGCGACGAGCAGCGCAAGCTGGTGCCCCACGGCAAGGCGAAGCTGGTCGCTCTCGAGGCGGCCGGCGGGCTCGACTGGTACCGCATCGTCGGCGACGGGCTGGTGCTCGGCATCGACCGCTTCGGCGCCAGCGCGCCGGAGAAGGCGCTGGCCGACGCTTATGACCTGACGCCGGCGAAAGTCGCCGGGAAGATCTCGAAGTGGCTCTCCGAAGGCGCCCGCACCAACACCAAGGAGTAGACGATGAAGCCGGCAGCGAAGCTCAACGAGTTTGGACAGAGCGCGTGGCTCGACCTGATCGGCCGCAAGCTGATCGAATCCGGCGAGCTGAAGAGGATGGTCGACGAGGACGGGATCCGGGGGGTGACGGCGAACCCGGCCATCTTCGAGAAGGCGATCGCGGAGACCAAGGAGTACGACGCCGCGCTGGCGAAGCTGGTCGCGCAGGGCAAGTCGGCGCTGCAGATCTACGAGGCGCTGGCCGTCGCCGACGTGCGCGACGCCTGCGACGTGCTGCGGCCCCTGTTCGACAAGCTCAAAGGCGGCGACGGCTTCGTCTCGCTGGAAGTCTCGCCGGCCATCGCCCGCGACACCGCCGCCACCGTGACCGAGGCGAAGCGCTTCTGGGCGGCGGTCGACCGGCCCAACCTCTTCATCAAGATCCCCGCCAACCCGGAAGGTATTCCGGCCATCCGCCAGGCGACGGCGGCGGGCATCAGCGTCAACATCACGCTCATCTTCAGCGTCAAGGTCTATGCCCAGGTGATCGAGGCCTATGTTTCCGGACTCGAGGAGCGGGTGACAAAGGGCTTGCCGATTTCGCAGATCCACAGCGTGGCCTCGTTCTTCGTCAGCCGCGTGGACAGCGCCGTCGACAAGCTGCTGGAGGCGAAGGGCAACAAGGACTTGCAGGGCAAGATCGCCAATGCCAATGCCAAGGAAGCCTATCAATTGTTCCTGCAGACCACCGCCTCGCCCCGCTGGAAGGCGCTGGAGGCCAAGGGCGCCACCATGCAGCGGCCGCTCTGGGCCTCGACCGGCACCAAGAACAAGGCCTACAGCGACGTGCTCTATGTCGAGCCTTTGATCGGCCGCCATACCGTCAATACCCTGCCATTGACGACGCTGCAGGCGTTCAATGACCACGGCAAGGTGGCCGAGACGGTGACGCAGGGCGTGCCGGAGGCCCGGGCGCAGCTGCGCAAGCTGGGCGAGCTCGGGATCGATCTGGAGCAGGTCTGCGCCAGGCTGACCGAAGAGGGCCTCGCGCTCTTTTCGAAGGCCCTCGAAAACCTGCTCAAGGCCATCGAGACCCGCACATGAAGGTGGTCGAGCGGCTCGGCCGGCGCAAGCAGGAGGCGCGCGCGGGCCTCGAGCTCGCACGGCAGAAGCCGCTCGCCGCGCCCAGGCCGCCCGAGGCGGGCGCGCCTGCCGCGGAAGCGAGGCAGCGTTTTGGCCGGTTGCTGGGCCTGCTGGCACTGCCGGGTCTCGACCCGGCGACCCTCGCTGCCGGGGCGGAAGAGGCGACGCTGGCCGCCGCCCAGCCGCCCGAGGACAACTTCGCGGTGCGGCTGGGGGCCATCGCCGCGGGGCTCGCCCGGGGCGGGGCAGACAAGCTGACGTTCTTGCCCAGCCCGGCGCTGCTGCCGCTCGGCCCCTGGATGGCGGAGCAGATCCTGCTGCGCACCGGCGGCGTCACACCGGTGAGCGGCGAGCCGCAGGGGAGGAAGGACGCGTACGGCCTCGACCGCCTCTTCGTCTCCCTGGCGCTCGCCGGCGAAGCGCACGACATGACCTCCCTCGCGGAGGCGGGGCATCCGGTGGTGCAGTGGACGCTGGAGTCGCCGTCGGAGCTCTTCGGCGCGCTGGTCCGCTGGGAGATCGCGTCGGCGACGATGGCCGCGCTGCTGGAGGTCGCGCCGCCGGGGAGTGCCGCCGCGCCCTTCAATGCCGAGGCACCTCTCGCCGATTCCGCCGCGCCGCCTGCTGTCGCCGAGCCGTCGCTGCGCGCGCGGGGGCTCGCGCTCTTTGCCGACCCGGTCCACGCGCAGGTCCTGCGCAAGGCGGCCGGCACCCTCGGTGCGCAGTCGGCGGCGTCGCCGGCGAGCTGGATCGCGTCGCATCTCGCGCTCGCGGAGGACTGCATCGTGCTCCTGCCCCGCTTCGCGCCGACGCCGCATCTGCAGGCTGAGCTGCGCAGAGTTCAAGGCGCCGTCCGCGACGCCACCCGCCTCGCCTGCACCTCCGCGCCCGCCCCAGGGCTCCTGCTCGAGCTGACCGCCGGCGGCGGCGCGGCTCCCCGCCTCCCGCCGGGCGCGCTGCGCCTCCACGCCGAGGACGGCGACGCACAGAACCTCATCCAGGCCTTGCACGCAGCCGTACAACTGATCTCGCGATAGGAACAACCAATGCAACTGGCAATGCTGGGCCTCGGCAAGATGGGCGGCAACATGGTGCAGCGGCTCATCGCCGGCGGCCATCGAGTCGTCGCCTACGACGTCGATCCGAAGCGGGCTTCCGAGCTGGCGGGCGCCATCCCCGCCGCTACCCTCGACGAGGTCATCGCCGCGCTGCAGCCGCCGCGGGTCTGCTGGGCGATGGTGCCGTCGGGAAAGATCACCGAGGAGCTGGTGAGCTCGCTGGCGGCCCGCATGCAGAAAGGCGACATCATCGTCGACGGCGGCAACTCCAACTTCAAGGATTCGCAGCGGCGCGCCCGGGAGCTGGCCGAGCGGGGGATCCACTTCTGCGACGCCGGCACCAGCGGCGGCGTCTGGGGCCTCAAGAACGGCTACTGCCTGATGGTGGGCGGCGCCCCCGAGGCCTACGCCGTCATCGAGCCGGCGCTGAAGACGCTGGCCCCCGAGGAGGGCCTGCTCCACACCGGCCCGGCCGGCAGCGGGCATTTCACCAAGATGGTCCATAATGGAATCGAATATGGATTGATGACCGCCTATGCCGAAGGCTTCGAGATCCTCAAGACCTCGCCCTTCGGCCAGCTCGACCTGCCGAAGATCGCCGGCATCTGGCGCAACGGCAGCGTGGTCCGCTCCTGGCTCCTCGACCTGCTGCACGACGCGCTGGAAAGGGATCCGGGCCTCGACGGCATCCGCGGCTACGTCGAGGACAGCGGCGAAGGCCGCTGGACGGTGCAGGCGGCCATCGACCAGAACGTGCCGGCGCCGGTGATCACCCTGTCGCTGCTCATGCGCATCGCCTCGCGGCAGGACGAGTCGTTCAGCGCCAAGGTCCAGGCGGCGCTGCGCAACGAGTTTGGCGGGCATGCGGTGAAGAAAAGCTAGGCCTCAGGCCTCAGGCTTCAGGCCTCAGGCCTGAGGCCCGGCCGACTGGGAAAATATCCAATGCCTTATTTGCCAGAACACGACGAGATTCCGAATCCGCTGCGCCCGGGGCTGCGGGCTGAGACGGCGCCGGAGCCGTGCGTGGTGGTCATTTTTGGAGGCAGCGGGGATCTGGCCAAGCGCAAGCTCGTGCCGGCCCTCTACAACCTCGCGGCCTCGGCGCACCTGCCGGCGGCGTTTGGAATCGTGGGCGTTTCCACTTCGGAATACAGCCATTCCGAATTTGCCAGGAACATGCGCGACGCGGTCGGGCAATTTTCCCGGACCAAGCCCATCGACGAGGAGGTGTGGCAGGACTTCGGCGCCGGCCTGCGCTACTGCGCCGGCTCCTTCGACGACGCGCAGACCTTCGCCAAGCTCAAGGCGCAGCTGGAGGAGCTGGACAAGACCCGCGCCACCCGGGGCAATCGCCTCTATTACTTCGCCACCCCGCCCAGCACCTTTCCGACGCTGCTCAAGCAATTGAAGGCGGCGGGGTTGATCAATCCGCCGCTCGCCCCGTCCTCGACCCGCATCGTCATTGAAAAGCCATTTGGCCGCGATATCGCCAGCGCCCGCGCCCTGAACCGCCTGGTGCACGAGACCTGCGACGAGAAGCAGGTCTTCCGCATCGACCATTACCTCGGGAAGGAAACGGTACAAAACCTGTTGGTCTTCCGCTTCGGCAACTCCATCTTCGAGCCGGTCTGGAACCGCCGCTACGTCGACCACGTCGAGATCACCGCCGGCGAGGAGCTGGGCATCGAGGCGCGCGGCAAGTACTACGAGGAGGCCGGCATCCTCCGCGACATGATCCAGAACCACGTGCTGCAACTGGTCTGCCTGACGGCGATGGAGCCGCCGGTGGCCTTCGACGCGGACGCGGTGCGCGACGAGAAGATCAAGGTCCTGCGCGCGGTGGAGGTCTTCGATACGCCCGAGCAGGTGCAGAAGAATGTCGTCGTCGGCCAGTACGGTCCGGGCAGCCTCGCCGGCGCCGACGTGCAGGGCTACCAGCAGGAGAAGGACGTCGCCCAGGGGTCGCGGACGCCGACCTTCGTGGCGCTGCGCCTCAACATCCGCTCCTGGCGCTGGGACGGCGTTCCCTTCTACATCCGCTCCGGCAAGCGCATGCCCAAGCGGGCCACCGAGATCGCCGTCTTCTTCAAGCCGCTGCCGCACTCGCTCTTCGGCCAGAGCCGCACCCAGCCCAACGTGCTCATCATCCGGGTGCAGCCGCAGGAAGGCATCGCCCTGCGCTTCTCCGCCAAGGTCCCCGGCGAGCGCTACCGGCCGCGCAGCGTCAGCATGGACTTTCGCTACGGCGCCTCGTTCGGGACGGCGAGCCCGGAGGCCTACGAGCGGCTGCTCCTCGACGCCATGCGCGGCGACCAGACGCTCTTCACCCGCAAGGACGAGGTCGAGGCAGCCTGGAAGATCGTCGGCAGCATCCTCAAGGCGACCGAGAGCAGCGAGTTCCCCGCGCCCGCTTCCTATCCGGCGGGCACCTGGGGCCCGACCACCGCCGACGCGCTCCTCGAAGACGACGGCCGCGCCTGGAGAAGGCTATGAGCGAGAACCACGGCGAGCCGATCCCGGCAGGGCAGGCGAATGCCCCTGACGAGCTGACGGTGCGCTTCGATGCCGGCTTCGATCTCGGGCGCATCAGCCAGCTGCTGACCAGGGCGCGCGAGCGCGGCGGGCCCACGCCCGAGACCGTCTGCACGCTCAACCTGGTCGCCATCTACTTCACCGCCGCGCAGTACGAGCGCGCCCGCGAGGCGCTGGAGGCGGCGGGCTCGGCGCATCCCTGCCGGCTGATCGCGCTGGTGGGCGACCCGCTCGTCGACGCCGACTCGCTCACCGCGCGCGTCTCGGTGGTGCGGACGGCGGGCGCCATCAGCATGGAGCGGGTGGTGCTGATGGCCACCGGCAAGGCGGTGCGCCACCTCGAGTCGGCGATGATGGGCTTGCTCATCCCCGACCTTCCCCTGGTGGTGGTCTGGGGCGGGCGGCCGGAGGGGGATCTGTTGCAGCGCGCGGTCGAGTCGGCGGACCGCATCATCACCGACTCGGGCGCGCGGCCGCCGACCTACCTGGCCGAGCAGGCGCGGCTGCTGGCGGGCGGGGCGCCGCTGGGCGATCTGGCCTGGGCGCGCATCTTTCCCTGGCAGTCGCTGGCGGCCGAGTGCCTCGACCTGCCCAACCTGCGCGAGCACCGCGGCAAGGTGAAGTCGGCGCGCGTGGTCTGCGCCGGCGCGCTCGGCGCCGAGGGTCTGCTCCTGGCCGGCTGGATGGCGTCGCGGATCAAGCGGCTTGGGATCTCGGTGGAGATCCAGGGCGACGCCGCCGACTTCGGGAGCGAGAGCACGGTCACGGCCGGAACTCCTTCCGGGATCTCGAGCGCCATCCCCCACGTGGCGCCGATGGGCCTCGGGCACGTCTCCCTGCTCGAGTTCCAGGCGCCGCCCGCGATCTTCACCCTGCGGCGCGCGAAGGGGCTGCTCATCGCCGAGGTGAAGGGCGACGACGACGGCGAGGTGGTGCACCGCATCCGCCTGCCGCCCGAGAGCCCCGGGCGCCTGCTCGGCCTCGAGCTGAAGCTGCTCGCCGGCGTGGACGAGCTCTATGCCGCCTCGGTGCAGGCCGCGACGAAGCTGCTGCCATGAGCGAGGTGGCGGTGGTGGGAAACGTCGCCAAGGCGGCGGCGGAGCTGTTTCTCGAGGCGACCGCCGGCGCGGTGGCGGCGCGGGGAACCGCCAGCGTCGCGCTCACCGGCGGGTCCACCGCCGCGCCGCTCTACGCGGAGCTGCAGAACTGGGCGGTGCCCTGGGCCGCCCTGCAGCTCTTCTTCACCGACGAGCGCGCGGTCCCGCCCGACGACCCCTTGTCGAATTACCGGATCGCCGACGACGGCATCCTGCCCAAGGTCCGGCCCGACCGCATCCACCGGCTCTACGGCGAGGCGAAGGATCTCGACGCCGAGGCCGCCCGCGCCGCCGCCGATCTGCGCAGCACGCTGGGCACTCCGCCGCGCTTCGATCTGGTGCTGCTCGGCCTCGGGCCCGACGGGCACATCCTCTCGCTCTTCGCCGGCGTTCCCTCGAGCGGGCTGCGCGGCGAGGAGCTGGTGCGCCACGTGGCCGCGCCGGTGCAGGTGACGCCCAGGGTCGATCGGCTGACGCTGACGCCGATGCTGGTGATGACGGCGCGGATGGTGGTGCTGCAAGTGACGGGCGCGGCCAAGGCGCCGGTGCTGGCCCGCGCGCTCAAGGGGCCGGAGGATCTGGTGGCCTGCCCGGCGCAGTGGCTGCGGCGCGCCTCGGGGCGGGTGGTCATCGTCGCCGACGCGGCGGCGGCAGCGGGGCTCTGACGGATCGGGAGGTGCCCCAGATTCGCGGGGCGAGGTCCTTCTCCTATCGCACCAGGCGCAGGTGGCGTCCGGGGGTCTCGCCCGGGGGCTTCGGCGCGGAGTCCCGCGCTTCCGTGGGTCCTTCGCTCTCGACCGCGGCCAGCGCGGGACGCCGGGGCTCCGGCGCGGCCTTCTCCCCGGAGACGCCGGCGTCGGCCACCTCGACGGGCAAGTCCTCGGGCCACACCTGCCCGTCGCCGTTCGCCTGGCTGGTGATTCCGAAGATGGATTCCCACGGCAGGACGCAGAGGAACGGGTGCCCGCCGAACGAGAGCGTCGCCTGCACGCCGCCCTCGGCGATGTCGAAGTCGGGGATGCGGTAGCGGTAGCAGAGGTTGAGGCGCAGGTGCGCCTCGCCGCGGTGCTGCAGCGGGACCTTGACGCCGGGCCGCCGCGCGTCGAGGTGGATCATGGCCACGCCGCGCTCGAGGAACGCGAGCAGCACCTGCTTCTTGTCGGGGATGCGGGCCGTCATGGGAAGGGGATTCTAGAGCACATCTCGCCATCGATTGTAACCGGGCCCCGCGTCAGCCGCCCGCCGCCGCCAGGGGCAAAAACTGCATCTCGTAGAGGCGCGCGTATTCGCCGCGCCGCTCCAGCAGCTCGTCGTGGGTGCCCAGCTCGACGATGCGGCCCTGCGCCAGCACGGCGATGCGGGTGGCGTGCCGGATGGTGGAGAGCCGGTGGGCGATGACCAGGCAGGTCCGCTTCTCCATCAGCCGATCGAGCGCGCGCTGGACCTCCCGCTCGCTCTCGGTGTCGAGGGCGCTCGTCGCCTCGTCGAGCAGGAGGATGGGCGCGTCCTTGAGCAGCGCGCGGGCGATGGCGAGGCGCTGCCGCTGGCCGCCCGAGAGGGTGACGCCGCGCTCGCCGACTTCGGTGTCGTAGCCGCCGGGCAGGGCGCGGATGAAGCCGTCGGCGCGGGCCGCCTCGGCGGCTTCCTGCAGCTTCGAGAGCGGAACGTCGGCGAGCCCGTAGGCGATGTTGGCGCGCACGGTGTCGTTGAAGAGAAAGGTCTCCTGGGCCACCAGCGCCATCTGCGCGCGCAGCGAGGGCAGGGTCGCCTCGCGCAGGTCGCAGCCGTCGAGCGTGATGCGGCCCTGCGACGGATCGGCGAAGCGCGGCAGGAGGTTCAAGAGCGTGGTCTTGCCGCCGCCCGACGGGCCCACCAGCGCGATCACCTCGCCGCGCCGCAGGGTCAGGTCGACGCTGCGCAACACCTCCGGCGCCTCCTCATCGCCCCGCGACGGGTAGCGGAAAGAGACGCCTTCGAAGCGCAGCTCGCCCTGGAAGCGGGGCAGCGCGCGCGGCCCGGAGACGGGGGAGACCGGCTCGTCGAGCACTTCCCAGAGGCGCCGCGCTCCCGCCAGCCCTTGGGTGACGCCCTGTCCGGTGCCGCCCAGGGATTTCAACGGAGTATACAAAAGCACGATGGTGGCGAGGAAGGAGATCACCCGCTCGGGCTGCAGCCCGCCCGAGGCCACCGCCCGGGCCGCGAAGACCACCGTCAGGGCGATGCCGACCGCGGCCATGATCTCGAGCGTGGGCGTGAAGATGGCCCGCACGAAGAAGCTCTTCTTCATGGTGGCGAGGAAGTGGTCCTGCTCGGTGCGGAACTTGTCGCGCTCGTAGCGCTCCATGCCGAAGGACTGGACGATGCGCACGCCCTGCAGGGCTTCGTGCAGCAAAGTATACAAAGTACCGATCTGCGCCTGCCCGCGGGTGGCGATCTTCTTCAGCCGCTTGGCGAAGCGGACGATGGGCACCACCGTGAGCGGCACCGCCACGAAGGCGAGCAGCGCCAGCCGCCAGTCGAGGGCGATGGAGATGCCGAGGAGGACCAGCACCTGCATGCCGTCGCGCAGGTAGGCGGCGAGCCCGTAGGTGACCGCGAACTCGAGCTGGGCGATGTCGTTGGAGAAGCGCGAGAGCAGGTCGCCCGAGGCGCTGCGGGCGAAGAAGGCGGGCGGCAGCTCCAAGAGCTTCTGGTGGAGCGCGAGGCGGAGGTCGGCGACCACCCGCTGGCCGAGCATGCCCATCGAGTAGAACTGGAAGAAATAGGCGACGCCCCGCACCAGCGCGATGCCGAGGATGAGGATGGGCAGCGCCCGCAGCACCGTCTCCGGAGAGACCTCCTGCGGCGCCTTGAGGAAGGGCAGGGCGGTGTGCAGCGCGCCCGCGTCGAGCTGGCCGCCCTTGAAGACGAACTGGAAGAGCGGCCCCACCAGCCAGGAGAAGGCGCCGGTGGCGGCGGACAGCACCACCATCGCGGCGATGGCGGCGCTGAGCAGCGGGAGGTGCGGCCGGACTGCCGCGATCAGCCTGCGGTACTCGGACACGCGCGCCTTGTAGCACGGCGACTCCTTGGGGACGCGCGCCTTGTCGGCCGCCGACCCGTCTGATACGCACGCGCGCTGATGAGCGCCCTGATCACCCGCGCCGGCCGGCTGCTCTTCCGCTGGCGCAGCTTCACGCCGGTGCCGCTGGTGCTGCTCGCCCTGCCGCTGCTCTGGCGGAGCCGGGGTGCGGCGTCGCCTCTCTGGCTCGGGTGCGGCCTCGGCCTCTGCCTGCTCGGCCAGGCGCTGCGCGCGTGGGTG
Source organism: Deltaproteobacteria bacterium (assembly GCA_043782525.1). Classification (GTDB taxonomy): domain Bacteria; phylum Myxococcota; class Myxococcia; order Myxococcales; family 40CM-4-68-19; genus 40CM-4-68-19. The sequence goes on along the minus strand of JAYWAJ010000319.1, from coordinate 441 downwards.
CTCGGGCAGGTGCGGGACGGGACCTCGGGGCAGAACGAGAAGCTGATCGCGGTCTCGCTCAACTCCACCGGGCCGTATGCGCTGACGCGCAATCCGCTCTACCTGGGCAACTTCGCCATCACGCTCGGGCTCTGCGCGGTGGCGCACGATCCGCTGCTCGCCGTTCTGGTCGCCGCGCTCTTCGGCTTGCAGTACCGCGCCATCATCGCCGCCGAGGAGGAGTTCCTGCGCGGGCAGTTCGGCGCGGCCTACGACGCGTACTGCGCACGGGTACCGCGCTTCTGGCCGCGCCCAGCGCGCGCCAGCGCCGCTGCGCCTGCCTCTGCGTCGCGTACCGTCCTCTCCGCCGCCGCCGCGCCCGCCCCCGCCGCGCCCGCCCCCGCCGCTCCCGCCGCCCCCGTCCCCGCCGCCCCCGTCCCCGCCGCCCCCGTCCCCGCCGCC
>JAYWAJ010000318.1:0-11546 GCA_043782525.1 Deltaproteobacteria bacterium | reverse complement strand
CGTCGAGGCGCTGGCCACTCCCGGGCGCAACCGCATCCCCGCCCTGCTCTCCGCGCTGGAGACCGCCGATCACCCGCTCTCCAACGCGCTGGTGGCGGCGCTGGCGCGGATGCGGCGTCCCGACGCCTCTGCCGCCGTCGTCGAAGCGCTCGTTTTCGCCAACGTCTTCGCGCGGCGCGCGGCGGCCTCGGCCCTGGGCGCGCTCCGCACGCCGGACGCCCGCGCTGCCCTCGAGCGCACCCTCGACACCGACGGCGACGAAGAAGTCCGCAAGGCCTGCCTCGCCGCGCTGGGGCCCTGATGGCTCCGCTGCCACTCTCGGCGCAGGTCTTCACCATCCTGAACGGGCTGATCGAAGAGCGGGCCGGGCTGCACTACCGCGCCGACGATCTCGAGCTGCTCCGCGACAAGATCTCCACCCGCGCCGAGCTGGTGGGGTTCGACTCCCTGCTCGACTACTATTACTTCCTCCGCTACGACGCCGGCGGCAGCGCCGAGCTGGACGCGCTGGTGGAAGCCCTCGTCGTCCACGAGACCTACTTCTTCCGCGAGGCCGATCAACTCCGGGTGCTCTTCAGCCAGCTCCTCGCCCGGCGCTTCGCGCAGGAGGCCCCGGTGCGCATCTGGTGCGCGGCCAGCGCCACCGGGGAAGAGGCGTACACGATGGCGATGATGCTCGCCGACGCCGGGCTCCTCTCGCGGGCGCGCATCGTCGCCAGCGACATCAGCGAGCGCGCCCTGGCCAAGGCGAAGAGCTGCGAGTTCTCGCCCCGCTCGGTGTGCGTGCTCCCACCCGGAGGCGAGCCGCGCTGGATCCGCCGCGAAGGCGACCGCATCCGCGTCGACCGCGCGCTCGGCGAGGCCATCGAGTGGCGCCGGGTCAACCTCATCGACGCCGCGGCGGTGGCGGCGCTGGGCCAGTTCGACGCGGTGGTGGCCCGCAACGTCCTCATCTACTTCTCCGACCAGACCGTGCGCCAGGTGGTCTCCGCGCTGGGCAGCGCGCTGGTGCCGGGCGGCTTCCTGCTGGTCGGGGCCTCGGAGTCGCTCTTGCGCTACGGCACTTCCCTCTCCTGCGAAGAGCACGGCGGCGCCTTCTTCTACCGGCGGGTGATCTGATGGCCATCCGGGTCCTGGTCGTCGACGACTCGGCCTTCGCCCGCAAGGTGGTGCGCGAGGTGCTGACCCGCGCGGGCATGGAGGTGGTCGGCATCGCCCGCGACGGGCTGGAGGCGCTGGAGAAGATCGCCGAGCTCAAGCCCGACGTGGTCACGCTCGACCTGGTGATGCCCAACCTCGACGGGCTGGGCGTGCTGGCGGCGCTGCCCCCGCAGAACATGCCCCGGGTGGTGGTGGTGAGCATGGCGGGCGACGACAGCGCGCTGGGCATCGCCGCGCTGCACGCCGGCGCCGTCGAGCTGGTGCGCAAGCCCACCGCCATGGCGGTGGAGCGGCTCTACGAGATCTCGGCCGAGCTGGTGGCCGCCGTGACCACCGCCGCCTTGGCGCGCCCGCCGGTGAGCGCACCGTCCTCCGCGGCGCCGGCCGGCCCCGCGCCACGGACCTCGCCGCTGCGCAAGTCGCTGCTGGTCATCGGCGCCTCGACCGGCGGCCCCCAGGCGCTGACGCGGCTGATCAAGGCGCTGCCCGTATCGTTCCCGCTTCCGGTGGCGCTGGTGCTCCACCTGCCGGTGGGCTACACGCAGGCCTTCGCGGAGCGGCTCGACAACGAGTCCGCCCTTGAAGTCCTGGAAGCCGCTCCCGGCCTCGAGGTGAAGGCGGGCCGGGTGGTGGTGGCGCGGGCCGGGATCCACCTCAAGATCGTCGGCGAAGCCGGAAGCCTGCGGGCGCTGCTCGACCCGCTGCCGATGCCCTCCGCCCACCGGCCCTCGGTGAATGCGCTCTTCGAGAGCGCGGCGCTGGCCTGCGGCGCCGGCGTCCTCGGCGTGGTGCTGACCGGCATGGGCGACGACGGCACGGCGGGGGCGCGGGCCATCCACGCCGCGGGCGGCGAACTGCTCACCGAGTCGGAGCGCTCCTGCGTGGTCTACGGCATGCCCCGCTGCGTGGACGAGGCGGGGGTCTCGGCGAGGAGCGTCGATCTCGAGGGGATGGCGGCGGAGATCCTCCGCCACCTCTGAGCGCACCCCTACGGGCAGTGCGGCGTTGGGACTAAGCGACCACCTGCGCGATGAGCCAGAGGTTGGCCACCGTGATGACGCCGAAGAGCCCCCAGCCAAGCACGCGCCCGGACCGTCCGCTGGTGAAGCGGCCCATCAGCGCGGGCCGTCCGGTGAAGAGGAGCAAGGGCGCGATGGCGAAGGGCAGCTGGAAGCTCAGGACCACCTGGCTGATCACCAGCATGCGGCCGACGGCGTGCTCGCCCAGGATCCAGACGCCGACCAGCGCCGGCGCCAGCGCGAGGAAGCGCGTGATCAGCCTCCGCTGCCAGCAGGGGATCTTCAGCTCCAGGCTGCCCTCCATCAGCACCTGGCCGGCGATGGTCCCGGTGAAGGTCGAGCTCTGGCCGGAGGCGAGCAGCGCCAGCGCGAAGAAGGTGCTGGCCACCCGCGAGCCCATCACCGGGTCGAGCAGGTGAAAGGCATCGTCGATCTCGGTGACTTGTACGTGTCCGGTGCCGTGGAAGGCCGCGCCCGCCAACACCAGGATGGCCGCGTTGATGAGGAGCGCGAGGACCAGCGAGCCCACCGTGTCGAAGGTCGCGAAGCGGATCGCCTCGGCCTTGCTCCGGTCGTCGTTGCCGATGGCGCGGCTCTGGACGATCGACGAGTGCAGGTAGAGGTTGTGCGGCATGACGGTGGCGCCGAGGATGCCGATGGCCACGTAGAGCGCGCCCGGGGCGTGGACGATCTCCCTGCCCGGCCACAGCCCGCGCGCGACCGCCGCCCAGGAGGGCCCGACCAGCCACAGCTCGAAGAGGAAGACGGTGCCGATGGTGGCGACCAGCCCAAGGACGATCGCCTCCAGGCTGCGGAAGCCCTTTCCCTGCAGCGCCAGCACGACGATGGTGTCCAGCGCCGTCAGGGCGATGCCGACGGGGATGGAGACGCCGAAGAGGAGGTGGAAGGCGAGCGCGCTGCCCAGCACCTCGGCGAGGTCGCAGGCGATGATGGCGATCTCCGCCATCAGCCAGAGCCCGATGTTCACCCGGCGCGGAAGCTGGTCGCGGGAGTGGCGGGCGAGGTCCTTGCCGGTGGCGAGGCCGAGCCGCATCGCCAGCCGCTGGAGCACGATGGCGGCGAGGCTGGCGAGGACGACGACGAAGAGGAGATCGTAGCCGAACTTCGAGCCCGCCTCGATGTCGGTGGCCCAGTTGCCGGGGTCCATGTAGCCGACCGAGATGAGCAGGCCGGGGCCGGCGAAGCGCAGCGCCCGCTTCCAGAGCGGCGCCGCCGACGGCTGCAGCGCGATGGTGCCGCGCACCTCCGAGGGACAGAAGGGCGCGGTGGCGGTGGTGGGCAGCCCGAGCACCGCAGGCTTCTACGCGGCGGCGGGCTCGACTTCAACCGGCGCGGGCCGCTCCAGACGCGCACCCGCGTTGAGCACGAAGAGTCCGAGGACGCCCAGCGCGGCGAGCGCTCCGCCCAGCATGGGCAGCCCGATTTCCACCTGCTCCAGCGGCCGCAGCACCAAGAGCGCGCGCTCGGCGAAGAGCCCGCCGAGCACGAAGCCCGCGGCGAGGGTCACCGGCAGGCGCTGCCGCTTGGCGCTCTCGGAAAAGAGGAGGAGGAACGGCACCAGAAAGGACGAGAGGACGACGGCGTAGCTGAAGAAGCGCCAGCTTCCCTCCGTCCGCAACACGATCTCCGCGGTCTCGCCCGGCAGGTTGGCGTACCAGACCGGCAGGAAGGAGCACCAGACGAGGTAGGCCCAGAAGGCGCAGAAGCCGAAGAGCAGGCGGCCGAGATCCTGCCGCGCCGGGATCGAGTGCGACTTCCAGGCGGTGAGCAGCGCCGTCCAGGCGATGGCCGCGAGGAAAGCGGCCATGAAGGCCTGCGCGGGGACGATGCCGCTCGGCTCGCCCTCGTACAGCTTCATCACCAGATCCACCGTCCAGAGCGAGACGGTGGCGACGAAGACGAGCAGGTAGACGACGGAGTCGCGCAGGGCCGCCGGCGTCCAGCGGGCGGGGCCGGAGCGGCGCAGGACCCGCCGGCCAGCGAGCGCGAGCAGGCCGAAGGCGAGGAGGTCGCGGACGGCCAGCGCGAAGAGGCCCTCCTGCGCGTGCTCCGGCAGCCAGGCCCAGCTGGAAGCGAGCAGCGCCACGAGCAGGACCGCCGCCAGCGGCAGGAAGGCGCCGGCGCTCTCGAGCAGCGGCAGCACCGGCTCGAGGAAGCGGCCTTGCGCGACCCGGGTCGCGGCGGAGAGCGCGACCGCCCCGGCGGCGAGTCCGGCGCAGAAGAGCCACGCCGCCGCAAAGCCGGGCAGCACCGCGGCGCTCACGCCCAGCGGAAACGAGGCGGCGATGGCGAAGAGGCCCAGCACCGCGACGGCGCGGGAGACCCAGGTGACCGTGCGGCCGAAGCCAGGACTTCTCTGGTTGCCGGGCGTCGCGCGCTCGCTGCCGGGCGTCTGCGGGCTCATGGATTCACCTTCGGCTGGACGGTTCTGAGGAGGTGGACGAGGTCCCAGAGGTCGGTCTCGTCGAGGCCCTGCGCCATCGGCGGCATGGCGCGGCCGCCGAGGATGACGGTGGCGTAGAGATAGCCGTCGGGGTGCGCCTGGATCCCGGCGTAGCCGAGGTCCGGCGCGGGCGGGAAGTAGCGGCCCACCGGCCCGCCGCCGTGCCCTTCCGCGCCGTGGCAGCTGGAGCAGCGCTCGACGAAGAGGGTGCGGCCCCTCTGGATGGAAGCGGCGTCGGAGGCAAACGGCGCCACCAGCGCGAGGGCTTCGTCGCGGTCGTCGAAGTGCTGCCGCGCGCCGAGCGGCACCGAGCCTTCGGGCTCGGGGCGCAGCGTCGCGTGCGAGCCGCCGCCGGGCGCGTACCACATGTCCGTGCGCCAGTCGTTGGAGCAGGAGGCGCAGGCGAGCGCGACCAGCAGGGCGGCGCTACGCGACATGGCGGACCTCCTCGGCGCCGCTCTGTTGCAGCATCTGCAGCAGCGCGGGCCCGGCGCCGGGAAGGAAGAGGCCGATGCGGTCGCGGGTGAAGCGCGGGTCGGACGGCATCCAGCTGCGCCGCCGCCCGAGGGTGGCGAAGAAGAGCATGCCGAGGAAGTTGGCCAGCGAGCCGAAGAGCACGGTCAGCTCGAAGACGATGACGAGGAAGGCGGGCAGCGAGACCACCGGCTTGCCGCCGACGATGATGGGCATGCGCAGCGAGGTGCCGATGGTGAGCGCGAAGCCCGCCGCGGCGCCGAAGAGCGCGCCGCCGAAGGTCAGCGCGCCGATGGGGCTGCCCGGCAGGTCCAGCGACTGGAGCAGCTCGGGAAAGGGCGCGGGCATGGCGGCGCGGACGTCCACCTGGCCCAGCGTGCGCGCGGCCCGCACGGCGCGGGCCGCCACCGCCGGGTCTGCGAAGACGGCGAGGAGGCCCGGCTCATGCGGCATGGGACACCTCGGCGTGCTCGCCCGCCGTCTCCTCTTTCAGCTCGGCGATGGAGACCGCGGGCAGGAGCCGGAGGAAGAGGAGGAACCAGAAGAAGAACCAGCCGAACGAGCCGATGGTGATGCCGACCTCGGCGAGGCGCGGATGGTAGGTGGCCCAGTCGAAGGGGATGCGGTTGTGCTCGAGCGAGGAGACGACGATGTTGAAGCGCTCCAGCCACATCCCCACGTTGACGCAGAGGCAGACGAAGAGGAGTCCCAGCTGCGAGCCGCGGACGCGGCGAAAGAAGAGCAGGAGCGGCAGCAGGCAGTTGCAGACCACCATGGTCCAGAAGAGCGGCGCGAACGCGCCGGTGGCGCGGTAGAGGAGCGTCTCCAGCTCGGGGCCGGGCCCCTGGCGCAGCGCCAGCGCGAACTCGGTGGTGTACGAAAAAGTCAGGATGAGCGAGGTGAGGAGCACCAGCCGCGCCAGCAGGTCGAGGTGCTTCATGGTGATGATCGCGGTCAGCCCGAAGGCGCGGCGGATGGGCAACAGCAGCGTGATCACCATGGCCACGCCGGAGAAGATGGCGCCGGCGACGAAGTAGGGCGGGAAGAGCGTCGAGTGCCAGCCGGGGACGACGGAGACGGCGAAGTCCCAGGAGACGACGCTGTGCACCGAGATCACCAGCGGCGTGGCGAAGGCGGCAAAGAAGAGGTAGGCGCGGCCGTGGTGGCGCCACTCCTCGGCGGTGCCGCGCCAGCCGAGGGCGAAGAGGGCGTAGAAGCGGCGGCGCAGTCCCGAGGTCCGGTCGCGCAGCGCGGCGGCGTCGGGCATCAGGCCGGCGAGCAGGAACATCAGGCTGACGCAGAAGTAGGTGGAGATGGCGAAGGCGTCCCAGACCAGCGGGGAGCGGTAGTTGATCTGCAGCGTCCGCTGGTTCGGGTAGGGCAGGATCCAGAAGGCGTACCAGGGCCGGCCGAGGTGGATGATGGGGAAGAGGCCCGCGGTCATGACGCCGAAGACGGTCATCGCCTCGGCGGCGCGGTAGACGGCGGTGCGGAAGCGGGCGCGGAAGAGGAAGAGGACCGCGCTGATGAGCGTGCCCGAGTGGGCGATGCCCACCCAGAAGACGAAGTTGGTGATGAGCACGCCCCAGCCGACCGGACGGTTGAGGCCGGTGTACTGCATGCCGAAGCGGATGATGAGGGACCAGCTCCAGGCGCCGATGGCGATGCAGGTGGCGGCGACGGCGAGGAGCGCGAGAAAGCCGCGCCCCGGCCGCCCCTGGGTGGCGTGGACCGCGTCCTCGATGCGGGCCATCTGCAGGGGAACGGACTCGCTCATGCGCCACCCCGGGTGCGGCGCGCGAGGTAGGCGACGGCGGGCAGCGTGTTGGCCTCCTCGAGCAGCCGGTAGGCGCGCGGGTCGCGCTGGAGCGCCGTGACCCGCTGGGCGAGATCGAGGTTGTCGCCGAAGACCAGCGCCCGGGCCGGGCAGGTCTGCACGCAGGCGGGCGTGATCTCCCCCTCGCGGACGGCGCGCCCTTGGTCCCTGGCGGTGTGCTCGGCGAGGCGGATGCGCTGCACGCAGAACGTGCACTTCTCCATCACTCCCTTGGTGCGGACGCTCACGTCGGGGTTGAGCTGCAGCTGGAGCGGCTCCTCGAAGACGTGGTCCTGCCAGTTGAAGACGCGGGCGTCGTAGGGGCAGTTGTTGGCGCAGTAGCGGGTGCCGATGCAGCGGTTGTAGACCTGCGCGTTGAGGCCCTCGGCGGTGTGGTAGGTGGCGTAGACGGGGCAGACCGGCTCGCAGGGCGCCGCGTCGCACTGCTGGCAGAGCGAGGGGAGGACCGCGATGCGGGTGGCTTCCACTTTCGCGCCTGCTTCCACCGAGCGCTGGATGCGCAGCCAGGCCATGGTCCTGCCTTCGCGCGCGGCCTGCGGACCGACCACCGGCAGGTTGTTCTCGGCGTAGCATGCGACCACGCAGGCCTGGCAGCCGGTGCAGGAGTCGAGGTCGATGGCCATCGCCCAGCGGTGGTCCGGATGCGCATGGACCGGGATGAGGCTGCCGCCGCGCTCCTGCGCGTGCGGGTGCGCGTGATCGGAGCCGTGCGGGTGCGCGTGGTCGGCGCCGGGCGCGTGCCTGTCGGCGTCGGGCGCCGTGCGGGCGAGGTCGCGGCCCTCCTGGCTGGCATGTCCGGTGACCGGCAGCTGCGAGAGCCGCCCGGTGCGCACGGCCTGCACTGCGCCGCTGCCGAGGGCGCGCAGCTCGGGCGCATCGTGCGGCACCGCGACGGCACCGTCGTGCAGCGCGGGGTTGATCACCGCCGCGAGCTCGGCGGTGCCGGCGCTGGTGCGCAGCGAGATCCACTCTCCGGCGCGCACCTCGAGCCGCTGCGCGGTCGCCGGAGAGATCTCCGCCCACGCCGACCAAGAGACGCCGCTGAGCGCGTCGGGGACTTCGCGCAGCCAGCCCGGCGCCGCCGGATCGGCGGCGGCCAGCGGGGTGGCGAAGGCCAGAAGGGTCAGCTCGGAGACGGCCGGCGGCGGCGTGGAGAGGAGCGGCGCGATCGCCTCGAGGCGCAGCGGCCGCGCGGCGGGGGCGACCCGGGCGGAGACCGTTCCTCGCGCCAGCAGGTCGCGCTGCGCCTGCGTCGCCTCGAGGTGCGCCGCGCCCAGCGCCTTGGCCGCGGCGAAGGCGCGGGTGCGGACCACCTCGCGAAACTCGCTGTCGGCGACGCCGGGGAGCGCCAGCGCCGCCGCCAGGTCGAGCAGCACCTGCGAGGCGGACCTCGTCTCCCAGAGCGGCGTCATCGCCGGCTGCTGCAGCTGCACCAGGCCGCGCCGGGGGGAGAGATCGCCAAACGACTCCAGCGCGTGGTGATCGGGCAGCACGAAGTGGGCGAGCCGCGCCGTCTCGTCGAGCTGCTCGCCGAAGTGGACGAGGAGGGGAATCTTGCCCAGCGCCTCCGCGGCCCGAGTGCTGCGGGGGAGGCTGCCGGCGGGATCGGCGCGGTGGACGATGAGCGCGGACAGCTCGCCCCGCCGCGCCTGCTCGAGCAGCGCCAGCGTCTCCGCCGGCGGCGAGGGCGCGTCTTCCTCGCTGCCCAGGCCCAGCAGCACGGTCTTGCCGAGGTTGCCGAGCACGTGGTTCGTCAACTGGATCACCGCCGCCAGCGCGGTGGCGTCGGGCCCGGTCGACGGCACGCCGGGGCCGAGCAGCGCCGAGGGACGCCGCGAGGCGAGCTGGCGGCCCAGCTTCGCGATCTCCTCCAGCGGGACGCCCGCCTCCACCTGGGGCAGCGCGGCCAGGATCGCCTTCGATTCCGCCGCGAGGCCGGTGACGCCGTTTCCGGGCTCGAGCAGCCAGCGCAGGAGCGCGATGGCCGCCGCCAGCTCGCCGCCCGGCCGCACCCGCAGCCAGGTGTCGGCGTTGGCGCCGGTGAGGGGAAGGCGGGGCCCGATCCAGGTGAGCGGCGCCCGATCCGCGGCGCCGCGTCCGCCCATGAAGGCCCGGGCGAGCTCGACCGGCGAGAGCCAGGTCTCGAGGAAGTCCGCCCCAAACGACACCACCGCGCGCGCGCGGGTGAGATCGACGACCGGCAGCTCGGCGGCGCCGAAGAGGGCCGCGTCCGCCGCCCGCAGCGCCGCGAGATCGCGCGGTTCATGGACCACCCGCTGCGCGGGCGTGGCGCCGAGACCCTTGAGGAAGGCGCGCTGCACGGCCGCCGCGCCCCCCGGCTCGCAGCGGGAGAGCAGGCGCAGCCCGGCGACGCCGCGCGGATCGGCGCGCAGCTTCGCCAGCGCCTCCTGCAACAAGCGCATCGCCTCGGGCCAGGGCACCGCCACCAGATCCTTGCCCCGGCGGACCAGCGGACCGCGCAGCCGCGTCGGCGAGTAGAGCGCCTGCAGCTCGGCCTGCCCCCGTGCGCAGAGCGCGCCGCCGCTGACGGGATCGTCCGGATTTCCCTCCAGCTTGACGACGCGGCCCTCGCGGGTGCGGGCGGTGACTCCGCAGCCGGCGGCGCAGGCGCGGCAGACGGTGCGGTAGAAGAGCGGCTTCCCCGGAACCAGGTTCTCGGGCGGGTTGAGCAGCGGAATCAGCTTCTCGGGCGCGTGCGAAGGCGAGCAGCCGGCGGCCGCCCCGGTCGCGCCCAGCAGTTTGAGGAAGAACCGGCGATTGATTCCCGACTCGCTCACGTCATCCTCACTTGTGGCAGGCCAGGCAGTCGGTCGACGCCTGCTTCTGACGGTGGCATTCCATGCAAAAGCCCATGTTCAACGCCTGCACCGGGTGGTCGAGGCCCATCGAGGCGACGTCGCCGTGGCAGGCGCTGCAGGCGACGCCCTTGGCCAGGTGCCGCTGGTGGCTGAAGAAGACGTGGTCGGGCAGGCGGTGCAGCCGGGTCCACTCGGTGCGCTTGCCGGCCAAGAGCTCGGCGGTGAGGCGCTGGATGTCCGGCTTCGCCTTGTCGACGAACTTGTGGCAGCCGATGCAGGTGCTCGACGCCGCCAGTCCCGCCGCGGGCGAGTGCCGCGCGTAGGGATGGCAGACGCCGCAGCCGATCTGGTTGTCGGCCACGTGCAGCTTGTGGCTGAACTGCACCGGCTGCGCGGGCGCCGCCGGGCTGGCCGCCGCGCCGCAGCCCAGTACGCCGGCGGTCATCGCCGCGAGGATGGCCACGCTCCCGTTCATGGTGCCTAGCGCTTGAGGGTGAAGTTGGCGGTGCCCGGCTTGCCTTCCGCGACGGTGACCGGCGCCGGCGCCGCCTTCAGGTGCGCATTCCAGATCGCCACGCTGTAATCGCCCGGCGGGACCTTGGCGATCTTGTAGCTGCCGTTCTTTCCCACCACCGCCGCATAGGGATTCTGCCCGACGAAGACATAGCCGAGCATCTCCGGGTGGACGCTGCAGAGCTGGGTATAGGTGCCGGGCTTGGTAAAGGTATATTTGCCCTCCTTGCCCTTCGAGATCATTCCCAGGTTATAGCCCTCGTTATCCGAGCTATAGACGTTGTGATCGACGCCGTCCGAGTTGAGGAACTCGACCGTGTCGCCGACCGTGGCGGTGAGCAGGTGGGGGATGAACTTCATTCCCTTCTGGTCCATCTTCTCCGTCTTCGGCGCGAAGGTTCCCGGCGCTTTCACGACGTAGACGATGGTCTCGTCCAGATACTTGGCGGGCGTCGCCTCGACCTTGCCGGAAATCTCGGCGCAGAGCGCGGCGCTGCAGGGCAGGAGCACGAAGAAAGCGAGGACGCGGCTGAGCATGGTCATTGGAATGGTCTCCATTAGAAGGCGAAGGCGGCGCCGAGCGTGATCGATTCCAGCTCGAGGCCGACGGTGGCGCTGGTGGCGGTGGGCGCCGGGGAGGCGATTCCGCCCACGGCCCCCCAGCCGCCGGGCGGCGTGCCGCTCGAGGACTCGAGGTCCGCGACCAGGGTGAGCTTGATGTTGGGGCGCACCGCCGCGGCTATGCCGGGATAGAAGCGCCAGTTGTGGAAGCTGCCTCCCGCGTCGAGGGTCAGCGCGCTGTACTCGACGCGCACCGCCGGCACGAACCAGGGGTGCACTACATAGGAGAGCTCGGCATAGGGCGCGAGCAGCTTGGCGCCCGAGCCGTCGATGGCCACGTGATTGTGCTTCTCGTAATAGAGGCCGCCGTTCAGCTCGAGCGAGTCGAGCTGCGCCCGCACGTTTCCGCCCACCACCGTGGCTGAGTCGAGCAGGACGATCGGCGCCGTGATGGTCGCGTCGGGGTTGGCGAAGTTGGTGCTGTTCACCGAGCGGTACACCCAAGCGTCGAGGGTCAGCGCCCGCTCTTCCCAGGGCCGCATCGAATCGGCGACCTTGCTGGCGCCTTCACCGTCGAGGCGCAGGCCGCCGAACTTGGTGCCGAGGTGGCCGTAATAGTTCTCCGAGTTGCGGGTGTCGAAGCTGCTCCCGGCATTGAGCCCGGCCGAGTAGTCGAAGCGCCCGCCGAGGACGCCGTT
>JAYWAJ010000317.1:0-4357 GCA_043782525.1 Deltaproteobacteria bacterium | reverse complement strand
ATCGATCTCCGCGTGCCGCGCGGCAGCTTCTACGGCTTCCTCGGCGAGAACGGCGCCGGCAAGAGCACCACCATCTCCATGCTCACCGGCGTGCTCGCCCCCAGCGCGGGCACCCTGCGCGTGCTCGGCCCCAGGCGGAGCGAGACGGCGCGGCCCGCCGGCAGCGACGACGACCTGAAGCGGCGCATCGGCGTGGTCCCCGACGGCCTGCTCCTCTTCGACCGCCTCACCGGCCGCGAGCACCTCGTCTTCGTCGCCCGCCTCTTCGGCCTGCCGCGCGCGGAAGCCGGCCGCCGCGCCGACGAGCTGCTCGAGGCGATGGAGCTGTCGCAGGACGCCCGCAAGCTGGTGGCCGACTTTTCTTTTGGAATGCGCAAGAAGCTGGCGCTGGCGGCGTCGCTGATTCACGGCCCGGAGCTGCTCTTCCTCGATGAGCCGTTCGAAGGCGTCGACGCCGTCGCCAAGGCCTCGCTCACCGCGCTGCTGGCCGATCTGGTGAAGCGCCGCCGCCTCACCATCTTCCTCACCTCGCACGTGCTGGAAGTGGTCGAGCGCCTCTGCGACCACGTCGGGGTCATCCACCGCGGCCGCCTGGTCGCGCAGGGGGCGCTCGGGGAGGTAGTGCGGGCGGCGGGAGGCGCGACGCTGACCGACGCCTTCGTCAAGCTGGTGGGCGAGGGTCGCGGCGGCTCGAAGGCGCTCTCCTTCCTGCCGTGAGCGCGACCTCGCGACCCCGGCCCGGAGCCCTGATCGCGCTGGCCCGCGCGCTGCTCGAGCTGCGCGCAAAGCTGTGGTGGCGCCGCCTCGTCCTCGAGCGCCGGTGGGCCCGCGCCGCGGTGGCGATCTTCGCGGCGGTGGCGGGCGCGCTGCTCAGCTTCTCTCTCTGCGTCCTCATCTTCGATCGCGAGGCCGACCTGCTCCAGCATCCGGCCGCGCTGGCGGCGCGGGGCGGGCCGCTGGCGCTCTTCGCCACCTGGCTGACCATGGCGCTGGTGGGCCGCGTCTGGTTCTCGCTCATGCCCACCGGGCAGCAATCCTTCCTCGATCCGCGCCGCTTCCGCAGCTTCCCGGTGCCGCCGCGGCTGATCAGCGCCATCAACGTTTTCGCCCTCTTCTTCGAGCCGATGTGGCTCCTCCTCTATCCGCCGCTCATCGCCGCGGCAGTGGCGGTGGCGCGGCTGCCGGGCGCGCCGCAGGCCTGGGCGCTCCTCTGCGCCGAGGCGCTGGCCATCTGGGCGACGGTGGGCGTGCTCCACTGCGGCGCCGCCGTGGCCGCGGCCTTCGACGCCCGCCCGCTGCTGCGGCGCGGGCTCACCATCTCGCTGGTGCTGGCAGGGTTCGCCGCCTTCCAGCTCTCCATCGCGCTGCCCGGCCGCCCCGGCCTCGCCGCGCTCTTCGCCCGCCACCACTGGCGCGCCATCGCCTGGACGCCGCCGGGCTGGACCGCGCTCCTCGCCCAGGCGCTCTCCGACGGCCGCCCGCTGCATGCGCTCACGCCCGCGCTGCTGCTCTTCCTGCTCGGCCTCTCCTGCACGCTGGGCGCCCACGCGCTCTCGCTGCGCGAGGCGGTGCGCCCGCCGGAGCCGGTGCAGGCGTCCCCTGCGCGGGGCAGCGGGTGGCGCCTTCCGCTCCTGCCCGACTCCTTCTCCGCCCTCTTCGAGAAGGAAGCGAAGACGGTGCTGCGCATCGGCTGGCTGCAGCTGGTGCTGGTGCCGGTGGCCTATCTGCTCCTGGTGCGGACGGTGTCGGGCGGCCCGCAGCCGCTCCTGGTCGCCGCGGTCTACGCGCACCTCGGCGTGCTGGAGATCGCCACCAACGGCTTCGGGCGCGACGTGGCCGCCGCCCGCGCGTACTTCCTCTGGCCGCTCTCGCTGCGGCAGGTCCTCGCCGCCAAGAACGCGGTGGCCTACTGCTTCTCGGCGCTGATCTACCTCCTGCTCGCCGGGGTGGCCTGGACCTCGGCGCGCGTCACCGCCGGGCAGGTGCTGGTCGGCTTGCTCGCGCACGCGGCCATCTTTCCGCTGCTGGCCACGCTGGGCAACGTGCTGAGCGTGCTCTTCCCCATGCCGGTGCGCGGCGCCCGGCTGCGCAGGGTGCGCGGCGCGGGTCCGGTGGGCGCGCGCCTGCTGGCGCTTCTCCTCCTCGCCGGAGCGGCCTGGGCGCCGTACCTCATCGCCCAGGCGGCGGGCCTGCCGCTCTTTGCCGCCTATGCCGGCGCGCTCCTGGCGATGAGCGCGGCTTACCTCGGCCTGCTCTCCGCCTGCGCCCATCTGCTCGCCCAACGCCGCGAGCCGTTGCTGGCGGCGCTGGCTAAGGACGAGTGAACATCTTTCCGAACACGTCGCCCGGGTTCCACTGCGGCCGCTCCGGATCGAGCGCGACGGCCAGCGCCAGCAGGAAGTCCACGCGCACTTCCTTGACCATGTTCGCGTAGTCGGCGTCGGGCACCCACTCGTCGCTGGGCTGGTGGTAGCGGTTCTTCGTCCACCACTCGTCGTAGGCCTTGCGCTTCCCGGTGTTGCCCTGCGCGTCCTGCCAGCCGGCGCCCGGGAAGACGGCGGGGATGCCGCGCTTGACGAAGTTGTACTGGTCGGAGCGGATGAAGAAGACCTGCTCGGGCTGCGGATCGGGGCTCTCCTTCATGCCCATGGCCGCGAGCGCGGCCTGGGCCGCCCGCTCGAGCGTGCTGTGCTCGGCGCCCAGCATGACCATGTCGAAGGGCTCGAAGGTCCACGAGGCGCCGTCGAGGTTGACGTCGGCGACGATGCTCTCGATGGGCACCGTTGGATGCCGGGAGAAATACTCCGACCCCTGCAGGCCCTTCTCCTCGCCGGTGACGCCGAGGATGACCACCGAGCGCGCCGGCCGCTTGGGCAGCGCCGCGAAGGCCCGCGCGATCTCGATGGCGGCAGAGACGCCGGAGGCGTCGTCGGCGGCGCCGTTGTAGATGGAGTCGCCGTTCATGGGCGGGCCGATGCCCAGGTGATCGAGGTGCGCGCCCACCACCACCGATTCGTTGGCGCGCTCGCCGCCGCGCCGGATGGCGACCACGTTCTCGGATTCGAACTTGCGCACGGCGTAGCCGGTCTTGAGGTGCGCGCGCATTCCCAGCGCGAAAGGCTGCAGCTTTCCGGCGGGGCCGGCGGCGAAGAGGTCGTCGGCCTTGCGCCCCGACTTCGCCAGGAGCCGCTGCAGCGCCGTGAAGGGCAGGCGCGCGCCGGGCAGCACGTAGCCGCTGCCGGGCGCCTCGCCTTCGCGCCAGACCATGCTCTCGAAGGGCGCCTGCCGGGCGAAGAAGGGGAAGGGGAGGTGCGTCGCCACCCTGGGGGTGAAGACCTGGATCATCGCCACCGCGCCGCGGCCCTGCAGCCGCCGCGCCTTCTCCAGGCCGTCGGAGTAGACGGCGCTGGCGGCGGTGGGGAAGAAGTCGGCGCGGTCCGACTGCGGCGCGCCGTAGAGGACGACGGCGATCTTGCCCTTGAGATCCTTCGGCACGTCGTCATAGCCGAACTCGGGGGCGGTGATGCCGTAGCCGGCGAAGATCAGCTCGCCCGAGACGTCGTCGCCCGCGGATCCGGCGCGGGGCGGATAGAGGACCTCCTCGCCGTACTTCAGCGGCGCGCCGTCGATCTCCAGCGCGCAGCTGGAAGGCTGCACGGTCATTCCGATGAAGGGCACCCGCTGGAAGTAGCTCCCGTTCTCTCCGGCGGGCGCGAAGCCCAGCGCTTGCAGCTGGGAGGCAAGGTAGCGCGCGGCGAGGGCGTGCCCGCGCGTGCCGGTGCCGCGGCCTTCGAGGAGATCGTCGGCGAGGAAGCGGACGTGGGCGGAGAGCGCGTCGGCGCGGATGGCCTGGAGCCCCGCCGCCCCCTCCGCCTTGAGATCGGCGGGCGGCACCGCGAGGAGCAGCGCGAAGAGCAGGTGCATGGCGACCTCAGTGTCTGGGTTCGAGCGGCGCGCCGTCGTCGAGCGGCTCGTCGCTGCCCGGGACGTAGTGGGGGTTCTTGCGGATCATGCCCGGCCCGCCGTCCCAGCCGAAGAGCGCGAGGATGGTGTGGTAGGTGCCGACCAGCGCCATGTAGATCGCCGCCAGCGCCATCAGGCCGAAGCAGACGAGGAGGCCGTACATCCAGGGCCGCGCCGCTTCGGCCGGCCCGCCCGAGACGCGCGCGTGGACGAACCCGACCAGGCAGACCAGCACCGCGACGGTGAGCAGCATCGCGCCGCTGCGAAGGATCTTCGGCATGCCGCCTCTATACCAGCTGATCCAGCTGCGGAAGTAGCCTTCAGACTTCGAAGCTGGCGCCGCACGAGCAAGCCTTCTTCGCGCGGGGATTGTCGAAGCGGAAGCTCTCCGGCC
>JAYWAJ010000316.1:0-4364 GCA_043782525.1 Deltaproteobacteria bacterium | reverse complement strand
AGGAGAACGAGCCCATCGAGCACCCCTGGCTGACCAAGGCCATCCAGGGCGCGCAGGAGCGGGTCGAAGGGCAGAACTTCGACATCCGCAAGAACCTGCTCGAGTACGACGACGTCATGAACCAGCAGCGCAAGACCATCTACGGCATGCGCAAGGAAGTGCTGGCGGCGGGCGCGGGCGTTCCCCTGGTGTGGTTCACCGAGGACAAGAAGACCAAGAAGAAGACGCGCTTCGAGAAGATGGTCGCCTGGAAGGACCAGGAGGAGCACCTCTACGACCTCACCGAGGATCTGATCATCGAGATCGTCGAGGAGTCGGTGCCGCGGGGGAAGAACGACGACTTCGACCAGAAGGCGCTGCAGACGCGGACGAAGGAGCAGTTCAACCTCGAGATGAGCTTCGAGGGGGCGCAGCCCGACAAGGAGAAGCTGCAGCTCGACATCTTCAACGTGGCCGAGAAGAAGTTGAAGGCCAAGTTCGAGGCCCTGGGGGATGATTTCAGGCTCTATACCCAGTGGCTGTATTTGAATACCATTGACCAGCTCTGGAAGGACCATTTGCTTTCCATGGACCACCTGCGCCAGGGCATTCATTTGCAGGGATATGGGCAGAAGGACCCGAAGATCGAATACAAGAAGCAAGGCTTCGAGCTTTTCCAGATCATGAAGGGGCGCATCTCCGCCAGCACCATCGCCATGGTGATGCGGGTCGAGCCGGCCCAGCGGCAGGAGCCCGCGGCCGCGGCCACGCAGCAGCCCGCGCCGGGCCGGGCCTCGGGCACGCTGCCGCCCCTGCCGCAGCGCCGCCAGCAGGCGATGATCGAGACGCATGGCGAGGCGCCCACGGCGGCAGGCGGCAACGGCGGCACGGTGCAGAACCCGAGCGAGCCCATCGTCCGCGCCGGGCCGCGGGTGGGGCGCAACGACCCTTGCCCGTGCGGGAGCGGCAAGAAATACAAGAAGTGCCACCTGCCGCAGGAGGAAGGCACGGCGGCCGGGGCGGACTAGGAGCGCGTTGCCGTATTCGGCAACGGCTCCTGTCCAGCGGCCAGGGCTCGGAGACGCCCGGCCGTCGGGCTAGTCTCGTCTCAGGCCGCCTTGGCCGCGGCGCGCGGTGCGGGCGGCACGAAGAGCGCCACCGGGCAGGGCGCGGAGGCCAGCACGTACTCCGCGGTGTTGCCGAGGAAGGTCCGCCGCCCGAGGACCTGTGGCACCGCGCCCATCACCAGCAGATCCGCGCGCAGCTCGCTCGCCGCCTCGACGATGGCCCGGCCCGGCGACGCCGACCAGCGCACGTGCGACTCGACCTGAAGGCCTTCTTGCCCGCCCAGCCGGGCCACCTCGCTGACCACGCGCATGCCGACGTCCTCGACCCCTCCGCCCGCCACCAGGTCCGGCGCGGGCACCACCACGCTCATGGCCAGGACCAGGGCGCCCGACTCCTTGGCGCAGAGCAGCGCCAGCTCGGTGGCGCCCCGCGCGGCAAACCCGCCGTCGGTGGCGATGAGGATGCGCTTGAACTGGGGCGGGAAGGCTTCTCCCGACACCAGCACGGTGCTGGCGCCTCCTCCTTCCAGCGCCGCGCTGAGCAGCCGGTTGGCGACCGTCCGCCGCCGCCCGGCGCCGACGAAGAGCAGGTCGTAGTTGTGCTGCAGAAGCTCCTCCTCGATCGAGGCGGCGGGCGACTTCGCCGAGACCACGCGGGGATGGAAGTCGGGCAGCTTCTGCTCGGCGGCGAACGACTCCAGCAGCGCGCGCGAGTGCTCCTCGGTGAGCGGCGTGCGGCGCTGCGGCGTGGGTCCGGCGTCCTTCTCCGGCACCACCGACATGGCCACCAGCGTCGCGCCGGGCAGCCGCGCCAGCGCCCCGGCGAGCCGCATCGCCTGCAGTGAACGCGGCCCGCCGCTCATGGCTACCAGGATGCGCGGCCCTTCCCGCTGGATGATCGCCTTCTGCCGCGCGGCCTCCTGTTCGAGTCGCGCCGCTTCGGCGGCCTCCGGCTTCAGCCGGCTCACCATCATTCTCAAGAGGGCGGGCGTGGTCAGGCTGGTCACCATGGGGATGAGCACGATGGCCGCGTAGATCTCGGGCGAGAGCACCCCGAGGTCGATGCCGATGCGCGCCACCACCAGCTCCATCGATCCGCGCGAGCTCATGCCGATGCCGACGGCCAGCGCCGAGAGTGTCCGCAGCCCGCCCAGCTTGGCCCCGAGGCCCGCGCCCACCACCTTGCCGGCCACGGCCACGCCGAGGATGAGGAGGGTGAGCCCCAGGGGCGGCAGCGCGAGCGTGGTGACCTTGAGGCCGGTGTAGACGAAGAAGATGGGCGCGAAGACTCCAAAGGTCACGCTGTCGAGCGCGTCCAGCGTCGCCTGCCGCACCCGCGGCGAGGTGGTGATGATGACGCCGGCGACGAAGGCGCCGAAGACCGCGTGGATCCCGAGGCGCTGCGTCGCCGCCGCCAGGAGGAGGGTGAGGACGACGATGGCGCTGGTGGTGGCGTGCTCCAGGCCGCCGCCGCCGCGCTCGATGAAGCCGATCACCTTGCGCACCAGCGGCCGGGCCACCAGGGCAGCGAAGGCGAGGATGCCGAAGGTGGCGGCCAGCGGGCGCAGGACGGTGTTCGCCGAGACGGTCCCCGAGAGCGCGATGCTGGAGACGATGGAGAGCAGCACCCAGCCGATGGTGTCGTCGGTGATCGAGGCCGCGAGGATGACAGCGCCCACGTCGCGCCGGGTCAGCTTCAATTCCAGCAGCGTCTTGGCGATGACCTTGACGGCGGAGATCGACATGGCGGTGGCGAGGAAGAGGGCGAAGACGGTGCGGTCGCGCCCCGCCGGGATGAGCGCGGCCGGCACCCAGTGCGCGAGGCCGTAGCCGGACGCATAGGGGATGACGATTCCGAAGAGGCTGGTGAGGAGCGCCGCCTTGCCGAGGAAGCCCCAGAGGCGCAGGTCCACCTCGAGGCCGGTGCGCAGGATGAGGAGGATCATCCCGATCCAGGAGAGCATCTCGAGCAGGTTTTCGTGGGTGGCGCCGGGGGGAAAAAGCGCGCCGTGAGCCCCGGGCGCAAAGTGTCCGAACACCGCCGGGCCGAGCAGCACGCCTGCGATCAGCTCGCCCAGCACGCTCGGCTGGCGCAGCTTGAGCGCCAGCGCGCCCAGCAGGCGGGCGGCTCCGAGCAGGACGGCGAACTGCAGCAGGAAGATGAAGATGGCGTGTTCGTCGAGCGCGTGCATTCCCGGGACAATAGGTCGTCACCGGTCGCAGCGCCTGCGCGGAACCGGCCAACTGTCCTCCTGTATGCCGATGCCGACGCCCCCGCCGCCGCGCCACTCCCAGCTCTAGGACCAAGGGCTCGGTTGGTAGGCCGCAGGAGGGTCGGGCGTCCCCTCGCGCTCGAGTTGCTTCGAGAGCGCAATCCTGCTAAACCGCCGCTCCCTTTCCGGGAGTTTCCGGGAAGACCGCTGTTGCTCCACACCCACTACGCACACCTCCCGATCCGGGCAGGGTTCCCTGAATCCTTCAGGGCCTGCCAGGGCGCGACGGAGGTGGAGGAGAAAAACGATGTCCGAGAACATGGAAGCCAGCATCCCCGCCGCCGCTCCACCCCCGCCCGCCGCCGCGCCCGAGATGGCGCAGGCCATGGCCCCCGCCCAGGGCATCACCATGCGCCAGCTGCTCGAGGCGGGCGTGCACTTCGGCCACCAGACCAAGCGCTGGAACCCGAAGATGAAGCCGTACATCTTCGGCGCCCGCAACGGCATCTACATCGTCGATCTGCAGAAGACGGTGCGGCTGGCGCGCGAGGCCTTCAAGTTCGTCAGCGACATCTGCGCCAAGGGCGGCAGCGTCCTCTTCGTCGGCACCAAGAAGCAGGCGCAGGACGCGGTCATCGAGGAGGCGACGCGCTCGGGCCAGTACCACGTCACCAACCGCTGGCTGGGCGGAACGCTGACCAACTTCAAGACCATCAAGACCGGCATCGACCGCCTCAAGACGCTGGAGAAGATGGCCAGCGACGGGACCTTCGAGAAGCTGCCCAAGAAGGAAGTCGCCATCCTCCAGAACGAGATGGACAAGCTGAAGAAGAACCTGGGTGGCATCCAGGAGATGACCCGGCTGCCGGGCTGCCTCTTCGTCATCGATCCGAAGAAGGAGCACATCGCCATCCACGAGGCGACGCGCCTGGGCATCCCCATCGTCGGCCTGGTCGACACCAACTGTGACCCGGAAGGCATCGAGTACGTGATCCCGGGCAACGACGACGCCATCCGCAGCATCCGGCTCTTCTGCGGCAAGATCGCCGAAGCCTCGATGGAAGGCCGGGCGCGTTACCAGGCGCACCACGCCGGCGATCCCCAG
>JAYWAJ010000315.1:0-11607 GCA_043782525.1 Deltaproteobacteria bacterium | reverse complement strand
CCGCTCGCTGGCCCTCTCTCGCGGCAGCCGCGCCGGCGCCGCCGTGCTCACCGGGATGGGCGACGACGGCGCCGAAGGCCTGCTCGCCCTGCGGCAGGCGGGCGGCGCGACCTTTGCGCAGGACGAGAGCACCTCGGTGGTCTTCGGCATGCCGCAGGCGGCCTACGCCCGCGGCGCGGCCCGGACGCTGCTCGCGCTCGAGAGCGTCGCGCCGGCCATCCTCGAGCTCTGCGCGATGCAGCCCCCGCCCGCGCGCGCCCCGGGAGGGACGCCGCCATGGAAATGAAAGCCACTCCGAAGGAGGGCGCTCACCGCCGCTTCCCCCTGCAGTGGAAGGTCTCGCTGCTCACCCTGGGCGCGCTGGTGCTGCTGGCGCTGGCCACCGGCATCGGCAACTCCATCTACTTTCGCAACCTCCTCACCCGCGAGGCGGTGGCCCGCGGGCGCGCCATCGCCACCACGCTGGCGGCGGCGCTGGTGGAGATGCCCGAGTCGGCGGTGGGCTCGACCATCGCCTCGGTGAAGAAGGAGGCGGGGCTCGCCTACGTGGAGGTGGTGGCCAGGAACGGCACCGTCATCGCCCACACCTTCGAAGGCGCGCCCCCGGGGGAGATCGCGCTGCGCAAGGAGGCGGTGGTCGCGGAGACGCCCATCGGCGGCAAGTCGTTCATCGACGTGCCCGCGCTGGTGATCACCGGCGACGTGGTGCACGTGGGGCTCGATCCCGCCGAGGGCAACCGCACCGTGCTCGCGGCCCAGACGCTCCTGCTCGGGTTCACCGCCGCGGCGCTGCTCATCGCGGCGCTGGCGTCCTTCTGGATGGTGGGCCGCTTCGTGCGGCCGCTGCGCCGGCTCACCTGGGCCGCCTCGCGCATCGTCGAGGGCGACCTCACCCAGCCGGTGGAGGTGACCTCCAACGACGAGCTGGGCGAGCTGGCCGCCGCCTTCTCGCAGATGGTGCAGAGCCTGAAGGACGTGCTGCGCGCGCTCCAGGAGGCGGTGCAGCACCTCGCCGAGGCCGGGCGCGAGCTGCAGTCGAGCACCGGCGCGCAGGGCGCGACGATCACGCGGCAGGCCACCGCGCTGCAGGAGATGCACGTCACCGCGCAGGAGATCAAGCAGACCTCGGTGCTGGCCGCGGAGAAGGCGGAAACGGTCCTCAAGCTGACCGAGAAGGCCGACGAGGTCTCGAGCTCGGGCGAATCGGCCATCGAGCGATCGCTGGCCGGGCTCACCGACATCCGCTCGCAGGTGGTCGAGATCGCGCAGAAGATTGCCCAGCTCGCCGAGCGGACCGAGCAGGTGGGCGGCATCACCCAGTCGGTGAAGGACCTCGCCGATCAGTCGAACATGCTGGCGCTCAACGCCGCCATCGAGGCGGTGCGCTCGGGCGAGCACGGCAAGGGCTTCGCGGTGGTGGCGCGGGAGATCCGGTCGCTGGCCGATCAGAGCATCCAGGCCACCGGCCGCGTGCGCGAGATCCTCGAGGACATCGGCACCGCCATCCGGACCACGGTGGCCATCACCGAGCGCGGCTCGCAGAAGATCGAGGGCGGCCTCTTGCAGGTGAAGCAGAGCGGGGAAAACCTGCGCGAGCTCTCCGTCATCGTCAAGGACAACTCCGCGGCGGTGCGGCAGATCGCGGCGGCGGTGTCGCAGCAGAACGCGGGCATCCAGCAGATCTTCAGCGCGGTCACCGACCAGACCCGGATGATGGACGAGACGCTCAAGCGCATCGAGACCACCACCCAGGCGGCGGTGGTGCTGCAGGAGCTCTCGCTGCGGGTGTCCGACGTGGTCAAGCGGTTCCGGGTGTGAGGGCTGACAACTTCCAGAGGTGAAAGATGGCGACGATCCTGCTCCTCGATGACGATCTCTTCTTCCGGCGTGCCGCCGCGGCCTCTCTCGCCCACCGGCATGAAGTGGTCGAGGTCTCGCGCTGCAGGGAGGCCAACCAGCAGCTGCAGGCGCGACCCTTCGACATGCTCATCGTCGACGGGCTCCTGCCCGACGGCGACGGCCTGCAATGGATCGGGAAGTTCAGGGAGCGCGACGCGGTCACGCCCATCCTCTTCGTCTCGGCCTTCCGCAAGGACGACCTCGAAACGCAGAAGCTGAAGCTTCCCAACCTGACCGTTCTGCACAAGCCGCTCTTGCCGGCGGAGCTGATGGCCAAGGTCGAGAACGCGCTGCGGACCACCGGCAGCACGGCCTCGCTGCCTCCCGCGGCGCTGGCCGAGCTGGAGCTCTTGCGGGCGGAATACGGCCGCGAGCTCCCCGGCAAGGTGCAGGGGGTCCGCTCGGCGGCGGCGGAGCTGCGCCGGAATCCCGGCAGCCCGGTGCTGCGCGGGATTGCGCGGCTGCGGGCGCACACCATCGCCGGAGGAGCGGGGTCCTTCGGATTCGACGCCATCGGAGACGCCTGCGCCGCCCTCGAGCAGGCGGTCTTGCTCCTCGGGAAGGACGAGGCCAGGGCCCTCGCGGAGATGGACCGGGCCGTCGCCCTGCTCGGTTAGGCGGTCTTGGGTCAGCCGCTGATCTGCCCCAGCACCCGCTCCAGCGCGCGCTGCAGCTTGCGCACCCGCTGCCTGGCGACGGCGCGGGAGATTCCCAGGGTCGACAGCGCCCAGGCCGCGACCACCAGCAAGAGCGCCAGCGCGTGCTGCGGCGCCAGCCCGGCGGAGAGGCCGATGGCCATCACCACCAGCAGCGCGATCCCGGCCGGAAAGGCCAGCAAGAGCCCGGTCACGGTGGCGATGGGCAGGGTCAGATCGGAGACCTCGCCCCGCAGCTCCGCCGAAGACCGATCCCCGGCGACGGCGTAGACGCTGCTCGCCACCGTCGCGCCCAGCCAGGCGCCGCTGCCGTCGAAGTTGACGGCCCGGCGCAGCGAGTGGCCCAGGCCGACCGCTGGCGTCCAGCGCGTCTCGTGGGGCGCGACGTGGATGGGAGAGAGGCCGCCGCGCAGCATCGCCGCGGTGAGCCGCTCCTCGATCACCTCGGGGCGCTCGGCGAAAGCGCGCCGGGCGGCGGCGGCGCGGGACTCGACCCGCGGCGAAAGCGCCCCCCCTTGCAGCTCGTGGAGAGCGCGGCGCACGGCCTCGGGGCTCAAGCCCGATTCGGCGGCGATCCGCTCCAGCTCGGCGGCGTCGATGCGGGGCTCGTCCGCAAGGCTGCTGACCGGGGAGGCAGGCGCATGCTCCCGGTCGAGCTGCGCGGCGCGCCGGAGGACCTGCTGCGTCTCTTCCGGATCCAATCGCTGGGGCTGGGTTCGTTCCATTGCAAGAGGATAGCAACGCTCTCCGCGCCTTGCGACGCGCGGTTCAAGCCAGCTGCAACGGCGCTGCTTCGGCAGTGCGCCGGGCCGACTCCAGCGCGCGGAGGAGCGCAGGAAGCTCGAACGGCTTGCGCAGCATGGCCGCAACGCCGAGGTCCTCCGCCGAGTAGCCGCGGTTGACCGAGGCCACCACCACCGGGATGCGGCACCAGCGCGGGTGGGCCCGCAGCGCCCGGATCATCTCGAAGCCGTTCATCCCGGGCATCATCAGATCGAGGACGATGGCATCGGGACGGAGCCCGAAATCGAGGCGGTCGAGGGCGTCGAGGCCGTTGACGCAGAGGTGCGCCTGGTAGCCCTCGGAGTTCAGGCTGAACCCGAGAGCAGCCCGGATGTCGGCGTCGTCATCGACAACCAGTACGGTCTTCACGAGAGTGAGCCTAACTGCGCGCGCGGCAGGTGCCAAGAGTTCGGCAAACTTTGAGCGACCGCCTGCTCGGGGTCGCCCCCCTCCTCCCCGACGGGCGGCGGCGCCAGGGCTGTAAAAGGAAGAGTGCGCCGTGGTAGCGTGCGCGCCCTCCGCTGCGGCGGCCCCTCCGGGAGTCCTACGATGATGCGATTGCTTGCGACCCTCTTCGTCTTCGTCCTCGCGCAACCCGTCTCCGCTGAAGGCAACCTCAAGCTGGCCATCACCGGCCCCTTCACCGGCGGCTCCGCGCCGATGGGCACCTCGATGCGCGACGGTGCCAAGCTCGCCATCGGGGAGATCAACGCCAAGGGCGGCATCGAGACCGCGGGCGGGAAGCTGAAGATCGAGGTGGTCGAGCGCGACGACGAGGCCAAGAACGAGCGCGGCGCCCTCATCGCCCAGGAGCTGGCCTCGATGCCGGACCTCGCCGGCGTGATCGGCTCGGTCAACACCGGCGTGGTGATGGCCGGCGACCGGCATCTTCAAGAAAAGGGCGTCACCAAGATCATCACCCCCGCGGCCGGCTCCGCCTCGATGACGCAGTGGCTGGGCAAGGCGCCGGAGCTCTCCATCTTCCGCTTCGCCGCCGACGACAGCATCCAGTCGGCGATGGTGGTGGAGGAGGCCATCGCGCGGAAGTTCACCAAGGTCGCCATCCTCCACGACGCCACCAACTACGGCGTCTCGGGCCGCGACGACCTGCTCAAGCAGATCAAGGCGCAGGGCGACAAGCTCAAGGTCGTCGCCACCGAGAAGTTCAACATCGGCGACAAGGACATGACCGCGCAATTGCTCCACGCCAAGGGCGAGGGCGCCGAGGCCATCCTCATTTGGGCCATCGGGCCCGAGCTGGCGGCGGTCGCGAACGGCAAGGCCAAGCTGGGCATGACCGCGCCGCTCATCGGCGGCTGGACGCTCTCCATGTCGAACTTCATCGACAACGCCGGCAAGAACGGCAACGGCGCCCTCATGCCGCAGACCTTCATCGAGGACCCGATCACGCCCAAGGCCAAGTCCTTCATCGAGGCCTACCACAAGGCCTACGGCGTCACCCGCATCCCCTCGGCGGTCTCGGCCGCGCAGGGCTACGACGCGGTCTACATCTTCGCCGCCGCCGTCAAGCAGGCCGGCAGCGCCGACACCCACAAGATCAAGGCGGCGCTCGAAGACCTCAAGGAGCCCGTGCACGGCGTCATCGCCACCTGGCAGCACCCCTACAGCAAGTGGGAAGACAAGGGCGTCGAGCCGCACGAGGCGTTCCGGCGCAAGAACGCGATCATGGGCATGGTCGAGGACGGCAAGGTGGTCTTCGCCCACGAGGAGGATCGCAAGCGTCTCGCCGGGCAGGCCAAGGGCAAGTGACCCCGGCGATCCTCCTCTCGTTGGCGGTCAGCGGGGGCCTGATGGGCCTCGTCTACGCGCTCATCGCCTACGGCTTCCAGCTCACCTACGCCACCAGCAAGAGCATCAACTTCGGGCAGGGCGAGCTGGTGATGGTCTCCGCCTTCTTCAGCCTCACGCTGATCAATCTCGGCCTGCCCTACTGGCTGGTGGTGCCGGGGGGGCTCCTCTTCGGCGCCGCCCTCGGCCTCTTCGTCGAGCGCGCCGGCGTCCGCCTCGCGCTCGAGCAGAAGAGCGAAGGCTGGATCCTCCTCACCATCATCCTCGGGCTCTTCCTCTTCTCGGTGGCGGAGAACGTCTGGGGCCGCGACGACCGGCCCTTCCCCACCCCCATCTCCAGCGAGCCGCTGCACCTCTTCGGCGTCGACGTGACACCGGTCGAGCTCTCGGTCGCGGTCGGCGTCTTCGCGGTGATGGGCCTCATCGAGGTCTTCAAGCGCCAGACGCTGCTCGGCAAGGCCTTCGAAGCCGTCTCCGCCGATCGCGACGCCGGCGAGCTGATGGGCATCTCGGCCACCCAGACGGTGATGCTCTCCTACGGGCTCTCCGGCATGGTGGCGGCGCTGGCGGGGATCCTCGTCTCGCCCATCACCACCGTCGGGCCCACCATGGCCTCGGCGCTGGTCCTCAAGGCCTTCTCGGTGGCGGTGGTGGCCGGACTCGAGTCTGGATTCGGCGTGGTGGTGGTCGGCATCTTCCTCGGCGCGCTCGAGAGCATCGCCAGCTTCTCGCTGGGCAGCGGCTGGCGCGAGGCCCCCGGGCTCGTCCTCCTCATTCTCGCCCTTGCCGTCCGCCCCACCGGCGTCTTCGGCAAGGCACTGATCCGCAAGGTCTGACGGGAGCTGACCATCCATGTGGAAGAGGCTGCTCCTCATCCGCGGCGCCGAGCTGCTCATGTTCGCGCTGCTCGCCGCGGTGCCGCTCACCGTGCACAACGCCTATGTGCTGGGGCTGCTCACGCTCCTCGCCATCTACGGCATCCTCCTCATCGGGCTCGACGTCAGCGTCGGCTACCTCGGCCAGGTGAACCTGGCGCAGGCCGCCTTCCTTGGGCTGGGGGCGTACACCGCCGGCCTCTGCGTCGAGCGGCTCCACTGGGGCATGCTGCTCTCGGCGCTGGCGGCGCTGGCCTTCTGCGTGCTCCTGGGCGCGCTCCTCGCCCTGCCCGCGCTGCGCCTCGAGGGACCGCAGTTCGCGCTGGCCACCCTGAGCTTCACCGCGCTCACCGTGACCATCCTCAACGAGCTGGAGTGGCTGACCGGCGGCGCCCAGGGCCTGAGCATCACCCGCCCGCCGCTCTTCGGCTTCATGATCGATCCGCGCCAGTTCTACTGGCTCTGCATGGCCCTGCTGGCGCTGGTCTGGGTGGCGATGCGCAACCTCCTCGCCTCGCAGTGGGGCCGCGCCTTCGAGGCGCTGCGCGACAGCCCCATCGCCACCGACGCGATGGGCGTCGGCACCTACCGGCACAAGGTCGCGGGCTTCGCGCTCGGGTCCGGGCTGGGCGGCCTCGCCGGCGCGCTCTACGCCTTCAACTTCCAGTACCTGCAGCCGCAGACCTTCGTCTACGAACTGACCGTCATCCTCCTGCTCGGCGTGGTGCTGGGCGGCCGCAAGAGCCTGTGGGGCGCCTTCGTCGGCGCCTCGCTGGTGGCGCTGCTCCCCAACCTGCTCTCCAACAAGCTGCTCTTCGAGATCATCTCCGGGCTGGGCCTCGCTTTCGCGCTCTTCGCCGGAATCCGCGGCCTCCTGCGCAAGACCATCCGCCCCTTCCAGGCCATCGCGCCCATCCTCGCCACCGGCCTTCTGGTGGGCGGCGGCCTCGCCGTCCAGAACACCGAGGACTGGCGCAAGGCCATCTTCGCACTGATGCTCTTCTCGGTGGTGGTCGGCCTTCCCGAAGGACTGATGGGCTTCGCCGCCGGCTTCCTCTCCAGGCTCTTCCGCATTCCCCAGGCGCCCTTGCCGGCGCCGACCCCGCTCGACGAGGTCCTGCCGGCGCGTCCCGCCGGGGCGGGCGGACCGCTGCTCGAGCTTCGCGATCTGAAGCGTTACTTCGGCGGCGTCAAGGCCGTCGACGGCGTCACCATGACGGTGCAGGCGGGCCAGATCCACGGGCTGATCGGCCCCAACGGCTCGGGCAAGAGCACGCTCGTCAACGTCGTCTCCGGGCTCTACACGCCGACCTCGGGAACGGTGCTCCTGCGCGGGCAGCCGCTGCCGCAGGGCAGCCTCTTCAAGACGGCGCGGGCGGGGGTGGCGCGCACCTTCCAGAACCTGCAGCTCTTCAGCGGGCTCTCCGCGCTGGAGAACGTGATGGTGGCGCTCAAGGACAACTACCGCCGCTCGCGGTCCTTGCCGCTGGTGCTGCTCGGGCTCGGCCGTCCGGAGGAGAAGCGCGCCCAGGCCGACGCGCTGGCGCTGCTCGAGTTCGTCGGCCTCGCCGACCAGGCGCGCACCCCCGCCCGCGATCTTCCCTACGGCGCCCAGCGCTTCCTCGAGATCGCGCGGGCCACCGCCCGCAAGCCCGAGGTGCTCATCCTCGACGAGCCCGCCGCCGGGCTCTCGCACTCCGACCTGCTCCGGCAGATGGAGATCATCAAGCGCGTCCACAGCCGCGGCGTCACCATCCTCCTCATCGAGCACCACATGGACGTGGTCAGCGGGCTCTGCGACGCGGTCACCGTGCTCGACGGCGGCAGGATCATCGCCGAGGGAACTCCCTCCGAAGTGAAGCGGCAACCCAAGGTCATCGAGGCCTACCTGGGCGAGGTCGAGGCCGGTCCCGCGGCCCCGGCCACGCCCGCCTGAGCGGAGTCGAGCAATGCTGGTGGTGTGCGATCTGTACGCAGGCTACGGCGCGAGCGAGGTGCTCACCGGGACCTCGCTCGAGGTGAAGAAGGGCACGGTGGTCGCGCTCATCGGCGCCAACGGGGCCGGCAAGACCACCACCATGCGCGCCATCTCGGGAATGATCCGGCCCACCCGGGGCAAGGTCCTCCTCGACGGCAAGCCGGTGCAGGACCTCACCGCCTCGCGCATCGCCCGCCTCGGCCTCGCCCACTCTCCCGAAGGCCGCAAGGTCTTCGGCCCGCTCGCGGTCGAGGACAACCTGCTGCTCGGCGCCTTCCGCCACCTGCCGCGCTTCTTCGGCTTCCACCGCGCCGCCGCCCGCGATCTCGACCACGTCTACGAGCTGTTTCCCCGCCTGCGCGAGCGGCGCAAGCAGCCGGCCGGGACGCTCTCGGGCGGCGAGCAGCAGATGCTCGCCATCGGCCGCGCGCTCATGGCCCGCCCCGCGGTGATGCTCCTCGACGAGCCGTCGATGGGCCTCGCCCCGGTGATCGTGCAGGAGGTGTTCCGCACCATCGAGCGGCTCAAGCAGGACGGCATGACCATGCTGCTGGTGGAGCAGTTCGCCAAGACCGCGCTGGCGGTCGCCGACTACGCCTACGTGATGGAGCGCGGGCGCATCGCCGTCGAAGGCGTGGCCAAAGAGCTGCGCAAGAACGAGCGGGTGCTGGCGGCCTATCTCGGGTAGCGGAGCGGACGAAGTTCCCGCACCGGCGAAAGAGCACACGCGCTAGCATGGGAAATCCAATGGCGCCCACCGGCCCAGCCACTCCGCCCGCGGGCGAACTTCCCGAGGAGGTCGCCTTCGGGGGAACTCCGGCGGGCCGCGCGGCCAACGCGGCGCTGCGCTGCTTCTCCAAGACGGCGCGCGCCTTCACGCTCTACGAGGCGCAGAACGAGGCCGTCCGCCGCTTCCTCGAGGAGTACCGCGAGGCGATGCGGGACTTCCTCGCCGCGCACGGCGCGCTCGACCTGGAAGTGCGGTCTTTTGAGCTGGCGCTGCGGGGAGAAGTGGTCCACGCCGAGAAGGATCGGGAGAAGTCCCTCGCCTACCGCCTCTACCGCGACGGCATCCGGCGGCTGGCCATCCAGCCCGACGCCAGCTGGGAGGAGCAGCTCAAGCTGCTCGAGATCCTCAGCGTGCGCTTCATCGGCGTGCGGCAGCAGGAAGAGGACGTCGTCACCCTGCTCACCCGCGCGGCCTTCCGCTCCATCACCTTCGGCTCGACCTCGGGCTTGGTGGCGAGCGAGAAGGAAGAGGGCGAGGCCTCGCCCCGCGCGCGGCCGCCGGCCCGCGTCTTTCCCGAGGGCTTCGACGGAGAGGCGCCGCCGGTGCTGGCGCCGCGCCTGTTCGGCTGCTTTCCCATTCCCCCCGCGGCGCTGGAGGGCTTCCAGGCGGAGGAGTCGCCCGAGGCGCTGCCCGGCAACGCCGTCCGCATGGTGCGCGAGCTGATGGACGACGCCACCCCGGAAGAGCTGAAGACGATGGTGCCCGCCGTCGAGGAGGTGCGCGACTTCCTCCTCGCCGAGCTGGACGTGAAGCACCTGCGCGATCTGGCCCGGGTGGTCGCCGGCCAGCACGGAAAGGCCGCGGCCACCCTCGGCCCTTCGCTCAAGCCGCTGGCGGCGCCCTACACGCTGCAGAAGCTCCTGGCGACGGTGCCGCACGGCGAAGAGGCCCCGGAGGCGCTGGTGGAGCTGCTCGATCTCCTCACCCGCTACGGCGCCGATCTCCTCGACCCGCTCCTCGACCGCATCGGCGCCGCCTTCGCCCAGCAGGCGGCCGGCGCGCCTGCGGCCCTCGACCCCGCCCTCGAGACGCTGGCGCTGCGGGCGGCGCGGGGCAAGAAGGACCGGCTGCTCTCGCGCCTCTCCTCGGCGGAGTCGGCGCCGGCCGAGGTGCTGCTGCGCCTGTTGCGCGCCCTCGAGCCCGGCGCCGTCCTCGAGGCCGTCCAGCCGCTGCTGGCCAACGACCAGGCCCATGCGCAGCTCATCGCCTTGCGCCTGCTCGACGAGAACTTCGGCGAAGCGGCGGAGGAGCAGCTCCTCGCCGCGCTGCAGTCGGAGCACGTCGAGGTCCGCATCGCCGCCGCCACCGTGCTGGGGAAGCGCTCCGTCAAGAAGGCCTTCCCCGCCCTCGTCGAGCAGGTCGAGCTGCGCGAAGTGGCCGGCCTCGACGAGGGCGAGGCCGAAGCGCTGGGCGCGGCGCTGGGGGTGCTCTCGCCGCCCGAGGCCCTC
This sequence comes from Deltaproteobacteria bacterium, assembly GCA_043782525.1. Taxonomy (GTDB): domain Bacteria; phylum Myxococcota; class Myxococcia; order Myxococcales; family 40CM-4-68-19; genus 40CM-4-68-19. The sequence goes on along the minus strand of JAYWAJ010000315.1, from coordinate 1,369 downwards.
GACCTCTTCGACGGCTGGCTGCACCCGGTGCAGTCCGGGCTGCTCTCGCGGCTGGTGGCGAAGAAGCCGAAGCGCATGCTGGCCTGGACGGCAGCGGCGGGCCTGGTGCACGTCCCCGGCGAGCCGACCCTGGTCCTCCTGCGGGAGCTGGCCGCGCAGGCCGACGAGGAGCTGAAGCGCCGGTGCCTGAAGAGCATCGCCCTCTGGCGGCGGCTGGGAGCGCAGCCCCGTGGATGAGGTCGCGCTGGCCCAACAGTCGCTCGGCCGCAGCATCGACCGGGCCCGCGCCGGCGAAGACCCGCAGCTGGCCGGCATCGTGCGCGAGAAGGGCGAGCAGCTGGTGGGGCTCCTCTTCGGCCTGCTCCGCATGAGCCGCTCCTATGCGCCGGAGAACCCCGCCCTCAACCAGCCCGTCGCCGAGCTGACGGCCACCATCGCCAGGCTCTCGGGCCTGCTCGGCACGCTGCAGCTGGTCGCCGTCGAGGAGCAGGTCTACCTGAACGAGATCCGCGTTCGCACGCCGCAGCAGGGGCGGGAGGGCAAGAGCCTCTCGGCGGAGCTGCTGCCGCACGGCGCCGGCGGACTGACCTTCACCGCCGCGCCTTCGGAGCTGGAGGTGCGGGCGCTCTTGCAATGCCTCAACGCCAGGCCGGCGCCGGAGCGCCCGCGGGCGGCGCTCCGCGAGGCGATGGTGGCGCGGGGGATCCGCAACGTCGAGCCCGCGCCGGTGCAGCGCTTCCGGACGGCCGATGCGACCGCCCCCGCCGAGCGGCTCGACCCGCGGCGCCTCGTCTCGCGCGGCGTCGAGCTCATCGAGGAGATCTGGGAAGGGGTCGCCGAAGGACGGCGGATGAACATCCTGCCGCTGCGCCGGGTGGTGACCGATCTGCTCGAGCTGCAGCCGGGGCACGACGGGCTCTGGGAAGATCCTGCCGGCGCCAGCGCGCATGGCCTGCACAGCTTTCGCGTCTGCCAGTACGCGCTCCTGCTCGGCGAAGGCGCGCACCTCTCGGTGGCCCTGCAGCAGGATCTGGGCGTGGCCGCGCTGCTGCACGATCTGGGCGTGGCGCGCGGCGGACCCGGCGAGCCGCACGTGCGCGCGGGCAGCCTCGCGCTCTTGCAGCAGCCCGGCTTCCACGAGGGAAAGGTGCGGCGCGTGCTCGCCGTCTTCGATCACCACCGGCAGATCGTCGAGACCGTGGGCGGCAGCTCCACGCTCTTTGGCCGCATCCTGCACATCGCCGACGACTACGACAGCCTGGTGCGCTCGGGCGTCTCGCCGGCGCAGGCCATCGGCTCCGTCAGCGGCGGCGCGGGCATCCGCTACGACCCGGTGTTGTTCCAGGCCTTCATCAACCGGCTGGGGCGC
>JAYWAJ010000314.1:0-4378 GCA_043782525.1 Deltaproteobacteria bacterium | reverse complement strand
GCGTGCTCGAGGAAGTGCTCAAGCTCCTGCGCTCGGGCGCGTCGCGGCGCTGCTTCGAATTGATGCGCCAGATCGGCGCGCTGCGCATCCTCCTGCCGCCGGTGGCCGCCTACCTCGAGCGGAACGGTCCGCAGGAGGCAGAGCGGCACCTGCGCGCGCTCGACGCCCTCGACGCGCACGTGCGGGTGGGCGAGATCCCTTCCGACGCGGTGCTGCTGGCGACGCTGCTCGCGCCGCTGCCGCGGGGAGGAGCAGGCGCTGCCGGCGACGGGCGGAGCGCGCAGCGGGACGGCGCGACGCGGGGTCCGCTGCCCAAGGGCCCGCAGCGGCCGCCGCAGGGCACCTCCGGCGAGACGGGCGTGGAGCTTGCGACCGAGCCGGACGACGACGCGCTGGACCGCGAGCTGTCCGCCCTCGAAGAAGAGCTGGAGGAGGCCGACGAGGCCGAGGAGACGGAGGCCGCCGCGGGCAATCCCGCCGACGCGCCGCTGCCCGAGGCCGCGCTGGTCGAGGCGGCCGAGCTGCACGACGAGCGGCTGGGCGGAGTTCCGGCCTTCTCGGTGGGCGGCGACGTGCAGCCGTGGTCCCTGCCGCAGGACGTGGTCGCGCCCGAGATCGTCCTCGCCGAGATGGTGCGGACGGCCCGGCTGCCGCGGCGCATCGCCGAGCGCGCCCGCATGATCCTGCTGGCGCAGCCCATCCTCGCCGGAGAGCGCCGCCGGCGCCGCAGCTCGCCGCAGACCTTCGCGCGGCAGAGCTACTTTCCCGAGGCGCTGGCGGTCTTCGAGCTGTCGGTGGCGGCGACCGGCGAGGGCCGCGATCACCTGGCGAAGTGGCAGGCCGTCTTCGCCGGACAGGACCTCTCCCAGCTGCAGCAGGACGACGACGAGCCCGCCGCCGGTGCTCCCAAGCGCGAAGGCGGCCCCAAGCGCCGCCGCCGCCGCGGTGGGCGCGGCCGGCGCGGCGGTGCGCCCGCGAAGTAGGCGACGGGCCCGCTACTTGGGCGGTTGAGGCGCGGCGGGAGCCGCGGGCGCAGCAGGCGCAGGCTCGGGAGTACCCGGAGCGGGCGCGGGAGTACCCGGAGCAGGCGCGGGAGTACCCGGAGCAGGCGCGGCGCCTTCTTCCTTGAGCGACGCGGTCATCATGCCGATGGTCCAGCCCGACGAGCTGTCGCGGATGGCGTCGAGCGCCTTGACCGCGCGCAGGTACTTGGCCTTGTCGTCGGCGTCGAAGAAGATGACCGGCGGCCCCTGCGTCGCTTCCTTGCTCTTGGAGAGCTTGTAGTACGCCTTGAGGCGCTCCTGGATGTTGCCGTCGTTCAGCGTCTCGGAGTTGAGGTGGAAGTTGCCGGCCTCGTCGACCTTGAAGACCACCTGGGTCAGGTCGGGCGGCGGCGGGTCGGTCAGCTGCTCGGGCGGGATGTCCTCCGGCACGCGCACGCCGATCTCCTTCTCCATCAGCGGCGTCAGCACCATGAAGATGATGAGCAGCACCAGCACCACGTCGACCAGCGGCGTGATGTTGATGTCCGAGCGCGGGCCCTTCTTGGCCCCGACGTCCATTCCCATGGCTACTTCCCCTTCAGTTCTTCAGCAGCCAGCGAGACGCCCTTGAGTTTGGCCTTGGAAGCGAGGTCGAGCACCGGCCGGACCTTGCCGTACTCGGTCTCCTGATCGGCCTTGAACATCACCCGCTGGCCCGCCGTCTCGGCGACGCCCTTCATCGCGGCCAGCAGCTCCTCCTTGGTGGCCGGCGTCTTGGACTGCTCGATGAAGACGTCGCCGTCCTTGGTGACGCTGATGAAGATCGGGTCGGGGCCTTCCTTGCCGCCGATGGCGTGCCTGGCCTTGGGCAGCTCGACGCTCTTGCCGCGCTGGAGCATGGGCGTGATCACCATGAAGATGATGAGCAGCACCAGCACCACGTCGACCAGCGGCGTGATGTTGATGTCCGATTTGATGGCGCCCCTTGCGCCGGTGTCCATCCCCATGGCTTAGGCCTTCGCCCCCGGACCGGGAGCGCCGGGGCCCTTGGCGCCCGGGTTCGTCAGCGGCTCGTCGAAGCGGCCTTCCTTGAGGAAGAAGTCCACCAGCTCGTTGGAGGCGTCGGCGATGTCGACGGTCATCTCCTCGACGCGGTTGGTGAGGTAGTTGAACATCATCAGCGCCGGGATGGCGACCAGCAGGCCGAAGGCGGTGGTGATGAGCGCCTCCGAGATACCTGCCGACACCGAGGCGAGACCGCCCGAGCCGGAGGCCGCCATCAGCTGGAAGGCGGTGATGATGCCGAGCACGGTGCCGAGCAGCCCGACGAAGGGCGCCGACGAGGCCACCGTGGCGAGGCCGGACAGGCCGCGCCGCAGGTCGGCGGTCACGCGCAGGGTGGCGCGATCGACCGAGCGGTTGATGGCCTCGACCAGGTCGAACTCGCCCACGTCGTGCGGCCCTTGCTTGGCGAGCGCCTCGCGGCCCTTGTTGTACTCGGCGATCCCGGCGCCGAGTACGCGCGGGATGTGGCCGAACTTGAGGGTGGTGGCGAACTGCGCCGCCTCGAGCATCTGGTGGCCGGGGAGGAGGTCGCGCAACTTCTCCGCGTATTTGCGGCTCTGGTCCTTGGCCCGGGAAAAGCTGAACAGGCGCTCTGCCATCACGCTCAGCGAGTAGACGGACATGATCGCCAGAGTGATGACGACCAGGCGGGCCGGAAGGCCCATCGAATGCCACATCCCTAAGAGACTGAAATCCATGGCTGGTGACTTCCTCCGGAAAGACAGAGCCGGGGCTAAAAGGCGGCGGAGCCTACACACGCGCCCCCGCGCTGTCAACGCAGCTGAAAGCAGGTTCTTGACGGGTATTTTGCGATCTGACAGATCCGGTCGCCTCTGCGCGGACGACTGGAATCGATGGCCTCGCTGCTCTGCGGCGCTGCGCTCCTCGCGGCGCCTGCGGCCTGGGCGGGCGCGATCACTGGCCAGGTGGTCGAGTCGGGCACGGGGCGGCCGGTGGCGGGCGCGTCGGTGATCGCGAGCGGCGAGGCGCTGCAGGGAGAGCGCACCGCGCAGAGCGACGGGGCGGGCTTCTTCGCGCTTTCGAACCTGCCGCCCGGTGCGTTTTCGCTCGACGTGCAGGTGCAGGGCTACCCGCCGTCCACCCGCGAGAACGTCGCCGTTCACCTCGACAGCACGATCTTCCTGCGCCTCGAGCTGTTGCCTGCCGACGCGTCCGGCGCCGCGGTGCGGGGCGGCGCGCAGCTGCCCGCCCTCTCCGCCCCCTCGTCCGCGACCGTCGAGGTCGTGGCGCGGGATCAGGCGGAGCTGGTTCCCTACGGGCGCGAGCGGCAGGGCTTCGCAGAATCCGCGGCGGCGCTGCCGGGCGTGCTGGTCGAGCCGCAGGGGCTGCGCGTTGTGGGCGCCGGGCCGGGGCAGTCGCGGACCTTCATCGACGGCCTCGACGTCACCGGAGGCGCACCGCCGCGGCTCCTGCAGCGCTTCGTCGAGGAGGTGAGCGTGGTGCGGGGCGTCTACGCCGCCGAGTTGGGCCGCGCTACCTCTGCGGTGATCCACGCCGAGACGCGCTCGGGCGGCAACGCCTTCCACGGCTCCGTCTTCGGCGGCCTACTGCCCTTCGAGCTTTCGCGCAGCCAGCCCAGCGCCGGGCTGCGCTACGCCGGGCAGGGCGGCTTCGAGCTGGGCGGGCCGGTCCAGCGCGACCGCCTCTGGTTCTACGGAGGCTTCGCGCCCGAGACGGTGGCCACTTCCGCGGGCACCGTCACCGATCTGCAATACGTGGGAAAGCTCTCCTTCCGGCCCGCCGCCGGCCAGTCGCTCTCGCTCTCGGCCTTCGGCGATCCGGGCAGCGGCGCCGGATCCAACGATCTCTCGCTGCGTTACTTCGGCGACGCCGCCGGCGTGCTGCTGGAAGGAGCGGCCGGCTGGCACCACGCGCGGGCGGGCATCGATCGCACCGCGGGCGCGCTCAGCGCCGGAACCCTGGCGCAGCTCTTCGGGCACCACCGGCTCAAGGCCGGCGCAGATCTGGTGAGCGAGTCGCTGGGCAGCGCGCAGCAGACGCTCCTTGCCGCCTTCGCGCAGGACAGCTGGGGCGTGCTCGACGCCGTCCGGCTCGACGCGGGCCTGCGCTACGAACAGCAGCGCGGCGCGGGCGACGACGCGGCCCTGCTCCCGCGGCTGGGCCTCTCCTGGGACTTCACCGGTCGCGGCCTCTCGCGGCTCTACGCGGCCTGGGGGCGCTTCTTCCAGCCGTCCACGCTGGGCGGGGCGGGCAGCACGGCCCAGGCGGCCTTCTCCTCGGGCGCGCAGCTCCAGCTCGACCGGGATCTGGTGGCCTCCCTCGACTACACGCACCGGCGCGCCTTCGAC
>JAYWAJ010000313.1:0-4379 GCA_043782525.1 Deltaproteobacteria bacterium | reverse complement strand
GGTTGGGCACCGAGCCTCCGTCGCGCACCGGACCCGGGCTCAAGTCGGTGAACCCCGCCAGCAGCTTGAGCGAGAGCAGGGAGCGCAGGCCCACCGCGAAGCCGTAGGACGCGCCCGCCTCCACGAAGGTCGCGCCGAAGGAGTCGGCCGCGAGGCAGTTCCCCGAGCGACCGTCCACCTGGTAGCAGGAAGCGCTGGCGGCGCCGATGCCCAGGGAGGCGAAGACGGTGGCCGCCTCGCCCAGCTCTCGCCCGAAAGAAAGGCCGAGGTACGGCTGCGCGTTCGAGAGGAGGACGTTGCCGCCCAGCGCGGTGAAGACGCCCAGCGAGGTCTCGACGAAGGTGCCGCGGCGGGGCGGGTCGTCGACGCCGTTGGCGGGAGTCGCGGCCCGCGCCGCCGCTCCGAGGAGCATGGCCAGGAGGAACGTCCGCGGGGTCATTGCCCGCTGCTCTTGAAGACGTACGGATAGGTGACCTGCACGGTGCCACCCCCCTGCGGCGCGGGGAACACCCAGCGCCGCACGTGGTTGACCATGCAGCTCTCCACCGGCTCCGACGACATGGTGGTCTGCTGGACCAGCGCCTCGCCGACGCGCCCGGTGCCGTCGATGAGGAAGAGCACGGTGATCTTGCCGTAGAGCCCCGGATCCTTGGAGAGCTCCTTCTCGTAGCAGTACTTGATCTCGTTGTAGTGCTTCTGGATGACGCGGTTGATCACCTCGCGCGAGAGCCCGCCCACCACCGTGGTCCGGCCCGGCACGAAGATGGTGTCGTCCTTGCCGCGCCCGCCCAGGTCGATGTCGCCGTAGCCGCCGCGCCCGTGGCCCGAGCCCTTGGTGCCGAGGCCGCCGATGCCCAAGGCATTCCCGCCGCCGCCCGCGCCTGTTCCTCTCGTGCCCATTCCGCCGACGCCGTACGCGTCGCCGAGGCCGGCAGAGCCCTTGACGCCGCCCAGCGCGTTGTTGATGCCGCTGCCCAGCCCGCCCGGACCGAGCACGTTGCTGGCCGCCCCGCCGCCGGCCACGCCCATCTTCGAGAGCGCGGCGATCAGCCCCAGCTTCTTGATCTTGGCGAGGTCCTTGTCCTTCTTGTTGAGGTCGACCTCTGGGGTGCCCTTCTTCGAGGGAGCGGCATCTTTCTTCTTCGCCTCCTCCTTGCCCAGCTTGCCCTCGTCGCCCTTGCTCTTCTCACCCTCCTTCGCCCCCGACAGGTCCTTGAACCTGGGCTGGTCGATCGGCTCCGGCGGCTTCACCTGGTACTTGGTGAAGCGCTGCTGGTTGCGGGAGAGATCGTCCGCGTACGATTCGTCGTTGCGCGGCGTGATGCTCACCATCAGGAGCAGGAGCAAGAGCGCCAAGAGCCCGACCAGCAGCGTGCCGGCGAAGGGAATGTCGATCTGCTCGAGCAGCGACTTGTCGCGCTGCCGCGCCGCCCGCACGTAGCGGGCGATGAGCATGAGCTGGGGCGTGATCCGGGCCACGATGCGGTCGTCGGATCCGACGGTGTGCGCGGAGCCGCGGAAGGGCGCCTCGATCTTGCGGCCCACCTGCGAGAGCGGCTGCACCTGCCCGGCCCGGTGGACTTCGGCGTGCGTCTCGTCCGGCAGCGAGAGCACGTGGCCGTCGCCGTCGTGCTTCACGATGGGGAAGTTGCGGGGCAGCTTGATGCTGGGCAGGTCGAAGAGCCGGCTGACCGGCAGGTCCGCTCCCTTCCAGATCTGCTCCAGCTCCACCAGCGTCGACCCGCCCCAGACGAGGCCGACCAGCAGCACGCGGTCGTCGGGGCGCGGCTTCTCGTCGTCGGGCAGCTCGTCGAAGATGAGCAGCTGCGCCGCCGCGGCGTCGGCCACGCTCGCGGCCAGCGCGGACGGCCGCGCCGGCGGGCTTGCGGGCGCCGCCCTCGCCGCCAGCTGTAGATCTTTCTTCGCCATGGTGCGAACCCCTTAGAGGTTGTCCGCGGACTTCTGCAGTTCCGGATTGAAGTTGTCGCGCAGCCGGATGAGCGACTGGAAGCGGGTCTTGTTGCGGTTCATCAAATAGCTGCCCTCGGGCTTGGTGAGCTCGCCCTCCACGGTGACGTCGTTGAAGTCGATGACCGTGCGCTTGCGGATCACCACCTTGTCCGCCTCCTGGATGACCTTGCCGCCCTTGTCCTGCGCCAGGGCCGGGACGGCGAACAACATTGCCAGAACAATCGACCGGATGAGCACCGCCGTTCCTCCTTTTCTTGCCGCTATCACCATTCGCCGCTGCGTTCCATCGTCCAGGCGCCTGTCTGTCTGCCCCACTTTCGTCATCGGGCGCCGGCATTGATGCGGGTCGGCTGCGCGTTCTGGACCCCGCCGTCCTTGCCGGCCGCCGGCACCTTCTCGGCGGGCTTGTCGGTGGACCGCGCCGGGGCTTCGGGCGCGCTTTCTTCCGCCGGCAGCGTCTCGCCGGAGGGCCCGGTGTCCGCGCCTTGCGGCAGCTTCGAGAGGTCGACCTCCGCCGAACCCGCGGCGCGCCCGGGGGCTGCCTTGGCGACGGCGGGCGGGTTCTTCAGCCGCACTTCGATGGCCGCGATCTGCGACTGCGCCTCCTTCAGGTGCGTCGCCTTCGCATGGGCCGCGTACTCCTTGAAGGCCTGCATCGCCCCGGGGAGGTCGCTCTCGGCCTTGAGCGCCAGCGCCTTGCCGTAGAGCGCGTCCTCCTGTCCGGGCCGCAGCGCCAACACCTTCTCGTATTCGGCCCGGGCGTCCTTCGATCTGCGCAGCCCTTCCAGCGCCCAGGCGTGGGCGAGGCGGGTGTCCCAGCGCGAGCCGTCGAGCTGCACGGCCTTGCCGTACGCCCGCTCCGCCGCCGGATAGTCGCGGTACGAGAGCGCCAAGGCGCCCAGGTTGGCGAAGGCCGGCGCGAAGGCCGGGTCGAGCTGCGCCGCCTGCTCGAAGAGTGCGCGCGCCGCCGCGAGGTCGTCGCGCTTGATGGCGAGGAGTCCGAGGCTGTTGAGGATGCCCGCGTCCCTGTCGTCGAGCTTGCGGGCGTTGTTCAAGGCCGACTCCGCCAGCCGCACGTGCCCGCGGTCCGCCTCGACGGCGGCGAGGTTGCGGTACGCCCCGGCGTCCCGGGGATGGCGCACCAGCACCGCCCGGGTGGCCGCTTCGGATTCGTCCAGTTTCTTCTCCGCGCGCAGCACCGAGGCCAGCGCATCGAGGAGCCGGGGGTCGCCCGAGGCCAGCCCGGTCTTGCCCAGCGCCGCCTTGAGCACGCGCTCGGCGTCGGCCAGCTGGTCGTCGAGCTGGTCGAGCCGCGCGAGGTTGAGCGCCGCGCCCGCCTGGCCCGGGTCGTCCTCGAGAGCGCGCCGGTAGAAGTCCTGCGCGGCCTTCGCGTCGCCGCGCTTCTCGGCGATGAAGCCGGCGTCGAACAGCGCCGGCGCGCTCCTGGGCTGGCGCTGGAGATAGGCCTCGAGGCGCTCCCGTGCGCCCTCCCAGTTTCCCTGCGCCATCAGCTCCCGCGACTCCTTGTAGAGGAGGGCAGGCGGCAGGTCGAGGAGCCGGGGCGGCGCCGGCTTGACCGCGGGCTGGGCCACGGCCGTGGGCGGCGGCGCGTGGGCGCAGGCGCAAGCGAGGCTCACCAGCAGGGCCAGCTTGCGCATCTCAATACCCTCCGCTTCCAGCCGCGGCCGGCAACGGCGCCAGGTCGGGAGCCGCCGGGCGCGACTGCTCGCTGTCGAGGAAGCCCGGCTGGTGCACCTCGCCGTACGCGTCGGGCTGGTACTCGCGCATGAAGTCCTGCGCCTTGAGCACCCACTCCGAGTAGACGCCCGACTTCTGCGACACCTGGATCGACTTGGTGAACATCTCCGTCGCCTTGTCCTCGAGCGGCAGCGCCTGCGCCTCGAGAGTGCTCCGGTACAGCTCCTGCTGCTCGGGATCGAGGCCGCGCGGCGTGGGCGCTTCGAGCAGGCCCTTGTTGAAGTTGCGGTAGGCCTCGCCGATGCGCTCGAAAGCCGCCTCGCTCCACTGCGGGCTGCCGAGGTTGATCACCTCGCCGTACTGCGCCACCAGGCGGGTCATGCGGTTGTTCTTGATCTTCAGCACGTAGACCAGGTCGGACTGGCGCGTGTAATTGAAATGAATGGCGATGAAGTCATTGAAGTTGCCCTCCAAGCCGAGGAAGCGCGCGTGGGCGGCGGCGTCGAGGAGGGGGGGCGAGGCCTTCTCCGCCTCGGGCAGGCGGGCAAAGCGCTGGGTCACCTCGCCCATGACGGCGGCGAGGTCGGGCGCGCGCAGGTCGCGCAGGGCGAGCCCCTGCCGATAGCGCGCCAGAAGCAGCTGGCCGGGGGTCGCCGCCTGCGACCATTGCTGCTGGAAGGAATGCCAGTATTCACTGATTTTCCTGGAAT
>JAYWAJ010000312.1:0-30106 GCA_043782525.1 Deltaproteobacteria bacterium | reverse complement strand
CCGGCGACTGGACCGAGAAGGAGTACGACGAGCAGTTCGCCAGGCTGCGCGAGGCGGTGGTGCAGAAGCGGCCCCGCGACGCAAAGGTCTCGGTCGCGGCCCTGCGCGCGGCCATCGCGGAGGCGGCGCATGCCCGCTGACCCGACGCCGCAGAAGCCCTCCGAGGAGACGCTGCTGCTCCGCGAGGAGCTGGCGCAGCAGAAGGCGCAGTCGATGGCGCTGGCCGAGCGCGAGGCCTTCACCGACGCGCTCAAGAACCGCGTCTCGGTAGCCGCCATCATCCTCACCACCGCGCTCAGCTTCATCGGCAACGTCAAGGGCGACCGGGGCGAGACCGCCTCCAGCTTCAAGTCGGCCGCCTCCGAGGCGCGGCGGCAGGGCGCGGAGCTGTGGGCCTACTACCAGACCAAGCTCACCGAGCGGACCTCGCTGGAGCTGGCCCGCGACCGCATCCGGCTCGACCTCGCCAGGCGCGGCCTGTCCCGCACCGACCCCGACGCGAAGGCGGACGCCTTCCGGCTCACCGGCTACGAGGAGCGCATCCGCGACTTCGACGCCGAGACGCAGCGGGTCTTCTACCGGGTGCAGGAGCTGGAGCGGCAGGAGGACGTCTCGCAGCGGGCCGCCCAGGAGCCGGGCCGCGCGGTCTTCCGGTACGAGCTGGGCGCCAAGCTGATCACGCTCGCGCTCATCCTCCTCTCGGTGACCATCCTCTCCAGCAAGCGCTACCTGCTCTGGGCCGGCGTCCTCCTCGGCAGCACCGGGCTTCTCGTGGCCCTCAACGGATACTTCCTCTTCCTGTAGGCACCGCAGGGACCTTGGGAAGCCCGCGCGCCGCGTGATACCTTCGCCGGATGGAGCTCAACGAAATCCTGCAGGTCGCGTTGAGGGGCGGCGCCTCGGACATCCACCTCAAGGCGGGCCTCCCGCCCATGTTCCGCGTCGACGGCTCGCTGGTGCCGCTCAAGGACGCCCGCCGCCTTCCGCCCGAGGAGATCTCGCGGATGGGGTTCGGGATCATGAACGACTACCAGAAGGAGAAGTTCAAGGCGCAGAACGAGCTGGACCTGGCGTACGGCGTGCCCGGACTGGGGCGCTTCCGCGTCAACGTCTTCCAGCAGCGCGGCACCATCGGCGTGGTGCTGCGGGTGATCCCCTTCAAGATCCTCAGCATCGAGCAGCTGCTCCTGCCCAAGATCCTCGAGAAGATCGCCGGCGAGCAGCGCGGCCTCATCCTCGTCACCGGCACCACCGGCTCGGGCAAGTCGACCACGCTCGCGGCCATGGTCGACCACATCAACTCGAACGAGACCTGCCACATCATGACCATCGAGGACCCGATCGAGTTCCTCATCCGCGACAAGCGGTCGATCGTGAACCAGCGCGAGGTCGGGGTCGACACCCTCAGCTTCGCCCAGGCCCTCAAGTCCTCGCTGCGTCAGGACCCCGACGTCATCCTCGTCGGCGAAATGCGCGACCACGAGACCATCGAGACGGCGCTCACCGCCGCCGAGACCGGCCACCTGGTGCTCTCCACCCTGCACACGCTCGACGCCACCGAGACCATCGCCCGCATCGTCTCCGCCTTCCCGCCCCACCAGCAGAAGCAGATCCGGCTGCAGCTGGGCTCGGTGCTGCGCGGCGTGGTCTCGCAGCGGCTGGTGCCGCGCGCCGACGGCAAGGGGCGCGTGGCCGCGGTCGAAGTCCTGGTGGTGAACTCGCGCGTCCGCGAGATGATCGAGGACAAGGACCGCACCAAGGAGATCAGCCAGGCGATCTCGCAGAGCTACACCACCTACGGGATGCAGACCTTCGACCAGTCCCTGATGGTGCTCCTCAAGCAGGCCGTCATCACCTACGAGGAGGCGCTGCGGCAGTGCTCCAACCCCGACGACTTCGCGCTGCGCGTCTCGGGGATCAGCGCCACCAGCGACTCGTCGTGGGACAGCTTCGACGGCGGCAAGGACGAGATCCAGCAGCCCGGCGGGGGACAGCAGGCCAAGGCCGCCGCCCCCCGCGCGGCGCCGCCCCGGACCACGCCGGCCGGCGGGACCAAGCCGGTGGCGGGCGTCGCGCTGGGCAAGCTCAAGCCGACCTCCGCTCCGGCGCCGGCCAAGACCGAGACGCCGGCCGCGGACGACGACTTCCAGATCGAGCGCTTCTGACCGCGCCGTGACCGCCGTCGAGAAGGCCCTCCAGCTGCTGGCGGTGCGCTCGCGGACCGCGCTGGAGCTGGATCGGGCCTTGACCCGCGCCAGGATTTCCGCCGACGACCGCAAGGCGGCGCTGGCGCGGCTGCGCGAGCTGGGTTACATGGACGACCGCGAGGTGGCCCGCAGCCGCGCCCGCACGCTCCTCGAGCGGGGAGAAGGTCCCCGGCTGGCGGCGCGCAGGCTCGAGTCGCAGGGCATCGGGCAGGAAGAGGCAGCGGCCGCGGTGGCCGAGGCCAGGGGCACGGCGGGCGACGACGCGCTGGCGGTCCAGGCGCTGCGGCGGAAGCTGCGGGGCAGGACGCCGCGGGACGACGCCGAGAAGCGGCGCCTCCTGCGGGGGTTGATCGCGAAGGGACATGGGCCGGCAGCGGCGGCCAGGGCGCTTTCGATGGAGTGGGATGGCGATGAGGAACCCTAGCCTGTTGTTGAGCGTCGCCCTCGTCTGCGCCTGCGCGTCGGGCAAGGACAGCGTCGACCTGACCAAGCCCATCACCGGCGCCGCCGCCTCCGACGCGGCCAAGGCGTACGACAAGGGCATCTCCGAGAAGAAGGACAAGAACTACCTCGAGGCCGCGCGCTACTTCGAGGCGGTGCGCAACAACTTCCCCTACTCGCAGTTCGCCGCCCTGGCCGACCTCGCCGTCGCCGACATGGCCTTCGAGCGCGACGACTTCGCCTCGGCGGCGACGGCGTACCAGGACTTCGTCAAGAGCCACCCTTCGCATCCCAAGGCGGACTACGCCGCCTTCCGCGTCGGGCTCGCCAACTTCGAGGACAAGCCCTCCGACTGGTTCATCCTCCCGCCCAGCTACGAGAAGGACCAGGGCCCGGTGAAGCAGGCGGTCGACGCGCTCCAGCGCTTCATCACCGCCTATCCCAAGAGCGAGTACGTGACCCGCGCCCGGGACCTCGCCAACGAGTGCCGCGAGCGGCTGGCGGCCCACGACCGCTACGTGGCGGGGTTCTACTGGAAGAAGAAGGCCTGGAAGGGCGCCGCCGGCCGGCTGGTCTCGCTGGCGGACAACTACGGCGACCTCGACAACGGCCGGCTGCGCAGCGATTCGCTCTGGCGCGCCGCCGTCGCCTACCAGCTCGCCAACGATGCCCAGGCCCAGCGCGAGGTGTTGCAGCGGCTGGTGCAAGAGACTCCGGCCTCCGACCCGCACCACCAGTACGCCGAGGCGGAGCTCAAGTCGCTGCCCGCACCGCAGAAGTGATACGCTCCTCCTCCAGGTGAGGGAGAAAATGGACGACCAAGTGAGGGAGCTGGTCGCCCTCGGCAAGGAGCACTTCCAGCGGGGCGACTATTCCCTCGCTGCCGGGCACCTCGAGCAGGTGGTGGCCAAGGGCAAGGCCTTCGCCGACGTCCACCACATGCTGGGCGTCATCTACCACCACCTCGGCGAGTTCGAGTCGGCGCAGGCCGCCTTCCAGACGGCGCTGGAGATCAACCCCGGCTACGTCGAGGCGGCGCTCAACCTCGCCATCGTCTGCAACGACCTGGGCCAGTACGAGCGGGCCCAGCAAGTCTACGGCGACGCGGTGGCGCGGGCGCGCAGCCGGCAGCCGCGCGATCCCAACGGCGACGAGCCCATCGACAACTTCAGCAAGGGCAAGATCGCCAACCTCCACGCCGCGGTCGGCGACGGCTATGTCTCGGTGCGCCGCCCCAACGACGCCGCCGCCGAGTTCCGCCGCGCGCTGGCGCTTTGCCCGACCTTCATCGACCTGCGGCTCAAGCTGGCGGCGGCGCTGCGCGAGTCGGGCGACGCCGACGGCGCGCTGGCCGAGTTCCGCCTCGCGGTCCAGCACGCGCCGGCCTACCTTCCAGCCCGGGTGGCTCTGGGCACGGCCCTCTACGCCAGCGGGAAGCTGGACGAGGCCGTGGCGCAGTGGGAAGAAGTCCTGCGCATGGAGCCGTCCCACCGCACCGCTGGCATGTACCTGAAGCTCGCCCGGGGACGGCGATGAGCGACCGCGCCTTCGCGCTGCGCTTCATCAGCGGCAAGTACCAGGGCGGCGAATATCCGCTGGGCGAGACCGGCGAGCTGGTCATCGGCCGCTCCAGCGACCTCGACATGGTGCTCATCGAGGACATGGTCTCGCGCAAGCACGCCAAGATCTCGCTCGCGCCCGGGCAGATCACCATCGCCGACCTGGGCTCCACCAACGGGACTTTCGTCAACGGCGAGAAGGTGAAGCGGGCGCGGCTGAAAGAGGGCGACCGCATCCTCATCGGCACCAGCATCCTCAAGCTGGTGAGCGTGACGCGGGCGGTGGGCGCGCCGGTGGTCGACCCCAAGGCGGCGCAGCAGAACCTGGAGCGGACGGCGGCGGCGCAGGAGAAGAAGAGCGGCGGGCGCACCGCGGTGCAGGGGCGGCTGGAGGAAGTGCCGCTGGTCGACCTGCTGCAGCTCCTGAGCACCTCCAAGAAGACCGGCGCCATCGTCATCAAGGGCTACCGCGGCGGGCGGGTGCACCTGCGCGCCGGGAAGGTCGTCAGCGCGGTCATCGACGCCGACCCGACGCTGCTCCCCAAGAAGGCGCTCTTCCGCATGGTGGGGTGGACGCAGGGCGGCTTCGAGTTCGTGCCCCACGAGGGCGAGATGCCGTCGATGCCGAGCGAGATCGCCGAGGGCACCGAGCAGCTGGTGATGGAGGCGATGCACCAGTCCGACGAGCTCACCCGGGGCAACCTGCCGCTGCCGACCGCCGCCATCGGCATCGCCATGCCGCTGACGCCCAGGCTGCGCGACCTGCAGGGCGACGAGGTGGACCTGGTGCAGCTGGTGCACAACTACGGGGTGGTGCAGGCGGTGCTCGACCGCGCCT
This sequence comes from Deltaproteobacteria bacterium, assembly GCA_043782525.1. Classification (GTDB taxonomy): domain Bacteria; phylum Myxococcota; class Myxococcia; order Myxococcales; family 40CM-4-68-19; genus 40CM-4-68-19. Next base: position 25,061 of record JAYWAJ010000312.1, on the reverse strand, counting down.
CGGGGTCAGACCTCGAGGTCTCGCAGAAGCTCCTCATGCTCATCCAGCGCGGCTACTTGCGGCAGTTCTAGGACTTCACCGACAGCTGCAGGGGCGTGCTGGCGCCGCGGACCAGGTTCCCCTCCGCCAGCCCGGAGCTGGCCTCGGCGATACGGCACCCTTGGCAGGCCACCGTCACGGGGACGTGGCCACCGAGGTCCTCGTCGTCGAGCCGGACCTGGCGGGCGGTGCTGAGGAAGTGCTCGAAAGAAAAATTTTTATTTTTCGGGGGCCAGTCTGCGACCAGCTCCACCCGGACGCCGAGCAGCGCCGTGGACGAGGCGGGCTCGTCGACCTTTTCCGGGCGCGCAGCTCCGGTCGCGGTCGAAGGCCTGCCGCAGCGCCCGCGCCGGCTCGCCCGCGGCCACCTCGTAGTCGACGAAGAGCCGCAGGCCGGACGCCTGAAGCCGCAAGAGCTCGCGCCGCGGATGCGGGACGTCGTGCGCCAGCGCCGCCCCGCCAGCAGCGCGACTGCCGCCGCCCGCTTCAGAAGGCGACGCCGCCGCCGATGGCCGGGTCGGGGTTGGCGCCCTCCGAGGGGAAGTCGATGGCCCCGGGATCGTAGGCCCGCTGCGGTGCGCCGGTGGCGCTCACCGAGGCCTGGCCGCTCCAGATCATCCGGAACGACTTCCACACCATGTGGTCTTTTAAGGACCCGTCCGGCCCGTCGTACTTGCCGTTGCCGTTGTGATCGATGAACGGCTCGCCCGGGTCGCGCACCCCGTTGTCGTTCACGTCCACGAACGGCTCGCCCTGGTTGTCGAAGCCCTTCACGCCCGGCACCGCCGCGATGAGCGTGGCGATGCCGTCGCGCGGATTGTGGGTGACGCCGCTGGAGTCGGTGTAGCAAGGCTCTCCGGTGTTGCACCCGGCGCTGAACGGGCCCGCGTTGCACGCCGCGGGGCAGACCTCCAACTCCTTGCCGTTGCCGTCGAAGGGCGAGACGTCCTTGGGCGGCGGGTCGTCGGGCCGCACCGTGTAAACGAACTCCTGCACGGCCGCGTTGTCCCGCGCCCAGCTGAGCGTGCCCGCCTCGGCCAGCGTCTGCACCGAGGCGTTGGCGATGGGGTGGTTGGCGGCGTCCACCGCGGTGGCCAAAGCCCTGCCGCGGCGCGCTCATGGTGGCGATGGCCTTGCCGTTGCCGTCGCTCTGCACGTCGATGAGATCGCCGGTGCCGGTGGCGCCTTCCCAGCTGCCCAGCGAGGCCTTGAAGTGGACGGTGGCCCCGGCGGTGGCGCCGCCGCCCTCGGTGGGAGTGGCGGTCACCGTCAGCGTGGTCTTGCCGTCGCCCGGCAGAGGGTTGGGCGTCGCCACCACCGTGATGGCCGGCGTGGTAGAGCAGGCTCCGCAGAGGAGAGCGGCGAAGGCCCATCGGGCTGGATAGACTCGGCAGGATTCAGTCTGGAGGAGGCGCATTTTGGACGGCAAGTCTAACCCAGCACCCGGAGCCGCCCCATCGGTCGGCCACCCGAGGCCGCCGCGGCTCACCCTGCTCAGCCACGGGTCGGGTTGAGCCTGCAAGCTCCGCCCCGCGGAGCTCGCGCAGGTCCTGCGCGAACTGCCTGTGCTGCCCCGCCCCCGGTCGCTGCTGGTCGGCACCGAGACGCGCGACGACGCCGCCGTCTGGAAGCTGGACGCCCGGCGCGGCCTGGTGGCGACGCTGGACTTCTTCGCGCCGGTGGTCGACGACCCGCGCGACTACGGCGCCATCGCCGCCGCCAATTCGCTCTCCGACGTCTACGCCATGGGCGGCAAGCCGCTCTACGCGCTCAACATCGTCGGCTGGCCGCGCGCGCACCTCGAGTGGCTGGGCGAAGTCCTCGCCGGCGGCGCGCTCAAGGCGCAGGAGGCCGGCTGCCCCATCGTCGGCGGGCACAGCATCGACGACCTCGAGCCCAAGTACGGCCTCGCCGTCACCGGCCTCGTCGACCCGCGCCGGGTGCTGCGCAACGGGCGCGCCAGGCCGGGCGACGTGCTCCTCCTCGGGAAGGCGCTCGGCACCGGCATCGCCGTCTCGGCGATCAAGAAGGGCGTCGCCTCGAAGGAGTTGATCCAGGCCGCGACCCGGCAGATGAAGGAGCTCAACCGCGCCGCCGGCGAGGTCTACGCCCGGCACTGGAAGTCGGTGCACGCGCTCACCGACGTCACCGGCTTCGGCCTCCTGGGCCACCTCGACTCGGCGATGCGCGGCGCCAAGGCGCGGGCGCACCTCGACGCCTCGGCGCTGCCCGTGCTGCCGCAGGTCCGGGCGCTGGCGCAAGAGGGCGTGGTGCCCGGAGGCACCCGGTCGAACCTCGAGTTCGTCTCGGAGCGCGCGACCTTTCCGGACGGCATGTCCCACGCCGACCGCCTCCTCCTCGCCGACGCGCAGACCAACGGCGGGATGTTGGCCGCGGTCGCCGCCAGGGACGTCCCGAAGATCCTGCGCGCGCTCGCCAGCGCCGGCGCGCCCGCCGCCGTCATCGGCGAGGTGGTGCGGGCCAGGTCTTCTCCACCGGGCGTCGACGTGCGGGGTGAAATTTCCCCTGCCGCCGCGCGTTGAGGAGCCATGCGCACCTTCGCCGCCGTCGCCCTCGTCTCCCTGCTCGGCTACGTCGCCATCCGGATCGTCTTCGGCGTCGCCGGCGGAATCGTCGGGCTCCTCCTCTCCCTGGCCTGGCTGGCGCTCAAGGTCCTGCTCGTGGTCGGCCTCGTCTACTGGGTGCTCTCGGTCTTCAGCCCCGAGACCGCCCGCAAGATGAGGGACGCCCTCAAAGGCGAATCGCTCTGACCCGTTCCTGCCCACCCTTCTCGTCTGCTAAACTGACCCTCGTGCGCCTGGTCCTCGCCGCAGCATGCGCCTGCCTGCTCGCCCTCCCCGCCCGCGCGGAGCAGGGGGCGCTGGTGGTCGTCCTCGACCCCGGTCACGGCGGCAAGTTTCCCCACGACGGCGCCCACGGGCGCGGCGGGCTGGTCGAAAAGGACGTCGCCCTCGCCGTCGCCCAGAAGACCAAGGAGCTGCTCGAGGCGGCCGGCGCCACCGTGGTCCTCACCCGCGAGAACGACGACGACGTCTCGCTCGCCGAACGCGCCCGCGTCGCCAACGACGCCGGCGCCGACCTCTTCCTCTCCATCCACTGCAACGCGATGGAGAGCCGCGAGGACCGCAAGGTCACCCGCGGCGTCGAGACCTACTTTCTCTCGCCCGACCCCACCGACGCCGAGGCGAAGCTGCTCGCCGAGCTGGAGAACGGCGGCCCCGAATCGGTGCCGCTGCCCAAGGCGGCCAGCGCGGTGGAAGGCATCCTCAACGACCTCGCGCTCGGGCAGGCGCGCAACGACTCGGCGGCGCTGGCGCGGCTGGTGCAGAACTCCGTCGTCCGCGGCACCTTGGCGACCTCGCGCGGCGTGCGGCAGGCGCCCTTCCTGGTGCTCTCGGGAACGCGGATGCCGTCGGTGCTGGTGGAGATCGGGTTCATCTCGCACCCGCAGGAAGGCCGGCTGCTCGGCAAGGAGAAGTACCAGCTGAAGGTGGCGACGGCCCTGGCAGGGGCGGTGCGGGACTTCGCCGACAAGGTGCTGGCGCGGCGGCTCTTCGCACAGGCCCGCACGCAGCAGCAAGAGCCGCCGGTCGAGGCCGCGCCGCCAGTGGAGGCTGCCAAGGCCGCGCTGCCAGCCGGGGCCGCCGCCGCCCCCGCGGTCGAGACGCTGCCCGTGCAGGCGGCCGGCGTCGTTGCGTCTCCCGGCGGGACGCGGTAAGTCGCTTCCCCCCATGCCCCGAAAAGATCGCGGAAACGACCAGCTCCGCACCGTCACGCTCGTCCCCAACTTCACCGAGCACGCCGAGGGCAGCGTCCTCTGCAGCTTCGGCCGCACCCGCGTCCTCTGCACCGCCAGCGCCGAGGAGCGCGTGCCCAGCCACGTCAAGGGCTCCGGCCGCGGCTGGGTGACCGCCGAGTACGGCATGCTCCCGCGCGCGACCCACACCCGCAGCGACCGCGAGGCCGCCAAGGGCAAGCAGAGCGGGCGCACGCAGGAGATCCAGCGGCTCATCGGCCGCAGCCTGCGGGCTGCCATCGATTCGCAGATCATGGGCGAGCGGCAGGTGCTCATCGACTGCGACGTGCTCCAGGCCGACGGCGGCACCCGCACGGCCGCCATCACCGGCGCCTACGTCGCGCTCGGCATCGCCCTCAAGCGGATGCAGCGCGAGAAGGCGCTGCGGGCGCCGGTGGCGGCGGTCAGCATCGGCATCATCGCCGGGCAGCCGCTCCTCGATCTCGACTACGAGGAGGACTTCGGCGCCGAGGTGGATCTCAACGTGGTCGGCAACGCCGCCGGAGAGCTGCTCGAGGTGCAGGGCACCGCCGAGAAGAAGCCCTTCACCCCCGCGCAGCTGGCCGCCATGATCGAGCTGGCGCAGAAGGGCCTGCGCGAGTTGCACCAGAAGCAGCTGGCCGCCTTGCAGGAGGCGTTCAGGAAGTGAGCCCGACGGTGATCCAGTGAAGCTGCTGGTGGCGACCTCCAACGCGGGGAAGATGGTCGAGGTGCGCGAGATCCTGGCGCCGCTCGGCTTCGAGCTGCTCTCCCTGAAGGAAGCCGCCCTGCCCTCTCCCGACGAGAACGGCGTCACCTTCCACGACAACGCCGCCGCCAAGGCGACCGAGTGTGCCGGGCAGAGCGGCCTGTGGACGCTGGGCGACGACAGCGGGCTGTGCGTCGACGCGCTGGGCGGCGGGCCCGGGGTCCGCAGCGCCCGCTACGCCGACGGCGACCTGGCGCGCCGCGCGAAGTTGATCGAGGCGCTCAAGTCGGTGCCGGAAGGGCGGCGGGGCGCGCACTTCTTCTGCGCGGTGGCGCTGAGCGCGCCGGGCGGGCGGCAGATCTTCCGTGCCGAGGGCCGCGTCGACGGCAGCATCGCCAGGGAGCCGCGCGGGGAGAACGGCTTCGGCTACGACCCGCTCTTCCTCCCGCGCGAGACCCCGGGCCGGACGCTGGCGGAGCTGGAATCCGCCGAGAAGAACCGGCTCAGCCACCGCGGCCGCGCCCTCGCCTCGCTGCAGCCGCTGCTGGAGCGGCTGGCCCGCGACGGCGCGCTCTAGCAGCACCGGATGCTTGCGCCCCCGAAGCAAACAGTGTAGTTCCCGTCGCCGCTTCAGCGGGGCGTAGCGCAGCCTGGTAGCGCGCCTGCCTTGGGTGCAGGAGGTCGGAGGTTCGAATCCTCTCGCCCCGACTTCAGCGGCCCGGAGCGCGGCAAGTGGCGCGCCCAGCAGGAATCGAACCTGCGACATCCAGCTTAGAAGGCTGGCGCTCTATCCAACTGAGCTATGGGCGCGTGGCCGCCAAATGACAGTAGCGCAGGGGTGGAGGCTTGTGTAAATTGCGCCCGCCCGAAGCCGGGCATCATCTCTGGTGGCTGTAGATCAATGGTAGATCACTGGACTGTGACTCCAGGTGTTGCGGGTTCGAGTCCCGTCAGCCACCCCAACTCGCTTGACAGGCCGCGCGCGGAACGGGTACACAGCGCGGCCCGCGAAGGACGGCCTCCAGCCGGGGCCTGCGGCACTGAGGGAGCGTAGCTCAATTGGCAGAGCAATGGACTCTTAATCCATAGGTTGAAGGTTCGATTCCTTCCGCTCTCATTCAAAAAAAGGCCCGGCGCTCGGAGCGAGTGCCGGGCCTTTGCTTTCGGCAGGCATTGAAAAGGCGCCCGAAAACAAAGCCCAAAAACAACAGGTGTTCAGTGCCAGACAGAAGGCGCCATGCTGACCGTAGGCTTGCGTAGACCAACGCTGGGTTGCCCTCTGGTCAGAAAAGCAGGCTAGACATGAACCGCTCGAGTCCTTCACTTCGCCGGCTGGTGTTTGTCGTCTCCTGCGTGGCAATCGCCGTTGCCTGTGGCAGTGGGCTCGCGCCCAGCCGCGATCGTCATGCGAAGAACCGTGCGGTCGTCACCTCGCCCCTTCTGGGAACCGCCCAGAACTTCGCCGCGCTGGCGGGGACCACGGTCACCAACGCCGGGCCCTCCGTCCTCGACGCCGACGTCGGCGTCTCTCCCGGAAGCGCCGTCACCGGGTTCCCGCCGGGACTGACGGCGGGCACCATCCACACCGCCGATGCCGTGGCCCTGCAGGCGCAGAACGACCTGGGTGCGGCCTATGACAACCTGGCGGGCTGGAACTGCAATGTCCCGCTGACCGGGCAGGACCTCGGCGGCAAGACCCTCACCTCGGGCGTCTACTGCTTCACCTCGGAGGCGCAGCTGACGGGCGCGCTGGTGCTGGACGGCGAGGGCCAATCCGACGCCTCCTTCGTCTTCCAGATCGGGAGCAAGCTGACGGTCGCCAGCGGCGCCTCGGTCCGCTTCATCAACGGCGCCAGCCCCTGCAACATCTATTGGCAGGTGGGAAGCTCGGCCACCGTCGGGACCGGCAGCACCTTCGCGGGCAGCATCCTCGCCCTCACCAGCATCGCCGTCCAGACCGGCGCGTCGCTCGACGGCCGGGCGCTTGCCCGCAATGGCGCGGTCACGCTCGACACCAACCGGGTCAGCGCCACCAGCTGCGGCGCGACCAGCCAGGACGGCGGGACCGGCGAAATGGACGGCGGCCTGCCGGACGGCGGCGAAGTGGACGGCGGCGTGCCCGACGGCGGCGGAACCGTCGTCGGCGAGAACGGCGAATGCTGCGCGGGCAGCTCGCTGTGCGGCGAGACCTGCTTCAACCTGACGAACGACGCCAACCACTGCGGCTCCTGCGACGTCTCCTGCGCGGACAACCAGGTGTGCTCCGGCGGAGTTTGCGCCGCCTGCCCTCCCCAGGACACGCAATGCAAGGACCAGTGCGCGAACCTGAGCGAAGACAACTACAACTGCGGAGCCTGCGGCCATGCCTGCGCGGCCAGCCAGACCTGCACCTCCGGCCGCTGCGGCGCCTGCGACGGCGACCTCTGCTCGAACGTCTGCGTCTACTTGAGCGACGACCGGAACAACTGCGGAGCCTGCGGCAACGCCTGCGGCGACGACCAGTGCTGCACCAACGGATCCTGCAGCAGCACCAGCGCCGAAGGCGGTGCCTGCCGGCATTAGCGGCCTTCGCTCAGCGCTGCGGCGACCTGGCGTCGTCGAAGCGCACCGTGCGCCGCGCGCCCGCGGCCGAGATGAGCACGATGCGGTCGACCGCGATGGTCTGCAGCACCTCCTCGCCGACGCGCTCTCCTTCGGCGTAGGGGCGGCCGTTGAAGATGGCCACTTGCCGCGTCCGTCGGGCGGGACCACCAGCGCCTCGAGGTGCAGCGGAGCGGCCCTGGGCGCGGGCCTGCTCTTCTCGGCGGGCGCGAGCGGGGACTCCTCGGCGGGAGTGAGGAACGGATCGCGCAGCAGACCGGGCAGCGGCGCCGCGCGGGGCTTCTCCAGCTTCACCGCCGGCGGAGGCTGGCGCGGGACGGCGACCGGGCGCGCGGGCTCGGCGCAGGAGGCGAGGACGAGCGCGGCGAGAGCGGCCTTCACCAGTGCGCCGTCCGCAGCGTCAGGGTCATGGCGAGGCCCGGCGGCTGGCGCACCAGGGAGACGTTCTCCACCGTCTCCAGGCGCGGCAGCCGCGAGAGCTCGCCCAGCAGGGCGACGAAGGCGGCGTAGCGGCCCTCCGCCGTCAGCGTCACCCTCTCGGTCTGCAGCTCCGCCGGCTCGCGGGCGGTGGGCCGCGCCTTCTGTCCCGTCGAGGTCGAGGCCACCATCCGCCCTCGGGCGCGATCGACACCCGGGTAGCGCCGGCCAGCCGCGCGGCCTCCCGCAGCTGGTCGACCAGCTCGACGTCGGCGCGCTGGGAAGGCACCGACGCCTCGAGGCGCTTCAGGCTGGCCTCGACGGCCGGTGCCGCCTCTGCTGCCGCGGCGGCCTCGCGCTGGTCGTTCTCGAGCCGTTGCTGCAGCGCGAAGGCGCGCCGCTCGGCCCTCGCCCTGCGCGAGGCCGGGGGTGCCTGCAGCGCCGCGGCGAGGAGCGCCACTGCCAAGAGCGCCGCCGCGAACGAGAGCGCCGCGAATCCGCGCAGGGAGCCGGTCATGGCTGCCCCGGCCGGCGCGGGTCTTCCGGGGCGAGCGGGTCGCGGGTCTGGTAGTCGAACTCGAAGCGCGGCTTAGAGACGTCGCCGTGGAAGCGCGGCGCGATGAGAGAGCCGCGCGAACACCAGCGCGGCCAAACCGTCCTGCAGCGACGACCAGAAGTTGGCCTGCCAGTAGACGGCGACGTCGCTGCTGCTCTCCTGCGAAAGGTTTCCGCCGGCCGCGCCGGGCTGCTGCGCCCCGGAGGGCTGCTGCAGGCCGCCCCCGCCCAGCGTGGTGATCTGCGTCCCGCCCGTGTTCGCGCTCAGCGTGCGATCGCTGGAAGTGGCGCGGGTCATGCCCCGCCGCGAAGAGCTAAGGTAGTCGATCTTGAAGATCTGCGTCTCCACCTCCTGCCGGTAGACGTAGACGACGTCGTCGCTGACCTTCCAGGTGAAGCCGAGCGGCTTGGGCAGCTGGGTCAGCGCCGTCGAGACCGGCAGGTTGCTGAAGTTGGCCGAGACCGTGCCCCGCACCTCGGTGGCGAGGTTCATGTTGAGGCCGCTCTGGCGGGAGAGGCCGAGGAGGAGCGTGCGCAGCTCGGTCGCGTCCGACCGCAGGGTCACCGCCGTGCGCAACCTCGCGTCCTCGACCGGCGGAGCCTTGGCCGCGGGGCTGGACCGCGCCGGCTCGAGGTTGGGCCGCTCCAGCACCGCTGCCGCCCTCCAGGGGTCGGCCGGCGGCACCGACCGTCGCAAGGGAGCGCACGCTGCGAGCAGCGAGAGGGCGACCAGCTGGTTGGCGCTGCAGGACACGGGGCGACTCTTTCATGCGGCCGGGTGGCCTCCAACTTTTCGGACCCTTCCTCTCCGGACCAAAAGCGCGCATGCTGGCCGTTCCGGCGCGGCTCCGGCCGCGCACGAACACCTGGATGGATATGCTGACGACCCTGGCCCTCATCGACGATCACCGGCTCTTCCGCGAAGGCGTCCTGGCGCTGCTCGCCAGCCAGCCCGACTTCAAGGTCGTGGCCGAAGCCTCGGACGCCGGCGAGGCCTACCAGGTGATCGCCGCCACCGCGCCCGACGTGGTGGTGCTCGACCTCTCCCTTCCCGGAGTGAGCGGCCTCGAGGTCGGGCGCAAGCTCCTCCAGCTGCGTCCCCGGCAGCGGATCCTCGCCCTCACCATGCTGCGCGACCAGCGGCACGTCGCGCTGGCGCTGGAGGCGGGCTTTCTCGGCTACGCCACCAAGGACCAGCCCGGGCAGGAGCTGCTGGTCGCCATCCGCGCCGTGGCCAACCGGCAGCACTATCTCTCGCCCTCCCTCTCCGCCGGGCCCGCCGACGGCGGATCGCCGCTGGTCAAGCTGACCCGCCGGGAGCGGGAGGTCTTCGACCTGACCGTGGCCGGCGTCGTCACCGCGCAGATCGCGGAGCAGCTGCAGATCAGCCGGCGCACGGTCGAGACCCACCGCGCGCGCATCCTGCACAAGCTGGACGCGCACTCCGCCGTCGACCTGGTGCGGCTGGCCGCCAGCCTCGGGCTCTTGCCGGTGGATTCCGCCGCGTGAGCTGCGCGCCCGCGGCCCGGCGGTGAGGCGCGATCGCGCCGCGGCGGAGGAGGATCTCCGCCTGCGGCTGGACTTCCTCGAGTCCCTGCTGCGCGCCTTCACGGGCGCGCTGGACGAGGACCGCAGCCTCGAGCAGGTGGCGCTCCTCGCCGTGCGGCACCTGGCCCGCGCCTGCTGGATCTTCCTCCGCGAAGAAGGGGGAGCCGTGCGTCTTTCGCAGGCGTCACAGGCCGACGCAGCCGGCCCGCCCGCGACGCCGGGGGGCCTGGCCGGTCAGGTGAGGGCGTTGCTGGAGCGGCCCACCCGCAAACCGGCCGCGGGCAAGGAAGGCCCGATCCGCCTCGCCCTGCTGGAGCACGGCGGCGAGTGCTTCGGCGCCCTCGCCCTCCTCCCCGGCCTCCTGCCGCCCCCCGCGCTCGAGTGGATGTGCGAGGTCCTCGCAGCGCAGGCCGCTGCCGCCGTCGCTCGCGCCCGCGCCCAGGCCCGGCTGCAGCACGCCGTGGTCCTGCGCGACGACGTCTTCGCGGCCGCCGCCCACGAGCTGGGCAACTCGCTGGGCGCGCTCGCGCTCCAGGTGCGCGCCATGCTGGACGGCGCGCCGCTCTTGCCCCGCCTCGGCGCCATGGACTTCCAGATCTCGCGGCTGATCGCCCTCAACCGGCGCATGCTCGACAGCTCGCGGCTGGGCGGGGGCGCCTTTCCCCTCAAGCTGGAGACGGTCGACGCCGCCGCGGTGCTGCGGGAAGTCCTCGCCCGCAACGCCGACGAGCTCGCCTGGCGCCGCTGCCAGGTCGACTTCCGCGATCCGGGTCCGGTGAAGGGCCGGTGGGACCGCGACCTCCTCGACCAGGTGTTCTCGAATCTCCTCTCCAACGCGATGAAGTACGGCCACGGGCGGCCCATCTCCCTCTCGCTGCGCGGCACCGCGGCCGCCGTCCGCTTCCGCATCGCCGACCGCGGCATCGGCATCGCCCAGCGCGATCACCAGCGCATCTTCGACAAGTTCGAGCGGGCGGCGCCCCTCGAGCAGGGCACCAGCCTGGGCATCGGGCTGTGGCTGGTGCGGAGGATGACGCAGGCGATGGGCGGAACCATCGACTTGACGAGCGCTCCCGGAGAAGGCTCCATCTTCACCCTGCAGCTGCCCCGCAAGGCGCCGGTACGGCGTACCGCCAGAGAGGTGCCGAAGTGACGCCCCCCAAGGTCCCCGCGCCGCCTCCCCGCCTCACCACCGGAATCCCCGAGCTGGACGTCGTGCTCCATGGAGGGTTGATGCGGGGCGGCAGCTACGTGGTCGCGGGCACGCCGGGCGCGGGCAAGACCATCCTCGGCAACCAGCTCTGCTTCCATCACGTCGCCGGGGGCGGGCAGGCGCTCTACGTCACCGCGCTCTCCGAGTCGCACGGCCGCATGATGTCCCACCTGCGGCAGATGCGCTTCTTCGACCCGCAGGTCATCTCCGAATCGCTGCACTACGTGAGCGCCTACCCGGCCCTGCGCAAGGACAGCCTCAAGGGCCTGCTCACCCTGGTCGCCAGGTTGATCAAGCGGCACCAGGCGACCCTCCTGGTCATCGACGGCCTGGCGCGGGTGGGCGCCTTCGCCGCCTCGCACACCGACTTCAAGCAGTTCGTCCACGAGCTCAACGTGCTGCTCGAGTTCACCGGCTGCACCGCGGTGCTGCTCACCGACAGCAGCGCCGAGGACATCGGCTACCCGGCGCGGACCATGGTGGACGGCCTCTTCGAGCTGCGCGACCACCTCGAAGGCGTGCGGTCGGTGCGCGAGCTGTTGGTGACCAAGTTCCGCGGCGGGCCGTACCTGCGCGGCGTCCACTTCTTCGAGATCGACGAGGACGGCATCCGGCTCTATCCCCGGCTGGAGGCGCGGCTGGCGCAGCCGACGCGCGCGCCGGCCGTCAGCAGGGATCGGATGAGCACCGGCGTCGCCGGGCTCGACCGGATGACCGGCGGCGGCCTCACCGAGGGGACCACCACGCTGGTGCTGGGCGCCTCGGGCACCGGCAAGACCATGCTCGGGCTGCACTTCCTCGCCGGAGGCTTCGCCCGCCAGGAACCCTCGCTCTACTTCGGCTTCTTCGAGGCGCCCGCGCGCCTGCTCGGCAAGGGCGACGCGCTGGGCCTGAAGCTCACCGGGCGCGAGGGGAAGGGCTTCGAAGTCATCTGGCAACCCGCCGGCGAGCTGATCATGGACGCCCTCGCCGAGCGGCTCCTCGAGCGCGTGGAAAAGAGCAAGGTGCGGCGCCTGGTCATCGACGGCCTGGCCGGCTTCGAGGAGTCGCTGCAGCGGCCCGACCGCCTCACTCACTTCTTCAAGGCGCTCACCAACGAGCTGCGCGGCCGCGGCGTCACCACCCTCCTCACCGGCGAGACGCGGGAATACATCGAGCCCCAGATCCGGCTGCCGCTGCGCGGACTGCCCGGCGTGGTGGCGGAGAACATCATCCTGCTGCGCCAGCTGGAGAAAGACTCCGAGCTGCGGCGGGCCATCGCCGTGATCAAGACGCGGGAGAGCGCGCACGACCAGAAGGTCCGCGAGCTGACCATCGGCGATCGCGGGCTCGCGGTCGGCCCTGCCTTCGGAGCGGGCCGCCGGGAGAAGCGCCGCAAGGGCCAGGCGACGTGAAGACCCTCCTGGTGGTCGACGACGAGTATGGCATCGTCGAGGTGTTGCGCCTGCTCCTCGCCGACGAGGGCTACCGCGTGCTCACCGCCTCCGACGGAGAGCAGGCGCTCGAGCTGATGCGGGAGCAGGCGCCCGACGCGGTCATCACCGACCAGATGATGCCGCTGATGAGCGGCGCCGAGCTCTTCCGCGCCATGCGCACGGCCCCTGCCCTGCGCAAGGTGCCGGTGGTGCTGATCAGCTCGGCGCCGCGGCTCACCGCCAGCACCGACCTGCCCTGGGCGCTCTCCCTGCAGAAGCCGTTCGACTTCGAGATCCTGAAGAGCTGGCTGCACCGCCACTTCGGCGTTGCGGCCCGGGCGCGCCGCTAGAAGGTTAGTTGCAGACGGGGGTGCCGCCGTCCGCTGGATGCCGGCAGTTGTGCAGCGTTCGCGAGACGTCGAGCCAGCTGACGTCGCCCTGCACCGAGGCCGCGCCCACCGAGATCTGCAGCGGGATCTTGCCGCCCGGCTCCAGCGAGACGCCGCTGTAGCCGGCCTGCCCCGTCTTGGCGTTGAGCGAGACCACCGGCGTCGGCTGCTGCGGCGTCACCGTCACCGAGCGCTGCTGGAAGCGGGCCGTGGCCAGCTGGGTGTTGGAGCCGGTCAGGCCGCACTGGATCAGGCCGGTGTCGTCGTTGGCCTGGTAGAGATAGGCGGTGTCGGCGGGGATGGTGCCGCCCTTGCAGACGGTCCCGCCGTCGGCGCCGATGCCCGAGAAGATGACGCTGGGCACCTCGGTGTTCCAGGCCACGCAGCCGCCCAGCAGCAGCGCCGCGCTGGCGGTCTTCTCGTTGAGGTCGTTGGTCTGCTTGAGGTACCAGCCGGCCGCGCTCGAGGAGATGCCCGCGTCGGTGGAGACGTCGGTGAGGTTGGTCTGGGTCAGGGTGTTGCTGTTGTAGGTGGACTGCGTGGTCGTGTTGGTCATGCGCGGCCGGTTGGTGTAGTTGGGCGCGTCGAAGATCTTGACGGAGTAGAACTCGCTGTTCTTGATGGTGGAGAAGTTGGTGAAGGCGACGCTGAGCGTCTCGTCCTTGCCGTGCGTGTCGATGCACTCCTCGCCGCCGTCGTTGCCGCCGTCGAAGTCGCACCACACCGTGTTGGAGAGGATGGTGCCGCCGTCGTTGGGGTCGGCGAGCTTGGTGCCGTTGCAGTCGATTTGGTACTGGACGTTCACCTGCGCGTAGTCGGAGCAGGAGCCCGCGGAGCCCGCCACGCCGCCGTCGTAGGTGAAGGTGTTGGTGGCGAGCGCGGTGCCGTTGGGGGCGTAGTTCCAGTGCCCGGTCATCGCCTCGAAGCCGGTGGCGGTCTGGCCCACCTGGTAGATGGCCTGGTTGACGTCGACGGTGCAGTTGTTGCGGATGCAGCCGCGCAGGTTGTCGAGGGTGCAGGTGCCGCCGTCGGCGGTGTCGGTGTCGCGGACCTTGATCTGGTCGCGGTCGCCGCCGCCCAGGTAGACGCGGGTCCCGCCCTTGGAGTCGTCGAAGACGCGCGCGCCGGCCATGGTGAAGAAGGGTTGCCGCTGCGACATGGCCCCGCCCTTGAACTGCTGGAAGGTCATGCCGCCGTACCAGTTGCTCACCAGCGACGGCGACCCCGAGAGCGTGCCGGGGTTGAGCATGTCGATGGAGAAGAGCTGGCCGTCGGTGTCGCCCACCACCGCCAGGTCGAAGAAGTTGTCGAAGTTGGTGTCGACGAGCGAGACCGGCGCCGCCACCGACCCGAGGTTGTAGCGCGGGTCGCTGGAGCTGGTGGTGTCGTAGCGGCTGAACTTGTAGAGCAGCGTGCCGTCATAGGCGTCGAGGATGTAGATGGCGCGGCCGCGGACCAGGTTGGGATCGTAGCCGCCGGAGATGGCCACCACCCAGCGCTCGCTGGAGACGCCGCCGTCGCTGTTCCCGCCGGTGATGCCGGTGCCGGAGGGCGGGCTGTCGGCGATGAGCACCGGGCCGATGGGCGGCGGGTTCGGGGTGGTGTCGTTCCAGCTCTCGCCCTCGGAGAGATCGTAGGGGCTGCCCGGCGGCGGCCAGGTCCAGAGGAACTTGGGGTTGCCGGTGGTGTCGGTGACGTCGATGGCGGTGTAGTGCCGGCCGCCTTCGCGCTCGCCGATGATGGCGATGGTGTGGAACTCGTCGTACTGCTTCTGGTGATCGGCGGAGGTCGCGCCCGAGCCGTCCTTCCAGATGTCGCGCACCCACGGCGTGCCGTCCATGAGGATGCTGTGCGACTGGGAGAGCGCGTACCGCTGCAGCTTGGGCAGCATGTCGGGCGGGATGAAGGCCCACACCTCCTGCCCGGTGCCGTCGTCGTAGCCGCCGTCGCCGGTGCTGGTGCCGGCCTGGAAGGCGTGCACCATGCCGTCGTTGGCGCCGACCATGATGATCTCCTGCCGGGTGCCGGCGTCGCCCGCGAAGTAGGTGTTGTAGGCGGTCTTGCTCCCTTTGGTGAACCCGCCCGCCGTGTCCTCTGCGTAGAGGGTGCGCACGCACTGCGAGATGATGCCCGTCTCGCAGAGGAAGGTGGGCGCGGGCGGCGTCACCAGGATGGGCGAGGAGTGGAAGATGTCGCCGAGGATGTTGGGACGTGCGGTGCCGCCGTCGGTGTTCTGGCGGAGGACGTCGCGTCCCTCGATGAACTTGATGAGGTCGACGCCGCAGTCGGTCTGGGTGGCGTAGACGTGGCGGGAGGTCGAGGACATGCCGACGCAGAAGTCGGAGTTGACCCCGCTCAGCTTGAGGTAGTCGGTGATGGTCGCGCTGCCGCTCCCCGAGTAGTCGTTGAAGCTGATCAGCGTCGTGGGCGCAGCGGGAATTCCCGCGTCGAGCGGCACCGTGAGAAGGACGCGCGCGGTGGCGCCGCTGCCGCCGCTGGCCACCGTGTTCTCGCGGGTGGTGAGCAGCGCGGCCGCTTCCCAGATGGGCACCGCGGACGTCTTCGGGCTCTTGGCCGGCCAGCCGCCCGCGTCGGGATCGAAGGCCTGGCTGTTGTCGAGCAGCACGAAGGTGCCGCCGTCGTCCTCGCCCACGAAGCCGCCGTCGGCGTCCTGCAGGTAGAGGTCGTTGCAGCTGGCGTTGCCGTTGGGGTTGAGCGCGTCCTTGACCGGGCCGCCGTCCGGGCCGCCGGTCAGCTCGGCCGGGCCGCAGCCGGCGGCGAACTCGTTGTAGAGGCGGAAGCGGTAGAGGCGGCCTTCCCACTGCGAGCCGCCCAGCGGCCGGAAGCGCGGGATGAACGCGAAGGTGGTGCCGCGGGTCTGCACGGTGGTGATGGCGGCCACCGAGAACGAGGTCGCGTTGGAGATGATGTCGAGGAACACCTTGGTGATGTTCCGCTCCAGCGCCGCGAAGTTGGAGGCGGAGAGGAAGAGCCCGTGGCCGGCAGAGGCCGCCGCCGAGAGCGTGTTGAGCTCGCCGAAGTAGTTGTCGCCGATGCCCACCGTGTAGAGGCGCAGGTTGGTGCCGGGAACGTCGTTGGCGGCCAGGTTCGAGTTGCTGGCGAGATCGGTCGCGAACATCCAGGAGGCCACGTTGGGGAGCCAGTCGTTGGGACACACTCCAGAGGACGAGAGGTAGTTGGCGCCGCCAGACTGGCTGATGATCTGCGCGCCGCCCACGATCGAGGGGGCGAGGTAGTCGTCGCCGTCCTGCTCGGTGCCGAGGCCCGGGTACTTCACGCCCGCGGTCAGCGAGCAGGCAGCCTTGGAGTCGTGGACCAAGTAGGGGCTGGTTCCGTCCTTGCAGTAGGCCGGGAACGACGGGTCGAGGATGCCGAGGAGATACTGCGACGAGTCGCAGTTCTGCAGGCCGTCGAGGCCGCGCCCGTCGGAGAAGAGCACCGAGAAGCCGGCGTTGCAGCCGGGGCAGAAGCCCGCCTTCTTGCCGGACTGCGAGTTGGGGCCCGCCTCGCTGGCGGGGTGGGTGCTGCCGCTGGTGAAGAAGCCCCAGGAGGCAGGCGGCGTGCCGCCTTGCGAGCTCACCGTCCAGGCGACGTTGAAGAGCATCTCGGCGAGCGGGTTCGAGCTGTTGTTGTAGGCGAGGCCGTCGACGCTGGCGAGGCGCTGGTTGGGGCGCCCCTGCCCGCTGCACGACTGCGGCAGCATCTTCTGCAGGCGGTACCAGCCGGTGGCCCCGTTCTGGGTGCCGATGCCTTCACGCAGCGGGTTGAGCAGCGGGCCGTTCACCAGCCGGTGGTAGCCGAGGTGGAGGATGGCCCACTTGGGCGGGAAGAAGTTGAGCCAGTTGCCCTTGGCGACGAAGGCGGCGCCGGTGGTGTCGTTGATCGACTTGTTGTAGTTGACCCAGTAGCCCTTGTTCTGCACGCACTGCTGGCAGTCCTGGTAGTCGCTGCCGCTCGAGGCTCCGACGGCGGCGGCGCAGGTCCCGTCGATGCTGCCGACGTTCGGGCTGGAGCCGAAGGAGGTTCCCGCGGTGGCGTCGGCCGGCCAGAGCGCGTACTCCCAGGCGAGGCCACCGTTGTGGTCGGTCTTGTTGGCGTTGTAGGTCACCGAGGGACAGGCTGCCGTGGTGCCGGCGCCCGATTCGAAGCTGTCGGCGGTGCCGCCGCCGCCCGCGTACGCCATGTCCGGCTCGGGATACTGGGTCCCGGGGTCGTACTTGCCGAGGCATGACGACGGCGCCACCGGCGGGTCGATGTTGCTGGGCATGAAGTAGTCGAGGTTGTTGAGCGTGGTGTTGCTGCAGCCGCGCGTGCCGATGGCGCCCACCGCGTTCGGCGGCGAGAGCGTGCGCAGCTCGTAGAGCGAGATGGGCAGCTGCCGCATCGACAGCGTGTTCGGATAGATCATCGTCACGTTGGCGGTGCCGGAAACCGTGAAGGAGAAGAAGTTGTTGTCTCCCCGCGACGGCTGGTTCGTGTAGAAGTCCATGCGCTCGGTGTCGCGGTTCCAGCAGACGTCGTCGGTGGCCGCAGCCGCTGCCGGCAGGGCGACCCCGAGGGACACGATGAGCAGTGCGCTGAGTCTGTTCACGGTGTCTCTCCTAGAATCCAAAGTTCACCAGGTATTCGACTTCCTGCTGGTGGGTGCTGACGCCGTTGTCGCGGCAGACGACGGTGAAGTGGTAGCCCTTGCCGCCCAGGCCGCCCGACCGCTTGGTGATGCGGTTGGCCGCATCGCTGCCGACGATGCCGCCGGCGGTTCCACCGGCTTCGGTGACGGAGGAGACGGAGAAGTTGTCGTAGTGGCCGGAGGTGTATTGCTGGTCGCCGATGATCCTCGAGAGGGAGAGGTTGGCGAGCTGCACGCCGTAGGCGCGGAACTGGCTGAGCAGCATCTGGCGCGCGCCTTCGGCGCAGGTCATGGCGCGGTCGTAGTGGCGCTTGGAAGCGACCGCGTCCACTTCGGCGCTGGTCCGCTTGACGATGGCGAGGCCGACCACGGCCAGCACCACCATGAGGATCATGGCGACGATCAACGCCGAGCCTCGATCATGTCGTTGCGAGAGAGTCATCGGGGCCTCAGAAGATGAACGGATCTTTCGAATTCAGGTTGGGAGTCGCCACCGCCACCGAGGTGTTGAAGCGGCGGAAGTTGCCCAGCACCACGGCGGTGAAGTCGTTGCGGTTCTCGATGGGAGTGGCGGTGGCGCTCGGGGTGAGGAGGTTGGCGGTGGGGATGGCGCCGGGCAGGTCTCCGGGCCAGTTGGGGCCCTGCGACCGGTCGGTGACCAGCGAGCGCACCGTCAGCCGCACCCGCACGCCGCGGATGTTGGCGGGATGGGTGTTGAAGCGGAGCGGATCGGTGTCCCCGGTGCTCTGCGTCGGCGCCGTGGCGAAGGGGTTGGGCTCCTCGACGGTGCCGGCCGAGTCGCCGATCACCCAGTTGCCGGCGCCGGCGGGCAGGTCGGGCGCCGTGTTGACGCCGGTCGGGTCCGGCTTGAGCAGGTAGGCGATCTGCAGCCCCTCGGCGCCGTGCGCGATGGGGATGAGATCGGCGGTGTCGCCGCCGTTCTCGGGGGTGGTGCCGTTCTGGTTGTAGTCGAGGCCGCGGTCGAGCATCAGCCACGGGTCGCCGTTGAGGGTGGTGATGAAGTAGCGGTAGCGGTTGACGAGGAAGAGGCTGACGCCGGCGGCGGCGTTGTTGGGCGAGGCGTTGCCGCTGTCGAAGCAGACGTCGTGGGCAGGGGCGAGGTTGTCGGTGTAGCGGTTGTTGGCCACCGGATCGAGGAGGGTGATGGTGAGGAGGGCCGCCGTGGCGCTGGTGGCCTGGGTCTTCACCGTGCCCATCACGGGGGCGGCGCCCTTGGCGCAGGTGATCTCGACCACCTGCCCGACCAGGAAGAGATCGCCGGCCCGGGCGCTGAGGGTCACCTGGTAGGGGCTCGCCGTGGTGAAGTTGGTCACTTGCCAGGCGTGCCCCGAGCAGGGGGCGGAGGTGTCGTTGCAGCCCTGCACCGTGCTGGAGGGCGTCCCGGCCCAGTAGTAGTTCGGGTCGCGCTCGACGAAGACCAGCTCGTCGGGAGCGTTGACATGGTCGCGGCAGGCGTTGGCGGCGGTGGTCGAGACGCTGTAGCTGGTGCAGTTGTAGTTGCGCAGGTCGAAGGCGTAGCGCGGGTCGATGCCGTAGCCGGCCCGGCCGATCGCCTCCTGCATCGAGAGCATGGAGTCGCGCGCGCCGTTGCTGGCTTCCCGCGAGAGGTCGAGCGACTGCATCGACTTCTGCTGGGCCAGAAACGACCCCATGACGATGCCGATGACGACCAGCGCCACCAGGGCGCCGATCATCACCTCGATGAGGGTGAAGCCCCGTCTCGAGCCTGGCGTCATTGGTTGAACTCCGTCGGGTCGTACTTGAAGTAGCTGTGGGTCACCGACCGGTAGCCGAAGTTCGGCTCCTTCCAGCGGACCACGATCTGCACCAGCTTTCCCTGCGCCGTGCCGGTGCCGCTCAGGTCGATCGAAAAGACGTTCCAGTAGCGGGTGAAGACGTTCTGTTCGCCGGAGGCCAGCGAGGGGTCGTTGGGAGTCATCACGCCCTCGTACTTGGGCGTGGTGGGAGTGGTGACCGGGGGGTTGACCAGCGCGTCGGCGACCGTCACCCAGGCGGTGGCCGGCGCGTCGGAGTAGTCGAAGGTCAGGGTGGTGCCGGTGCTGGTGGTGGGCGTCTGCGCGTTGGTCAGGTTCCAGTACTGCGCGATGGCCGCGGCGTTGGTGTCGGTGTAGAGGGCGACCTGGTTCTTGGGCGTGAGCCGGGTGTCGGTGTACGCCCAGAGCTGCATGTTCTGCGCGAGGTCCTGGCCGAGCAGCGACGCCTGCGCCATCCGCTTGCCCAGGTTGTTGGCGCGCATGCCGACCACCTGCAGCCCGGCGAGGCCGAGCATGCCGATGAGCATGATGACCGAGGCCATCATCGCCTCGATGAGCGAGAAGCCGCGCGCGCTGCGCTTGCCGAAGCCGCGGATGCTTCGAGAGGAGCCCGTCATTTGATGGTCACCGCCTCGCTGGCTCCGGTGGCGCCGACCACCACGAAGTCGATGAGCCCGGAGAGCGGGTCGAGCGTGCCGCCGTCGGAGAGGGAGGAGCCGGCCTGCATGCTGATCTGGTGCCCCACCGAGAGGGGACCCTGGCCGTTGAAAGTGGCGCCGCCCGAGGAGAGGAAGGTGATGGCGCCGTAGCCGTCGCTCTTGCGGCAGAAGCTGCAGTACTTGAAGTTGGGCGCCGCCGTGCCGCCGTCGGTGCTGATGTCGGCGGTGCCCCCGTTGCCGCCGTCGGCGAGGATGATGTTGAGGTAGCCGGTGGGGATCCCCGAGTAGGGAGCCGCCAGCGCCTGGCCGGGGCCGTTGGCGGGGCCGAAGCTGGTGCCGGTCGGCAGCGTGCTCGAGTAGATGAGGCGGTCGGGCGAGGGCGCGGGGTTGTTGGGATCGAAGGCGGTCAGGTCGAAGTTCCCGGCGATGTCCTCGATGGCCCACCACCGGCCGCCGTTGCTGTCGATGACCACCACGGTGTTGTCGCCGCGGGCGAAGGCTTCGGCGCGGGCGGTGCGGAGCGTGGCCACGAAGTCGCCCGAGCCCGAGGCAAAGTTGCCGCGCGTCTTCAGCTTGGTGAGGGCGATGGCCGACAGCCCGGCGAGGATGCCGACGATGCCGATCGCGGTCATCATCTCGATCAGGGTGAAGCCGCGGAAGGGGGAGGCACGCATGCGGACATTGGTAGCAAGAAGGGAGCCCCTCTCCAAATATCTGGAACGACGGGCGGATCACACCCGCGCACGCCCCGCTCCGGCCGATACTTTTTGCGCAGGCCGCTACCAAAGTGGTGTGGGCAAAGCGCGCTTCCTCCGTTGACGCTGCACTCCCCGGGCGCTATGACCCGCCGACCTGCCAGAAACAGGGCGAGGGTGGCGGAACTGGCAGACGCGCCGGCCTTAGGAGCCGGTGGGGCAACCCATGCGGGTTCGACTCCCGCCTCTCGCACCATTTTGCCGGGGACATGAGGAGCGGCGGCGCCGCGATTCGTGTCCCCAGTGAGTTGAAAGGACGTACCCGTGGTCCAGTCGCGCGTCGAGGATCTCAGCCCGGTGGTCAAGAAGGTCTCGGTGGAGCTGGCGCCGGATCACGTCAAGGCAGCGCTCGACACCGCCTTCACCAGCGTGTCCCGCACCGTGAAGCTGAAGGGCTACCGGCAGGGCCACGTTCCGCGCCGGCTGGTCGAGCGCTACTTCGGCGACGACGTGAAGAAGGACGTGGCGCAGAAGCTGGTGACCGGGTCGATCCACGAGGCGCTCGCCGAGCACAAGCTCGACCCGGTGGCGCCGCCCCGGGTGGAGAACGGCGCCGTCGAGGCGGGCCAGCCCTTCAAGTACACCGCCACCGTCGAGGTGCGGCCCAAGGTCGAGCCCAGGGACTACGAAGGGCTGGTCGTCCCCAAGGCGGAGTTCGCGGTCGACGACAAGCAGGTGGAGGAGCGCATCGAGGAGATGCGCAGCGAGCAGTCCATGTTCGTGCCGGTGGAGGGCCGCGAGGTCGCCGAGCTGGGCGACTACGCCAGCTGCGAGTACGAGGGCTTCGTCGACGGAGCGCCGCTGCGGGGAGCCAAGCGCGAGGGCGTCCTCCTCGAGGTGGTGCCGGGCTCGATGCTGGAGAACAAGGCCGAGGGCCTCCTGGGCGCGCGCATCGGCGAGACCCGCGAGCTCGGGGTGACCTTCCCCGCCGACTACACCGTCGAGGAGCTGCGCGGAAAAGAGGCCCGCTTCCAGACGGTGGTCAAGGGGCTCAAGAAGCGCGAGACCCCGGCGCTCGACGACGCCTTCGTGCAGGACCTGGGCGCGGTCCTCGCCGACGGGACTCCCGCGAAGACGTTGTCGGACCTGCGTGCGAAGCTGCGGGCCGAGATGGAGCAGCAGAAGAAGGAGCGGGCCGAAGGCGAGCAGCGCGAGAAGCTGCTGGAGGCCCTGGTGGAGAAGAATCCGGTCGAGGCGCCGCCGGCGCTGGTGGAGCGGAACGTCGACGCCATGCTGCAGGGCATGCTCGAGGGCTTCATGCGCCGCGGGCTCGACCCGCGCCAGCTGGGCCTCAACGTCGATCGCATGCGCGACGAGCTACGTCAGCGTGCGCTCCTCGAAGTGAAAGGTTATCTGCTGCTGGAGGCCATCGCCGAGAAGGAGAAGCTGGACGCCTCGGAGGAAGACGTGGAGAAGCACTTCGAGAAGATGGCCGCCGAGATGAAGCAGCCCGCCGAGAAGGTCAAGGCTGCCTTCCGCCGGCAGGACTCGCTCGAGAGCCTGAAAGCCCGCCTGCGGCAGGACAAGGCGCTTGCCTTCCTGCTGTCGAAAGCAAACCTTAGCTAGTCCCACAGTTCCCGGAGCGTCCCCCATGGCAATGATTCCGTACCCGACCGTCATCGAGCAGACGCACCGCGGAGAGCGGGCGTACGACCTCTACTCGCGCCTTCTCAAGGACCGCATCGTCTTCCTCGGCACGCCCGTGGACGACGACGTCGCCAACATCATCGTGGCCCAGATGCTCTTCCTCGAGTCGGAGGACCCCGACAAGGACATCAACCTCTACATCAACAGCCCGGGCGGGTCGGTGACCGCGGGCCTCGCCATCTACGACACCATGCAGTACGTGAAGTGTCCGGTGTCCACCATCTGCATGGGCCAGGCCGCGTCGATGGGCGCGCTGCTCCTCACCGCCGGCGCCAAGGGGAAAAGACTTTCGCTCCCCCACTCGCGCATCATGATCCACCAGCCGTCCGGAGGCTTTGGCGGGCAGGCGAGCGACATCGAGCTGCACGCCAAGGAGATCCTGCGACTCAAGGCAAAGCTCAACGAAATCATGCAGAAGCACACCGGCCAGACGATGGAGCGCATCGAGAAGGACACCGATCGCGACTACTTCATGGGCGCGGGTGAAGCCAAGGAGTACGGGCTCATCGACGAGGTCTACACCAAGAAACCGGCCGGAGTGCCCAAGTAGGGTTATCTTACCCAGGGCTGAGCCTTCCGGAGGGTTTCTTGGTCGACAAGCGCGAGAACCACACGCTGTGCTGCTCCTTCTGCGGAAAGTCGCAGAAGGAAGTGAAGAAGCTCATCGCCGGACCGACCGTCTACATCTGCGACGAGTGCATCGGCCTGTGCAACGACATCATCGCCGAGGAGATCGACAAGGAGGAGGCGCGCGACCAGAAGCTGCGGATCCCGCGCCCGTCCGAGATCAAGGTCATCCTCGACGAGTACGTCATCGGCCAGGAGCGCGCGAAGAAGATCCTCTCCGTCGCCGTCCACAACCACTACAAGCGCATCGAGAGCAAGGTCTCGATGGACGACGTCGAGTTGCAGAAGAGCAATATTTTGCTGCTCGGCCCGACCGGAAGCGGCAAGACGCTCCTCGCGCAGACGCTGGCGCGCATCCTCAACGTGCCCTTCACCATCTCCGACGCCACCTGCCTCACCGAGGCGGGCTACGTCGGCGAGGACGTCGAGAACATCATCGTCAACCTCCTGCAGGCCGCCGACCACGACATCGAGCGGGCGCAGAAGGGCATCGTCTACATCGACGAGATCGACAAGATCGCCCGCAAGTCGGAGAACCCCTCCATCACCCGCGACGTCTCCGGCGAAGGCGTGCAGCAGGCGCTGCTCAAGATCATCGAAGGCACCATCGCCAACGTGCCGCCCAAGGGAGGGCGCAAGCATCCGCAGCAGGAGTTCCTGCAGATCGACACCTCCAACATCCTCTTCATCTGCGGCGGCGCCTTCGGCGGGCTCGAGAACATCGTCGAGCAGCGCAAGGAGGGCAAGAACATGGGCTTCGGCGCCGAGGTCCAGTCGAAGAACCAGCGCAACGTCACCCAGCTCTTGCGCGACGTGCAGCCGGAGGACCTGCTCAAGTTCGGCATGATCCCCGAGTTCATCGGCCGCCTCCCGGTGGTGGCCACCTTGGAGGAGCTCGATGAGGTGGCGCTGATGGACATCCTCACCAAGCCGCGCAATGCGCTCGCCAAGCAGTACCGCAAGCTGCTGGAGATGGACGGCGTGCAACTCAAGTTCACCGAAGGCGCGCTGCGGGCCGTGGCCAAGGAGGCCATCCGCCACAAGAGCGGCGCGCGCGGGCTGCGGGCCATCCTCGAGAACGCGATGCTCAACGTCATGTACGAAGTGCCGTCGCACAAGAACATCCGCGAGATCGTGCTCAATGAGGACTGTATCTTGAAGAAGGAAGCGCCGCTGATCGTGTACGAGAAGCAGGCGGAGACGGCGTAGGCAGGCTTCAGGCCTCAGGCCTCAGGCCAAAGTAGGGCTCGGGAAGCAGGCAGCGCCGGCAGGGGGCTGCCCGCTTGCCGCCGCGCTTTTTTCGGCTTCAGGCCTGACGCCTGAGGCCTGAAGCCCGAGGCCTGAACTCCCCGGGAATCGCACACCGCGCGCATTCGTTTCCCCTCCGCGACTCTCCTGCTGACTTCGCAAAACTGACGCGCTACGCTCATCCCTGAGGGCGAGCCACCGAGCCTCTGGAGGCAAGGACCCATGTTCTTCCGCAACGACGACAAGAAGGATCCCAAGGGCCCGAAGGCGGGGACCCGCACCGTCCCGCTGCTCCCGCTCCGCGACATCATCGTCTTCCCGCACATGGTGGTTCCGCTCTTCGTCGGCCGCGAGAAGTCCATCACCGCGCTCGAGGACGCGATGGCGAAGGACAAGGACATCCTCCTCGCCGCGCAGAAGAAGGCCAAGACCAACGAGCCCGCGCCCGAGGACATCTTCGAGATCGGGACGCTGGGGACCATCCTCCAGCTGCTCCGCCTGCCCGACGGCACCGTCAAGGTCCTGGTGGAAGGAAAGAAGCGCGCCCGCATCCGCCGCTACGCCGTGAACGAGAAGTTCTTCATGGTCGAGGCGGAGGAAGTGGACGAGGTCAACGACCGCAACGTCGAGGTCGAGGCGCTGGTGCGCTCGGTGCACGCGACCTTCGAAGCCTACGTGAAGCTCAACAAGCGCATCCCGCCCGAGATGCTCATGTCGGTGGCCACCATCGACGATCCGGCGCGGCTCGCCGACACCATCGTCGCCCACCTTTCCCTGAAGCTGAACGACAAGCAGGCCATCCTCGAGGAGCAGTCGGCGGCCCGGCGGCTGGAGAAGCTCTACGAGCTGATGCAGGGCGAGATCGAGATCCTGCAGGTCGAGAAGAAGATCCGCACCCGCGTCAAGAAGCAGATGGAGAAGACGCAGAAGGAGTACTACCTCAACGAGCAGATGCAGGCGATCCAGAAGGAGCTCGGCGAGCGCGACGAGTTCAAG
>JAYWAJ010000311.1:0-4385 GCA_043782525.1 Deltaproteobacteria bacterium | reverse complement strand
GAGCCCGGCGGGGCAGTCGTCGTCCACGCCGCAGACGCCGCCCGCGCCCAGCGCCTGGCAGACGTTGCCGCCGCTGGGCGCGCCGGCGCAGCGGAAGCTCTGGGGGCAGTCGGCGGCGGCCTGGCAGGCCTGCGTGCAGTAGGCGGTGCTGGAATCGAGCAGGAGGCAGTTGCCCGACGCGCAGGCCCCGTCGCGCCCTGCCGCGCAGTCCGCGCCGATGAGGCCAGGCGTCTTGGCGGAGCCGCTCCCGCAGGCTGCCAGCAGGATTGAGCCTGCCACGGCGAGGGCAAGCGAGAGCCGGAACATCCCGAAGGCCTACCACCGGTGCCTGCGGGGACCAGCCGTCGAATGACCTAGAGTTGTCCCCGCTCCCCGAAAGGCCGTATCGTTGGAAACCGTGGGGGATCCTTCGACATCCGCGCCGCCTCCGCCGGCTGCGCCCGACGCCAGCGTGGCCCCGCCGCCGCTGCTGGACGGCATCGTCCGCGTCAAGGTCCCCCCCGACAAGATCCTGCCGTTCCTCGCCAAGACCCACCTCTTCAAGACGGTGGACAAGGCCGTGGTCGGCAAGCTCGCGCCCATGCTGCAGGGCCTCGAGTGCGCCGAGGGCAGCGAGCTGGTCACCGCCGGCAAGATCAACGACGGCATCGGCATCCTCTTTTCCGGCAAGGCGCAGGTCCTCCTGCCGGCCTCGGGCGGCGAGCTCCTCCAGGTCGAGGACCTCGAGCCCGGCGACCACTTCGGCGAAGTCGGCGCGCTCCTCGGCAAGCCCAGCCCCTACTTCGTCATCGCCTCCGAATCGTCGCGCATCCTCTGGCTGCCCGCCACCACCGCGCAGAGCCTCATCGCCAACGTGCCGGCGGTGGGCGAGGCGATGGCGCGGCGGCTCACCGAGCGAGTGATGACCTTCGCCGCCGTCGAGCGGCAGCGCGGGCCGGAGGTGATGTCCGACCTGGAGTCGCAGCTCCTCGAGACGGTGAACCCGAACCTCCAGGCGCCGCCGGTGCAGACGGTGACGCCCGAGCCCGACGGCGCCATCCACTTCGCCGAGCTGCGCGACTTCGACCTCTCGCCCTCGGTCCTGAGCATGGTGCCGGGCAAGCTGGTGCGGAGCTACCGGCTGCTGCCGGTGCGGCTCTCCGGCAACGTCCTCACCGTCGCCATGGTGAACCCGCGCGACGCCGCCGGCCTGGCCGAGCTGCGGCGCACGCTGCCGTCGATCACCATCGTCCCGGTGGCCATCGGGCTCGAGGACTTCAGCAGCGCGCTGGTGCGGCTCAAGCTCGACGACTCCGGCAAGTCGCGCACCACGGCGGCGGCCCGGATCAACCCCGACTCCTTCCAGTTCGAGCTCAACGACCCCGAGCGCGACGCGCCGGCGCGGCAGGTGGGCGACGACTCCATCAAGCTGGTCAACCGCCTCATCGCCGCGGCGCTCGAGCGCGAGGCCTCCGACATCCACATCGAGCCGACGCCGGCGGGCTTCCGGGTGCGCTACCGGGTCAATGGCGTGCTGCAGGACTGGGCCGACCAGATCCCCCCGGGGACGTCCCTCAAGGGCATCACCGCCCGCATCAAGGTCCTGGCCGGGCTCGACATCACCGAGCGGCGGCTGCCGCAGGACGGGCGCATCGGGCTGACGGCGGGGCGGCGCGAGATCGACCTGCGCGTCTCGACGCTGCCGGCCAACCGCGGCGAGAAGATCGCGCTGCGCGTGCTGGAGGCGGCGGGCAGCACCCGGCCGCTGGAGCAGATCTTCCTCGAGCCGGGCGTGCTGGCGGCCATCCGCAAGGCGCTCAACCGGCCCTACGGCGGCATCGTCATCGCCGGGCCGACCGGGTCGGGCAAGACCTCCTCCCTCTACTCCATCCTCAACGAGCGGAAAGTCACGCGGCCCGACACCAACATCATCATGGTCGAGGACCCCATCGAGTACCGCCTGCCCGGCGTGGTGCAGGTGCAGGTCAACGCCGCGGCGGGCCTGGGCTTCGCGCAGGTGCTGCGGGCCATGCTGCGGCAGGATCCGGATGTCATCGTGCTGGGCGAGATGCGCGACGAGGTCAGCGCCCAGCTGGCGCTGGAAGCGGCCATGACCGGGCACCTGCTCCTCACCTCGCTGCACGCCAACAACGCCGTCGCGGCGCTGCAGCGGCTGGAGAACCTGGGCTGCGGGCGGGCGCTGATCGCGCAGTCGATCCACCTGGTGCTGGTGCAGCGGCTGGTGCGCAAGCTCTGCTCGGCGTGCCGCAAGCTGGAGGCGCCGGTGCCGGCGCTGCTGGAGTCGCTCATCTCGCGCAAGATCGTCGACAGGGGCACGCAGGTGCTGCCGCAGGCGCAAGGCTGCGACGCCTGCGCCGGGACCGGCTATGTCGGCCGCGCGGTGGTGGTCGAGGCGCTGCAGATCACCGATCCGGTGCGGGAGGCCATCTCGGGGGGCAAGTCGCTGAGCGAGGTGGAGAGCATCGCCGAGGACAACCGCGCCCTCCTCCCCTTCATCGACTACGCGCGGGTGCTGCTGCAGAAGCAGGTGATCAGCGCCGCGGAAGTGCTGCTGTCGCTCGCGGACTGAAGAGCGTGCCCGCGGGCCGCGACCTCGCGGGCGTCGACGGCTGCCGGAACGGCTGGGTGGTGGCGACGGCCACGGGCGCGCGGGTGGTGCCAGGCTTCGCGGAGCTGCTGGCGGAGCGCTTCGCGCTCGCGCTCATCGACATTCCCATCGGGCTCCTGGCGGGACCGCGCCAGTGCGATCGGGAGGCGCGGCGGCTGCTGGGCCCGCGGCGGTCGTCGGTCTTCCCCGCCCCGCCGTGCGGGCTCCTCAAGGCGCGGCAGTACGCCGGGCAGTGCTCGATTCAGCTCTGGAACATCTTGCCCAAGATCCGCGAGGTCGACGAGGGCATCACCGCGCGCCTGCAGCGGCGGGTCCGCGAGGCCCATCCGGAGTGCTCGTTCGCCCTGCTCAACGGCGCGCCGCTGCGGTTTTCGAAGAAGACGGCGGCGGGCGAGGCCGAGCGGCGCTTGCTTCTGCGGCCCCACTTCGGCGAGATCGCGCACCTTCCGGGCGCCGCGCGGGACGACGTGCTCGACGCCTACGCCCTGCTCTGGTCCGCCCGCCGCGCCGCAGCAGGCGAGGCGCGCGTCCTCGGCGACGGCGAGCGCGACCCGCGGGGGTTGGCCTGCGAGATCGTCGGCTAGGACGCGCAGGAGCCAGGCCGAAGCGCCACGGGCCGCCCCCTTTCGAGAAGCGGCCCGCGGACGGCGGCGGCGAGAGGCCGCGCTACTTCACTGCCGGCCGCACCACCACGATCGACTTGTCGTAGCCCGGCACGCTGCCGCTGATGAGCAGCAGGTTGCTCTCGGCGATGACCTCGACCACCGTCAGCTTCTGCACCGTCTTCTTTTCGACGCCCATGTGCCCCGGCATGCGCTTGCCCTTGAAGACGCGGCCCGGCGTCTTGCGCATTCCGACCGCGCCCATGTGGCGGTGGACCTCGTGGGCGGAGGCGGCGTTGCGCGCCTGCCCCTTCATG
The DNA here is from genome assembly GCA_043782525.1 of Deltaproteobacteria bacterium. Classification (GTDB taxonomy): domain Bacteria; phylum Myxococcota; class Myxococcia; order Myxococcales; family 40CM-4-68-19; genus 40CM-4-68-19. The sequence continues at coordinate 858 of JAYWAJ010000311.1, read as the reverse complement.
TGGTGCCGCTTGACGACGCCGGCGAAGCCGAAGCCGCGGCTGGTGCCGGTGACATCGACCTTGTCGCCCTTCTTGAAGAGCGCCACCGTCACCTGCGAGCCGACGGCGAAGTCGTTCAGCTCCTTCTCGCCGACGCGGAACTCCTTGATGCGCTTGTGGGCCTTGAGGCTCTTCTTCTTGAACTGGCCGAGATAGGGCTTGGTCTCCCGCTGCGAGACGCTCTTCTCGTCCATCTCGTCGTGGGCGAGCTGGAGGGCGGTGTAGCCGTCGCGCTCGAGGGTCCGGTGCCCGAAGACCAGGTTCGGAGTCACTTCCACCACCGTCACCGGGATGGAGGCGCCGTCCTCGGCGAACACGGTGGTCATGCCGATCTTCTTGCCGATGAGGCCCTTCATGGTGCTCTCCTCGCGCGTCCTCCCGCTGGATTGCGGCGCAGCGTGCCTTGGCGGCAGAGGCGGCGGGCGGCGGCTGCCGCGCGGAGGGGTTGCGGTGCCCTCTTTCGAGGGGCCGCGGCTTCTAGCACGGCTACCGCTGGAAAATCAACGGCGATGGCGATTGTCGCGGTACGTGGGGGCAACCGGCGCACCCCGAGTGGGAACGCGGTTTCCCCCTTGCGCCGCCGGCGCTCGAAGCCACTGAGAGGACAGGCGCTGCATGCGCTCGCTGGCACGGCGGCTGCTCATGGGTCGGCCGGGTGGCGGACGTTGGGGGGCGGGGTTGGAGCCTCCGGGGGGACGGGATGACTGGGGTGGCGTCGTGGGGGTCGGAGGGGGTCCTGGTCCGGGGGGAGGAGCCGGTTGGCCGTCGGGGGGCGGCCAGCCGGCGCCGATCGTTGGCGCTGCTCCTGGTGTTCGCGGT
>JAYWAJ010000310.1:0-4390 GCA_043782525.1 Deltaproteobacteria bacterium | reverse complement strand
AGAAGGGCGACAGCTTCACCGCCACCGGGATGTGCAGCCGGCTCTTCACCGCGCGCACGATGTCGAGGGTGCGCCGCTCGACCGCGAAGCTCCCCTCGGCGGGGTCGACGGGCAGGTAGTAGACGTTGAGCTCGAGGGCGTCGGCGCCGGCCATCTCCATCTGCCGCGCGTAGTCGAGCCAGCCCGCGGAGGTGATGCCGTTCAAGGAGCCGATCACCGGGATGTCCACCGCCTCGACGATGCCGCGGAGCTGGTCCAGGTACTCGTCCGGCCCCAGCGAGAAGGCGTCCGCCCTGGGGAAGTACGACGTCGCCTCGGCCGACGACTCCGCGTGCGACTCGCGGGCGCAGATGTCTCCGGTCATCTCGCGGGTGATCTGCTCCTCGAAGAGCGAGCGCATGACGATGGCCGCGGCGCCCGCGTCCTCGAGCTTGCGGACCTGGTCGAAGCTGTCGCTGAGCGGCGAGGCGCCCGGCATCAGCGGCGAGGCGAGCTTGAGGCCGAGGTATTCGGTGGTCAGGTCCATGGCGTCTCCTAGGTGGCGAGCGCGGCGGGCGGTGCGCCCTTTTCCAGCTGCTGGTAGAGGCGGAACCGCTCCTGGATGTTCTCCCGGGCGACGCGGACCAGCTGCTGGTAGCGGGCCGGATCCTGGTTCTCGGTCATGCGGAAGCGCGTCTCGTTGTGCATGTAGGCGGCGAGGTCGCCCTTGGGCGCGGCGGAGTCGAGCTTGAAGGCGCTCTCGCCCTTCGCAGTCCGCCGCGGGTCGTAGCGGTAGAGCGGCCAGTAGCCGGTCTCGACGGCGAGCTTCTGCTGCTCGGCGCCGTAGGCCATGTCGTAGCCGTGCGCGATGCACTGGCTGTAGGCGATGATCAGCGACGCTCCCGGGAAGGAGTTAGCTTCCTGGAAGGCCTTGAGCGTCTGCGCGTCCTTGGCGCCGAAGGCGACGCGGGCGACGTAGACGTTGCCGTAGCTCATCGCCAGGAGGCCCAGGTCCTTCTTGGGCCGCGACTTGCCGGAGGTGGCGAACTTGGCGGTGGCGCCGATGGGCGTCGCCTTCGAGGCCTGCCCGCCGGTGTTGGAGTAGACCTCGGTGTCGACGACGAGGATGTTCACCTTGCGGCCGAGGGCGAGCACGTGGTCGAGGCCGCCGTAGCCGATGTCGTACGCCCAGCCGTCGCCGCCGACGATCCAGACGCTCTTCTTCACCAGCGCGTCGGCGAGGAGGAGGAGCCGCGGGGCTTCCGCGCCGGAGAGGGCGGGGAGCAGGGTCTTCAGCTCGGCGACGCGCACCCGCTGCGCGGCGATGCCCGCCTCGCTGGACTGGTCGGAGGCGAGCAGCGCCGCCACCAGCGGCGGCGGAAGCGCCAGACGCCCGAGCAGCTCTTTGGCCTGCTCTTCGTGCTTGTCCGCCGCCAGCCGGAAGCCGAGGCCGAACTCGGCGTTGTCCTCGAAGAGCGAGTTCGCCCAGGCGGGGCCGCGGCCGTTCGGGTCCTGGCAATAGGGAGTGGTCGGCAGGTTGCCGCCGTAGATCGAGGTGCAGCCGGTGGCGTTGGCCACCAGCGCCCGGTCGCCGAAGAGCTGCGTCATCAACTTGAGGTACGGCGTCTCGCCGCACCCGGCGCAGGCGCCCGAGAACTCGAAGAGCGGCTGCAGGAACTGCGCGCCCTTGACGTCGAGGCGGACCTTGCTGCGGTCGGCCTCGGGCAGGCCGAGGAAGAAGTCGAAGTTCGTGCGCTCGGCGTCCCGCAAGGGAAGCTGCGGGTGCATGTCGATGGCCTTGTGCCGCGGGTTCGACTTGTCCTTCGCCGGGCAGACCATCACGCACAGGTTGCAGCCGGTGCAGTCCTCGGCCGCGACCTGCAAGGTGTACTTCGATCCCTTCCACTCGTTGCCGCCGTAGTCGATCGACTTGAAGGTCTCGGGCGCGCCCTCGAGCAGTGCGGGCGGGTAGACCTTGGCGCGGATGGCGGCGTGCGGGCAGACCATCGCGCACTTGTTGCACTGGATGCAGAGCACCTCGTCCCAAACCGGGATCTCGGTGGCGAGGTTGCGCTTCTCCCAGCGGGTGGTGCCGGTGGGGAAGGTCCCGTCCACGGGGAAAGCCGAGACCGGAAGCAGGTCGCCTTTTCCCGCCAGGATGACGGCGGTGACCTTCTGCACGAAGTCGGGCGCGGTCCCGGGCACGATGGGCGGCAGCGAGAAGCGCGAGGTCACCTGGACAGGTATCGCCACCTCGTGCAGGTGGTCGAGCGTCTGATCGATGGCCTCGAAGTTCTTCTGCACCACCGCGGCGCCCTTCTTGCCGTAGGTCTTCTGCACGCCCTTCTTGATGGCGGCGATGGCCTCCGCCCTGGGCAGCACGCCCGAGATGGCGAAGAAGCAGGTCTGCATCACCGTGTTGATGCGGCCCTTCATGCCGGTGGCGTTGGCGACCGCAAGGGCGTCGATGACGTAGAAGCGCAGCCGCTTCTCGATGAGCACTTTCTGGACTTCGCGCGGCAGGTGGTCCCAGACCTTCTCCGCCGGGTAAGGCGCGTTGAGGAGGAAGACCGCGCCCGGCGCGGCGCACTCGAGCACGTCGAGCTTCTCGAGGAAGGCGAACTGGTGGCAGCCGACGAAGCTCGCCTGCTTGACCAGGTAGCTCGAGCGCAGCGGGCGGGGGCCGAAGCGCAGGTGCGAGATGGTCACCGCGCCCGACTTCTTCGAGTCGTAGACGAAGTAGCCCTGGGCGTAGTTGGCGGTCTCCTCGCCGATGATCTTGATGGTGTTCTTGTTGGCGCCGACGGTGCCGTCCGCGCCCAGCCCGTAGAAGACCGCGCGCACCACGTCGGCGGGCTCGATGTCGAGGTCGCGGTCGTAGTCGAGCGAGAGGTGGGTGACGTCGTCGACGATGCCGACGGTGAAGTGCCGCCGGGGGCGCGGCCGCGACAGCTCGTCGAAGACGCCGGCCACCATCGCGGGCGTGAACTCTTTCGAGGAGAGCCCGTAGCGTCCGCCGATCACCAGCGCCTCGCGCTCGGACTCGCGCAGCGCCGTGACCACGTCGAGATAGAGCGGCTCTCCCACCGCGCCCGGCTCCTTGGTGCGGTCGAGCACGGCGATCTTGCCGGCGCTCTGCGGCAGCGCTGCGAGGAAGGCCTCGATCGCGAAGGGCCGGTAGAGCCTTATCTTTAGCAAGCCGACCTTGTGCCCGCGCGCGTTCATCCAGTCGACCGCGTCGTGCGCGACCTCCGCGCCCGAGCCCATCATCACCAGCACCCGCTCGGCCTCGGGGTGCCCGACGTAGTCGAAGAGGTGGTACTGGCGGCCGACCCGCGCGGCGAGCGCGTCCATCGCCTGCTGCACGATGCCGGGGCAGGCTGTGTAGAAGGGGTTCGACGCCTCCCGCGCCTGGAAGAAGACGTCGGGATTCTGCGCGCTGCCGCGCAAGAGCGGACGGTCGGGCGTGAGCGCGCGCTGGCGGTGCGCAGCGATGAGCCGGTCGTCGAGGAGGCTGCGCAGGTCGTCGTCGTCGAGCTTCTCGATCTTGGCCAGCTCGTGCGAGGTGCGAAAGCCGTCGAAGAAGTGCAGGAATGGCACCCGCGCCCGCAGGGTCGCCGCGTGCGCCACCGCGGCCAGGTCGTGCGCTTCCTGCACCGATCCGGAGGCGAGCAGGGCGAACCCGGTCTGCCGGCAGGCCATCACGTCGGAGTGGTCGCCGAAGATGGAGAGCGCGTGCGTCGCCAGCGTGCGCGCCGAGACGTGCATGCAGAACGCGGTCAGCTCGCCGGCGATCTTGTACAGGTTGGGGATCATGAGGAGCAGCCCCTGCGAGGCGGTAAACGTCGTCGAGAGCGCGCCCGCCTGCAGCGCGCCGTGGACCGCGCCTGCGGCGCCGGCCTCGGACTGCATCTCCACCACCTCGGGCACCGTGCCCCAGAGGTTGCGCTGTCCCGCCGCCGACCACTCGTCCGCGAGCTCGCCCATGGTGGAGGAAGGCGTGATCGGATAGATGGCGATCACCTCGCTCGCGCGGTGAGCGACCGAGGCGGCTGCCTCGTTGCCGTCGAAGATCACCTGGGATCGCTCCGTCACGGTTCCTCCCATCGCGGGCAATGATTCGGCGCGAAGGCTTCACCCGGGAGTTCTGCAGGAACCGATCCAGACCGCTGCCGCGCGAGGTGGCACACCTCTTGTAGGAGCGCTCCCCGACTCCGTTCTCGACCAAGGATGAACCATGACCTGGACGATGATGTTCTCGGCCGCGCTGCTGCTCGCCACCGGCGCCCGCGGCGAGGGGCTCTCCGCGCTGCTCGAGCGTGTCGCCGGCGCCTACGGCGGCGAAAAGAAGTTGCTCGCCGTGCAGGCGGTGCGCGAGACCGGCACCATCACCAGCGGGCGCGGCGACGGC
>JAYWAJ010000309.1:0-4412 GCA_043782525.1 Deltaproteobacteria bacterium | reverse complement strand
GGTGCCCCCAACAGGACTCGAACCTGTGGCCTTCGGTTTAGGAAACCGACGCTCTATCCACCTGAGCTATGAGGGCCCGTGCCGTGTGGTAGCAACCCGGCCGCGGCGGGTCAAGCCGCAGCACCGCGACGCGGTCAGTAGACGATCAGCGACTCGACCGGGCCGCCGGACTGCAGCAGGCGCTCCCGGCCCTTGAGGAAGCCGAGCTCGACGACGAAGAGGAACGCCCCCACCAGCCCGCCCTGCTTCTGCACCAGCTGGGCCGCTCCCCAGGCGGTGCCGCCGGTGGCGAGCAGGTCGTCGACGACGGCGACTTTTTCGCCAGGCCTGACCGCGTCGACGTGCGCCTCGAGGACGCCCTTGCCGTACTCCAGCGCGTACTCGATGCGGTCGGTCTTGTACGGCAGCTTGCCGAGCTTGCGGACCGGCGAAAAGCCCAGCTTCAGGCGGTCGGCGAGCACGGCGCCGAAGACGAAGCCGCGCGATTCGATGGCGACGATGCGGTCGAATCCGCGCCCGCGCAGCCGGTCCTCCAGCCCGTCGAGCACCGCCTGGAAGGCCCGCGCGTCGGCCAGCACCGGCGTGATGTCCTTGAAGAGGATGCCCGGCTGGGGAAAGTCCGGGACGTCGCGGATCAGCTCTCGGGCGCGATCGAGGGAGGCCATGTCTTCGATTCTCCCATTCCGCAGGCAAAAAAACAGCCGCCGGTCCCATGGGGGGGATGGGACCGACGGCCGGGAGCTGCCCCGGTTTGCACCGGGAAAACCCGGGGGCGGATGTATCAACCGCTTCCGGCGCGTGCAAGAAAATCAGCGCAGGAAGCCCAGCGGGTCGCGCGGGCGGGCGGCCACGCGGACCTCGAAGTGCAGGTGCGGCCCGGTGGCGTTGCCGGTGTGCCCGACGCGGGCGATGGCGTCGCCGCGGGAGACGCGCTCGCCCTTGCGGACCAGGTTCTCGGCGTTGTGGGCGTAGACGGTGACCAGGTCGTTCTCGTGGGCGAGGAGGACGAGGTTGCCGTAGCCGCGCTGCTCGCCGGCGAAGAGCACCAGGCCGTCCTCGGCGGCGAGGACCCGCGTGCCCTCGGGACAGGCGAGGTCGATGCCCTCGTGCCGGTCGCGCTCCCGGGCGCCGAAGCCGGAGATGAGCACGCCCGGCGCCGGCCAGGAGAGCGGCTCGCCGCGCGCGGCCGGGTCGAGCGGGTGCTGGCCGGCGTGGGGGATGGCGCTCGGTCCCAGGCGCCGCGCAGGCCGCTGCTCGCCGCGGGCAGAGGCCGCTTCCGGGCCCGGCGGCACCTGATAAACGCGGTCGGCGCCGGGGATGAAGAGCAGCGAGCCTTCCTCCAGGCGCGACGGATCGGAGAGCGCGTTCTCGCGCAGGATCGACTCCAGCGGCACCTGGTAGGTGCGGGCGATGCGCCAGAGGGTCTCGCCGGGCTGCACGTGGTGCATCACGCCGCCCTGCGCGCCGGGCTCGAGCTGACGGACCGCCTGCCTGGACGGCGGCGGGCGATGCGCGCAGGCGGAGGCGAGCGCGGCCAGCGCGATCAGGTGGAGCGCTCCAGGCCGGGCAAGTCCCACCTTGTCAGCTCCTCGACCAGTGCGTGTGCGGTCAGGTCCAGCTGGAGCGGCGTCACCGAGATGAGCCGCTTGTCGAAGACCGCGTTGCAGTCGCTGCCGGCCACATCCTCGTGCGCCTGCTCGTCTCCCCCGATCCAGTAATACGCGCGACCGCGAGGGTCCAGTTTCTCGACGACGGAGGCGTGGTAGGAGCGCTTGCCGATGCGGGTGACCTGCGAGCCCCGCGGCTCGCCCGGCGGCACGTTGACGTTGAGCAGCATGCCCGGCGGAAGGCCGTGGAGGCCGATCTGCCGCGCCAGGCTGGCGGCGAAGCGCGCCGCGGGCGCGTAGTCGCGGCTCTTGATCAGGCTGATGGCGAAGCTGGGCAGGCCACCCACGCAGCCTTCCATCGCCGCCGCCACCGTCCCCGAGTAGTGGACGTCGTTGGCGAGGTTGGGGCCGCGGTTGATGCCGCTCGCGACCAGGTCGGGGCGGCGGTCCTTGAGCACGTGGTTGAGGCCGATGTAGACGGCGTCGGTGGGGGTGCCGTCCACCGACCAGCGCTCGATCTCGCCGCTCTCCGAGGTCCAGGGCGCCACCTGCTCGATGCGCAGCGGCCGGTGCAGCGAGATGCTGCGGCTGGTGGCGCTCTGCTCGCGGTCGGGGGCGCAGACGACGACCTCGCCGACTGCACGCAGGGCTTCCGCCAGGGCGCGCAGCCCGGGCGCCTCCACACCGTCGTCGTTGCTCACCAGGATTCGCATGCGCCTCTGTATCAGGGGTCCCCTGCCCCGTCCGCCTCCGGATTCTATCATCCGGGTCCGACATCCCTTGCCCCCGGGCACCCGGCGGGCGATCCTCCGCCCATGTCCGAAGCCCCCGCCGCTGCCGCGCTGCCCTCGCCACTTCCGCCCGCGCCCGCGCAGCTCGCGGGCGAGGACGGCGCGCCGCGCTGCGGGCTCTTCGCCGGCCCGGTCGGCGACGCCAGCTTCGCCACGTTGAAGGCGCCCTGGCTTCCGTCATTTGTCGAGCGCCGCCTCATCGAGAAGAGGTGGCAATACCTCTTCGTCGCCACCGAGGAGATGATGCTGTCGCTCGCCATCATCGACACCGGCTACCTCGCCAGCGGCATCTGCGCCGTCTTCGACCGCGGCAGCCGCCGCCTCCTCGCCAACGAGAACCCGGTCCTGCCCTCGATCTCCGCCCTCATCGGCGACGCACCCGCCGACGGATCCTCGGCGCGGCTGCTCGGCGTCAACCTCCGCGCCAGCATCCAGCGCGCCGGCGGCCGCATCAGCGTGCGCGCCAGCTGGGGACACACCGACGTCGAGCTCGACCTCGACGCCCGGGAGGCGCCCGCGCCCCTCACCGCCATCGCCCCAGTGACCGGCGCCGGCCGCTTCGACTTCACCCAGAAGACGGTGCTGGTCCCCGCCGCGGGCGAGGTCCGCTGCGGCAACGCCAGCTTCCCGGTGCGCGGCGAGCTGGCCGGCCTCGACTACACCCACGGCTTCCTCGCCCGCGAGACCGCCTGGCGCTGGGCCTTCGCCACCGGCCGCGCCGGCAGCCGCCGCGTCGCCTTCAACTTCAGCGAAGGCTTCCTGCAGGGCGAAGGCGAGAACGCCGTCTGGATCGACGGTGGACCGCAGGCCGCCGGCAAGATCAGCTTCACCTTCGACGGCGCCGCCCCGCTCTCGCCCTGGCGCATCCGCTCGGAGGACGGCCGCGTCGATCTCGTCTTCCAGCCCGAGGGCTACCGGTCCCAGACCATCGACCTGAAGCTCATCATGAGCAAGTACCTGCAGCCCTTCGGCACCTACTCAGGCCAGCTCCACGGCGTGCAGGTGGACGGCCTCACCGGCGTCGCCGAGGATCACACCGCCCTCTGGTAGCTTAAACCTGAGGCCTGAGGCCTGAGGCCTCAGGTTTGCGGCCCGCCTCACTTCTTGTGCAGCGCCCGATACTCATCGCGGTACTTCTTCACCTCGTCGTAGAACTCGGCCGGCACCACCTTGCCGCGGATGATCTTGTCGCCCGCCGCCGCCGCCTTCTGCCAGCCCTCGACGTTGCCCGGCGGATCGACGTTGAGGCCGCGCTTCTTCATCTGCACGATGGCGTCGTCGTTCTGCTTGCGGACGTCCTCGCGCGTCTTCTTGCCGTAGCTGTCGGCGATCTCGAGCAGCTTCGGCTTCAGCTCCGCCGGAACCTTGTCCCAGGTGTCCTTGCGCACCACCGTCGCGCCGGTGAGGAAGCCCCAGGGCAGGTCGAGCATGTGGTTGGCCCGCTCGAAGATGTGGGTGGTGTACGCGTAGAGCGGCGCCTCGCTGATGATGTTGATCATGCCCGAGCTGAGCGACGGAATCAGATCGGTCGAGGACAACACCACCGGATGGAAGCCAGCCGCCTTCCACGCCGCCTCGGCGCCGGGGTCGCCGTTCCAGGTGAAGACCTTGCCCTTGCCGAAGTCCTCGGGCGTCTTGTACGGCTGCGAGGAGAAGAGGTAGACGAACCCGACCTCGCCCCACTGCAGCACCACGTAGCCCTTCTTCGCCAGCGCCTCTTCCAGCTTCGCGCGCACCTTCTCGTGCACGTAGTCGTACTCCTCGTAGGAGTCGATCATGAAGGGCACGTCCTCGGCCTGCGGCTCGGGCGTGATCTCGTGCAGGCCGATGGCCGTCATCGACGCCGCCTGCAGCTGCCCGATGGAGATCTTGCGGATCATCTCGCCTTCGTTGCCCTGGGTTCCGCCGGCGTAGATCTTCAGCTCGACCTTTCCGCCGGAGGCCTTGGAGAAGTCCGCCGACATCTGGGTGAGGAGCTGGTGCCAGGTGGACCCCTGCGGCGCCAGCGTGCCCA
>JAYWAJ010000308.1:0-11718 GCA_043782525.1 Deltaproteobacteria bacterium | reverse complement strand
TCGCGGCCGAGGCGGAGCTGCGCATGCGGCCGAGCGACTCGCCGCGTCCCAGCGCCCCCGCCATCCCGGCGGGGGAATTGGTTCCACGCTCGCAATGGTCGTTCGCAAGCTGTCCCTCCGGTCCGCCCGGCGTTCCCAGCACGACCAACATCTGTCTCGCCGGAGGATTCCAGAACAACCGCGTGTACGAGCTGCGCTACCGCGCCACCGGCTCGCCGGTGATGGGGCTCGGCTACGTCACCTCGCGCGATTTCGTTTCCTTCCTCCGCCACGCCTCTGCGGACGACGCCGGCAACGCCAACCCCGCCGGGAGCCTCACCACCACCATCTGCGACGGAATCTCCTCGAGCGGAATGTACTACCGCGACTACCTGTACCAGGGCTTCAACGAGGATGAGCTGGGGCGGCGCGTCTGCGAGGGCATCCACATCGACATCCCCGGCGTGCAGAAGCTCTTCCTCAACTACCGGTTTGCCCAACCCAACCCGTTCACGGTGCAGCACCGCGAGCGCTATGTGCCCGACGACAACTTCCCGCGCGCTTATGCCGTGCGCAACAACCCGCTGTTCGGCCCGGGCAGCGACGACGACGATGACGACGACAGCGGGGACCACGATGGGCAGGCGCGCGACGGTATCCTGAAGCGGCCGCGCACCGACCCCAAGGTCATCCACACCGACAGCGGCACCGAGTGGTGGCAGTTCCGCTCCGCGCTGGTGGACACGAACGAGGACGGAACCAGGGACATCCACCAGCCCGGCAACGTCCGCCGCTACGAGTTCTCCGGCACGCAGCACTTCGTGGCAAAGGGCGTGACGCCGACCCACGGCACCGGCAACCGGCAATGCCAGCAGCTCTCGAACCCGACCCATTACGGCCCCGCCGCCCGGGCGCTGATCGCCGACCTGGACGAGTGGGTGCGCCAGGGAAGGCCACCTCCGCACAGCCGTGTCGCGCGCATCGCAGACGGGACCCTGGTTCCACCGGACCAGGCGAGCACCGGCTTTCCGAACATCCCTGGCGTGACCTATACCGGCCGGCTCAACGGCTCGGGCGACCGCGATTTCGGTCCGCGGGTGGAGGGTAACTCGGGAGTCATCGACAACCTGATCCCCATCGTGCTGAGCACGCATCGGGTCCTGGTCCCGCGGGTGGACGCTGTCGGCAACGACATCGCTGGAATCCGCCAGCCCGAAGTGGCAGCTCCCCTCGCGACGCTCACCGGCTGGAACACGCGCACCGCGGAGTTCACCGACGGCGACCTCTGCGACCTGAACGGCATGTCCATCCCGCTGCACCGGACCAAGACCGACCGGCTGGCGGCAGGCGATCCCAGGCCCTCGCTCGAAGAGTTGTACGGCACGCACGACGGCTACGTCGCGGCAGTGACGGCGGCGGCGCATGCGCTGCAGGCCGATCGGCTGCTCTTGCAGGAGGACGTGGATGCGTACATCCGGGACGCGATGGCCAGCGACGTGCTGCGCTGAGGCCGGCCGCTTCCGGGAAGACCCGCGCGCTGGCCTGGGGACCGGCGCGCGAAGCGGGGGCCGCGCCATGCAGGATGGGGAAAGACTTTGTCGAAGTGACTGAGGGGATGAACCCATGGAGAGAAAAGCGCTCTTTTTCGCTGCCGCAGCCCTGCTCGCAGCTGCGCCCGCCAGTGCCCGCGTCGCGCGGTTCGTGGTCACGCAGGTGCGCACTTTCGCGGACGGCACCAGCTTCGGCGCAGTCGGCCAGTACCAGCGCCTCGATGGCACCGCCTTCTTCGAGGTGGATCCGCGGGACCCGCACGATGCGGTGATCGTCAACCTGGACAAGGCGCCCAGGAACGCCAGCGGCAAGGTCGAGTTCAGCGCGCCGTTCTTCATTCTCAAGCCGACCATCATGTCGCGCGGCAATGGCAAGGTCTTCTACGTCATCAACAACCGCGGCAACAAGCAGCCGCTTGGGTACTTCAACTACGTTGGTGCCGGGCCGGGCATCAACAATCCCATCACCGCCGCCGACGCCGGCGACGGCTTCCTCATGCGCCTCGGCTACACGGTGGTGGATGCCGGATGGCAAGGAGACGTGGCGCCGGGGAACAGCCGCCTCTTCCCCAAGCTCCCCGTGGCGGTGCAAGCGGACGGCAGCCCCATCGTGCAGCAGGTGCGCATCGAGTACAGCGATCGCACCATCCCGCAGGCGGGCACCTTCACGCTCACGCTCGAGGGCGATCCCAGCAGCTTCCGCTCCTACGAGACGGCCGACCTGGACACCGCGCACTCCTCGCTGACCGTTCGCGACACCGTGGGCGGGACCGGAACTCCCATCGATCCGACCCGCTGGGCCTTCGGCAAGTGCCCGGCCGGCGCGGCGAGCCTCGTCCCGTCGACAACCGCCATCTGTCTCTTCGACGGTTTCCGCGCAGACAAGCTGTACCAGCTCCTCTATCCCGCCAAGAACCCGATGGTGATGGGCCTCGCCTACGCGGTCACCCGCGACATCGGCTCATTCCTGCGCAACCAGACCTTCGACGACGCCGGCAACCCGAACCCGCTCGCGCTGAGCGCCTCGAACGTGGGGATTACCCGCGCGTACTCGTTCGGCGGCTCCTCGACGGGCATGTACCAGCGCGATTTCCTCTACCTCGGCTTCAACGAAGACGAGGCCGGCCGCAAGGTGTTCGATGCCGCCTGGATCCACAAGCCGGGCACGCACCGCCTCTTTGCCAACGTCGAGTTCGCCGACCCCAATACCTACTCGCGCCAGGACGACCGGCAGGACTTCCTCTCGACGGGCCTGCCGCCGTTTTCGCATGGCGTCACCGTGGATCCGGTCACCGGCGTCCGCGACGGCATCCTCAAGCGGCCGGCAAGCGATCCGCTCGTGTTCCAGACCGACACGGCGCTGGAGTATTACCAGTTCCACGCCTCGCTCTATCTCTCCGATTCGCTGGGCCGGCCGATCCCAGTCCCCGACAACGCGCGGCTCTATTTCCTCTCCAGCTTCCAGCACGGCGGCAACAACCCGCCCAGCGCCTTTCCGGGAACCGCGGGGATCTGCGCTCATCCGACCAACCCGAACTACCACGGCCCCACGCTGCGGGCGCTCTTGATGACGCTCGACGCCTGGGCGGACCGCGGCGTGCCGCCGCCGAAGAGCCTGGTCCCCGAGGTGCTGGAGGGAACGCTGGTAACGCTGGACGAGGCTCGCAGCGCCTTCCCCGCCATCCCCGGCGTGCTTTTTCCTCCGGCGCACAACGGTCTCGAAGTGCTGGACTTCGGTGCGCTGTTCGGACCGCAGGGCGGAGTGCTGACCGTGCTGCCCCCCTTGCACGGGGCGGCGTACCAGGTGCTGGTGCCCAAGCCGGACCGGGACGGGCTCGACATCGCCGGTGTGCGGCCGATGGAGATCCGCGTCCCGCTCGGTACCAACACGGGCTGGAACCTGCGGGCGGCGGGCTTCCGCGCACCCAACCTCTGCTCGCTGAGCGGGTCCTACTTCCCGTTCGCGATCTCCAGGGCGGAGCGGATGGCGTCGGGCGATCCGCGCAAGTCGCTCGAGGAGCGTTACCGGGACCATGACGGCTACGTGAAGGCGGTCGAAAAGGCCGCGAAGAAGATGGTCGAGGAGCGCCTCCTGCTGCAGGAGGACGCCGACCGGTTCATCTCGACAGCGAGGGCGAGCAGCGTGCTGCGCTGAAGTTCCCTTCCAAGGAGACCGTATGGACACGAACGTTGGGACACATCGCTCCGGCCTTTTCCGCGCCCCTCGCCTGCTGGCGCTGGCAACCGCAGCGCTCTGTTGGAGCCCGGCGGGCGCCGCTCTTGCCGGCCCGCCGGAGAAGGTTTTCCTGCACATCACCCGCACCGAAATCGTTGCCGGCGGCCACGACTTCGGGGCGGGAGCCTATGAGAAGATCAGGGGCACGGTGGAGTTTCAGATCGACCCCAAGGACCCGCGCAACGCGGTGATCACCGACCTCGATCTGGCGCCGCGCAACGGCGCCGGTCTGGTGACCTTCGACGCTGACTTCATGGTGCTCCGCCCCGCCGACATGTCGAGATGGAACCACCAGCTCGTCTCGGAGATCAACAACCGCGGCAACCTTCTCCTCTTCCTCTCGTTCGCGAACGCCGGGTTCAACAACGATCCGAGCTCGCAGGCGGACTTCGGGAACGGGTTCTTCCTCAGGGACGGGTATGCGCTGGCGTGGGTGGGCTGGGGCGCCGACGTGCTGCCCGGCGGGGGTCGCGTCACGATGCGGGCGCCGGCGCCGTCTCATTCCGATGGCACCCCGATCACGCAGCGGATCACCATCGAGCTGGCCGACGAGTTCAGCTTCCCGGAGGGCGGAGGCGCGACCTGCGTTCTGCTGAGCGGCTCGCCGGTGATCGCAGGCTACCCCGCCGTCCTCGCGGAGAAAGGGAACGACGAGCTGTTCGTCCGCCCGAGCGACTCGTTCAGGCCCTCGACGCCCCCGATCCCGGCGGGCACGGCGGTGCCAAGCTCGCAGTGGTACTTCGGCGACCGCAACACGATCTGCGTCGCGGGCGGCTTCCAGACCGGGATGGTCTACCAACTCGACTACGTCGCCGAGGACACGCGCATCATGGGGCTCGGCTATGCAGCGCAGCGCGCCTTCGCCTCGTTCCTGCGCAACCGGAGCAGCGACGACGCCGGCGTGCCCAACCCACTCGCCTCCCACGGGGGCGTGGCGACCTCGATCGTCTATGGGGCATCCCAGTCCGGCGTCTACCTGCGGGACTACGTCTACCAGGGATTCAACGAAGACCTGCAGGGCCGCCGCGTCTTCGACGCGGTCGATGCCCACATCTCGGGAGCGGTGAAGCTGGGGCTCAACTACCGGTTCGGGCAAGTCCATCCCTGGTCGACCGAGCACCGCGACCGCTTCATCCCCCAGGTCAGCTTCCCCTTCAACTTCGGCGTCCGCGTGAACCCCCTCGTCGCGCTCGGAGTCGAGCGCGGCCCGCTCACCGACGGAATCCTCAAGCGCCCGGCGAGCGATCCGCTCTTCGTGCAGACCGATAGCTCGAACGAGTATTGGTGGGCGCAGTCCTCCCTGGTCGACACCGATGGCTTCGGTCACGACGTGGCGCTGCCCTGGAACGCGCGGCATTACGTGATCGTCGGCACGCAGCATTTCGTGGGGTTCGGCGGGGTCCCGGCGCGGGGCTTGTGCCAGCAGCTCACCAATCCTACCCACGCCGGACCTGCGTTGCGGGCGATCTTCACCGACCTCGACGAGTGGGTGACGAAAGGCGTCGAGCCGCCGCCCAGCCGCCGCGCGACCGTCGGCAAGCTGGTGCCGCCGGAAGACCGCGAGAGAGTGGACTTCCCGGAGATCCCCGGCGTCACCTACAACGGCCTCTACAATGCGCTCGGCGAGCTCGACTTCGGGCCCTTCGTCTCCCAGAACCGGGGAATGATCACCAACTGGGGCCATCCTCCGGTGCTCGCGACCTATCGCGTCCTCGTGCCGAGGGTCAACCAGGTCGGAATCGACCTCGGCGGCGTCGAGCTCCCCGTGGTGGGGGTCCCCACTGCGACGCTGACCGGCTGGAACCTGCGGCGCGCCCCGTTCGCCGACGGCGAGCTGTGCGAGCTGAACGGCATGTTCCTTCCCTTGGCCAAGACGGAGGACCAGGCCGAGGCGGCGGGGGATCCGCGGCCCTCGCTGGAGAAGCTGTACCGGACCCACCGCGGCTACGTGAGGGCCGTCGAGCACTTCGTGCGCAAGAGCGTGCGGGAGCGCTTCCTCCTCCCCGAGGACGCCGCGGCGGCCGTGAGCAATGCCGAGGCGAGCGACGTTCTCGTGGGTGTCGGCCACCCGGAGTAGCGCGACGCATGCGGAATCGCGCCACCTTCACCGAACGCGTTGGCTGAAAAGCGTGTGACCCAATCCTATTGTGTCTTGTGAAAACGGAGATTCTATGAAATGGCCAGCCTCGGTATCCGCATTGGCATTGATTGTCTTTGGATGTGGAAGCGGAGTGACACGAGGGCAGACGGGATGGACTCCCGCGCAGGGCGGTGAGGACGCCTTGGCTCCGCCCGGTGCCGAGGTCTCTGGGCGAGCGGCTGCGGCGACCTGCGACGGAGACGACTGTGCCTGCGATCCCGGCTCCTCGTCCGACGGCGACGACGATTGCGCACCGACCACCGCGTTGACCTGCGACGACTCGATGAAGAAGGCGTTCAGGCCTGACGCCAATACCACCGTGACCCTGGTCAAGGCGTTCAAGAAAGGCGACCCGTTGGCGCTGTCCGGCACGCCTGCGCTTCCGCCCCCGCTCGTGGCCTCGAACGACGTGTGTCTGGTCAAGCTGAACGTCGGGCCCGGCAATCCAGGACCGGCTGACGCGCCGTCGACCTCGGCGGGTATCGGCATGGAGATCTGGCTGCCCTCGCCCGCGACGTGGAACGGGCGGACCCGCATCCTTGGAGACGGAGGGTGGGCCGGCAGTGCGGTCATCAGCTCGCTGACGACGCTCCGGGGGGACGCGGGCGGTTGGGCAACGGAAAGGGGCTACGTGAGCTCGATCAGCGATGGTGGCCACGCCAACCAGGCCGGGACGAGCGACGGCTCGTTCACGTTGAACCCCAACCGCACCATCAACACCATCTTGTTGAAGGATTTGTCCACCCGCGCGACCCACGAGCTGGCGAAGAAGACCAAGGCGCTCGCGGCGGCCTACTACCTCAAGCGGGCGAAGTACTCGTACTACGCCGGATGTTCGGGTGGAGGACGCACCGGTTACGCGGCAGCACAGACCTACCCGGAAGATTTCAACGGCATTCTCGTCGAGGCGCCTTCGATCAACCAGACACAGTTCTTTCCGGCCGACGTCTGGCCGAGCCTGGTCACCCAACGCGACCTGGACGGCGTCCCCCTCACTGCCGCGCAAGTCGACCTGGTCTCCAGGGCTTCGATCAGTGCCTGTGACACGGCCCTGAACGGCACGCACGACGGGTATCTCAGCGACCCGGCCCAGTGTTCCTACGACGCGTCGATCGATCGGGCGGTGCTTTGCGTCGCCGCCGGCGGGACCAACAGCACCCCGGCCTGCCTGAGCCATCGCCAGGCGCTGGCGGTCAACAAGATGTGGTACGGGCCGACCGTCAATGGAGAGGCGCCGTCCCCGGCGTTGGACAACGGGTACAGCGTCGCGCGGGCCCCGGGTCACCTGTGGTGGGGAATCCCTCGCGGCATCGACTTGAGCTCGACTGCTCGAATGCGGGAGGGGATCGCCGGATTGTTCAGCCTGCTGAGTGCTCAACTCGCGCTCTCGCTGCAGGATCCGACCATCGGAACGGCGACGCCGGTGTTCAAGAACGCGTCGGGCAACGGTGCCGATGGCTGGAAGAATCTGAGCTATGCCGACTACGCGAAGGCGATGGCCGCAGGACGGTCGCTGAACCCGTTCTTCGGCAACCTCGACACCAACAATCCGGATCTGAGGGAGTTTCGTGAAAGCGGCGGCAAGATGATCACCTTTCACGGCATGGCCGACGCCCTGGTGACGAACTCGAGCACCGTGGACTACTACAACCGCTCGGCCGCCGTGGTTGGCGGTATCCACGCCGCGCAAAAGTTCCATCGGCTGTACTTCGAGCCCGGCCGGGGGCACTGCGGTATTTCGCTCTTCGGTCTGCCACCTGGATCGAATCCGCCGAGGCTCAACCAGGGCAATCCTGGCCCGGACCGTGAGCGCTCCGCACTGTTCGATGCATTGGTCCAATGGGTCGAACACCACGAGGCGCCCACGACCTTTGTCGCGACCTCGCTGGACAACAAGGTCAGCCGGCCCGTGTGCATGTATCCCAAGAAGCTGACTTACCTGGGCGGGGATACCAACCTCGCCGCGAGCTACAGCTGCAGGTAGCCGGGAGTTGCTCGCCGGCAGCGGATGCCGGCGAGCTCTGCAGAACGGACGCTCACCGGCGGAAGTAGCGGACTGCGAGCGCTACGCCCACAACCCCCGCCGGAACAATCGCCGCCACCTTCACCAATTTCGCAATCCGGTGCTCCAGCACGTCGACCCGGTCCGCCAGCAGCAGGATCATCCAGTGCCGCGCCTTGGTCTCGCGGACGGAATAGGCCAGCCGCCGTATCAACCCGGAGACGCCCCTGAGCGGCTGCCCCGTGCCGAACACCGGCGTCATCTTCCGCAGCCCGACCCGCTGCACCTGTCCCCGCTGCTGCCGCTGGTGCTCGACCTGTCGCGGCGCCGCCGCCGTCAGCGCCTGGGGCGCGTGCTCCATCGGAACTCCGGGCCGATCGCGCAACGCCAGATCCACACCGCGGCCGTGCCTGTCCATCTGCCTGTCAATCATCGCCAGAGCTCCCGCTCACGCCGCCGGCATGAGCACGCACTTGATGCAGTTGTCCTTCTTGCCCGAGAACGTCTCGTACGCCTTGGGCGCCTCGCTGAGCGGAAAGCGGTGGGTGATGATCCCCTTGGCGTCGATGCGCCCCTCGCGGATGTGCTTGAGCAGGTGCGGCATGTAGCGCTTCACGTTGCACTGGTTCATCCGCAGCGTCAGGCCCTTGTTCATGGCGGTGCCGATGTCGACCAGGTTCCAGGGCGGCCCGTAGACGCCGATGATGGAGACGTTGCCGCCCTTGCGCACGCTGTCGATGCACCAGTTGATGGCGACCGGCACTCCCGCCTGGAGAAAGCTCATCCCCAGCACGCGCTGGAACTTGCTGCCTTCGGCCTCCATGCCGACCGCGTCGATGCAGACGTCGGGGCCGCGGCCTTCGAACTGGTCCTTGAGGTAGCCGACCACGTCGTCGACCTTCTTGAAGTTCACCGTCTCGACGCCGGCGAAGCGCCGGGCGAACTCGAGCCGGTAGTCGAGATGGTCCACCGCGATGACGCGGGCCGCGCCGAGGAGCCAGGCCGACTTCATCGCGAACAGTCCGACCGGTCCGGCGCCGAAGACCACCACCGTCTCGCCGCCCTTGATCTCGCCCATCTCCGCGCCCTGGTAGCCGGTGGGCAGGATGTCGCTGAGGAAGAGGACTTCCTCCTCGGTCATGTCGTCGGGGATCTTCATCGGTCCGACGTCGGCGAAGGGCACGCGCACGTACTCGGCCTGCCCGCCTTCGTAGCCGCCGGTGGTGTGCGAGTAGCCGAAGACGCCCGCGGCCAGGTCGCTGTTGGGGTTGGATCTCTCGCAGTTGGCCGAGAGCCCGCGCGAACAATAGAAGCAGGTCCCGCAGCTGATGTTGAAGGGCACCACGATGCGATCGCCCTTCTGGAGAGTCCGCACCGACGCCCCCGTCTCCTCGACCACGCCGGCGAACTCGTGGCCGAAGGTGCAGCCGACGCGCGTATCCGGGACCATGCCGTGCAGCAGGTGCAGGTCGGAGCCGCAGATGGCCGTGCGCGTGACCCGCAGCACCACGTCGTTGCCGTGCTCGATCTTCGGGTCCGGCTTCTTGACAACTTTGACCCGGTTGGGGCCCAGGTAGCTCAGCGCGCGCATGGGGATCCTTGGTTGAGTCACTCGGTAGCGGCAGAGGAGAAAGTGCGTCTTGCCCGCCGGCGCGGCAAACTGCGGGCATGCGTGCCCTCGCCGCCCTGCTCCTCTGCGCCTGCACCGCGGTGCGCCCCGCGCCGGTCGCTGCCGGGCCGGCGGCTTGCGAGGCTCTTGCCCTGCTGGGAGCGGCCGAGCCCTCGGCGCTGGCCGCAGACCCTCGCGGCGGAGTTGCTGTCGCCGGCAAGTTCAGCGGAGTGCTGCGCGCCGGGAGCGCCGCCGTCAGCTCGGCGGGAGGGAGCGACGCCTTCGTGCTGCGGACCAGCTCCGACAGCTCGGTGCGCTGGCTCCATCGCCTCGGCGGCGCCGGCGATGACGGAGCGAGCGCGGTCGCGGTCGCCCCCAACGGCGACGTGGTCGCGGCCGGATTCGTCGAGGACCACTGCTTCGCCGCCCGCCTCGCCGCCGCCGACGGACGCGAGCTGTGGACCGCGCGGCTCGATGGCGCCGGGGAATCGAACTGCCGCGCGCTGGCCTTCGATGCCCGCGGCGACCTCTGGGCCACCGGCTCATTCTCCGGCTCTCTCAAGACCGCCCGCAGCGCCGGGCTCTCCGACCTCCTGGTGGTGAAGTTCGCCGGCGCCACCGGCGAGGCCACGCTCTTGCGCGCCATCGGCGGCAAGGGAAACGACCTGCCGCGCGCCCTCCTCGTGCTGCCCTCGGGCAGCGTCCTCGTCGCCGGGCAGTTCGGCGGCGAGGTCGACGTCTCGGAAGGCGCGGTCGACTTCGGCCAGGGCCCCGTCGCCACCGCCGGCGACTACGACGGCTTCCTCCTCCAGCTGGCGGCGGACGGAACGACGCAGTGGGTGGCGACGTTTGGGGACAACGGCGACGACGGGATCGACGCCCTCGCCGCCGGCCCGGACGGCGCCATCTACGCGAGCGGCCACCACCAGCCGGCCGGCAGCTACCAGGGCCGCAGTCCGCACGACGTGGGCAACTTCACCGGCATCGTGCTGCGCTACTCGCGCCAAGGCCGCGGCGAGTGGGTCCGCATCTTCGAGGGCCCGTCGTCGGCGGCGAACTCCCTCGCCTTCGACCACCACGGCCGCCTCTGGACGGCGGGCGCCTCGCGGGGACTCCGCTTCGGCGACACCACCATCGAGCCGGTGGGCGGCCTCGACGGCTTCGCGCTCGCCCTCGACCCGCGCTCCGGCGAGCCGCTCGGCTCCCGCCGCTGGGGCAGCGTCGAGCTCGATCTCATCCGGGGCCTCGCCCCCATTCCGGGAGGCCTCGCCCTCACCGGCTTCACCCGCGGCGAGATCCTGGAGTGCGGCAAGCCCATCGGCTCGCCTGGCGAACAGACCAGCTTCGTCTTCTGGCTGCGCAATTTCTAGGAACACGTTGCCGTATTCGGCAACGGCTCCTGTCCAGCGGCCAGGGCTCGGAGACGCCCGGCCGTCGGGGTAGCTAGAAAAACCGGCCGCTCGCTGCCAGCAGGTCGATGCGCGCCTGCCGCGCAGTGTCCTCCGCGCTCAGCGCCGCCGTGTCCGCATCCCGCGCGCGGCGCTCGGCATCGACCACCTCGAGGTCGTTGGTGGCGCCCTCGCGGTAGGCGAGCGAGGTCATCTCCAGCGCGTCGTGGGCGAGCCTGGAGGCCTGCCGCGCCGACCCCAGGCCTTGGTCCGCGCGCCGCAGCGCCTCGAAGGCGATGCGCACGTCGGCCCGCGCCTGGCGCAGGAGCCCGTCCACCTGCTCCTTCGCCTCCGCGGCCAGCGCCGCCCGCTCCTTGCGCAGGCCATAGCGCGCGCCGCCGTCGAAGAGCGGAACCGACAAAACCAGCTGCGCCTGCCAGCCGGTCCCGGGCACCGTCGGCGTCGCCGGCGTCTGGTAGAAGGGCTGCAGCACCGCCGAGAGCAAGGGCAGGTAGTCGGCGTAGCTGTCGCTCTCGACCTTGCGCGCGGCCTTGCTGCGCTCCTGCGCGGCGCGTACGTCGGGCCGCTTCTCCTGCGCCTCGCGCAGCGCCTCCTCGGCGGTGGGCGCCTCTGGCAGCTGGAGCTGGTCCTCCACTTCGACCGGCCCCTCCTCGCCCACCAGCACGCCCAGGGCCTCGGTCGATCGCTGCAGCGCCGCCAGCGCCGACGACAGCTGCGCCTCGTCGCTGGCCAGCTCCTGTCCGGCGCGGACCTCGTCCAGCCGGTTGCCGCTGCCCACCTCGAAGCGGGCGTG
>JAYWAJ010000307.1:0-11721 GCA_043782525.1 Deltaproteobacteria bacterium | reverse complement strand
CGCATCGCCTGGATGACCAGCTCGTGCGACTGCGCGTCGCGCAGGAGGATGACGCCGTTGTCGCAGGGGATGAGGTCGAAGGCGATCTGGAGGATGCGGGTGAGCAGCTCGTTCAAGTCGCGCTCGAGCCGGACATAGTTGGAGAACTCGTGCCCGATGCGCAGCCGCTCGTAGTCGCGCTTGAGCTGGCCGGTGTCGTGCACCTGGTCGACCGGCGCGAAGTTGGCCTTGGCGCCGACCCGCGCCACCACGCCTTCGAGCTCCTTCTTGACGTCCTCGTCGCGGACGATCTCGGCGTTCTTCGGCTTGGCGCCGCCGCGGCCGAGGCGGAACTCCAGCTTGGAGGTGCCGATGACCACCTCGTCGCCGTCCTTCAGCTTGGTGGGGCCGAAGATGCGCTTGCCGTTCAGGAAGGTCCCGTTGGAGGAGCCGAGGTCGCGCAGGACGTAGTCGTCGCCCTCCTTGTCCACCTGGGTGTGCTTGCGCGAGACCTCGCGGTCGGCCAGCCGCACCGAGGCGGTGGTGCTCCGCCCAAGGACGTTGTTCTCGCCGAGCGGAAACTCGGTGACCTCCCCGGCGGGGCCTTTGAGGATCATCCGGGGAGTCGCGGTGGGCGCGGACGTGGGCATGTTGCGCGGCGGAGTCTTTTCGTCGGCGCTGAAAGGCATCGGCTGGGTCCCCCGACCAGAAGATCCGGACGCAGGATGCTATCACCCACCGCGCTGCAATTCGAGCCTGCCGCGCGGCGAGGCTTTCCTTGCACCGGCGCGGGGGGTCTGGTACGCGGCGCCGCGTGAAGATCAAGCAGCGGCCAGAAGACTTCGTCGTCCGCGAGGGATATCGATTCGAGCAGGATCCGGACGGCCCCGTCTGGGTCTACAGCATGGACAAGCAGAAGGTCTCGACGCTGCAGGCGCTCGAGCGGCTCTCCAAGGAGTTCGGGGTGCGGCACCGCAACCTCTCCATCTGCGGGCTCAAGGACAAGCAAGGCCGCACCGAGCAGCTGGTCGGCGTCTTCGGCGGCGCGCTCGGGACCTCGGACATCGTCCAGTCGGGCGACCTGCGGCTCAAGCTGATCGGGCGCGTCGCCCAGCCGCTCACCTCCGCCAACATCACCGCCAACCGCTTCGAGGTGACGGTGCGCGACCTGGCGGAGCCGGAGGCGGCGCGGGTGGGGGAGAGCGTCGCCGAAGTGCAGCGCGCCGGGGTGGTCAATTACTTCGACTCGCAGCGGTTCGGCTTCCTCAAGCATGGGCAGGGCTTCATCGCCAAGCACCTGCTGCACGGCGACTGGGAGCAGGCGCTCAAGGCGTTCCTGGCGACGCCCAGCGAGCTCGACAAGAGCGACGACGCCAAGGTGAAGGCCTTCTGGCGCGACCACTGGGGCGAATGGCTTTTGCGCGCGCCGCAGGACGCCGGCAAGCGCTACGCGCCGGTGCTGCGCAAGCTGCGCGAGGACCCCAAGGACTTCAAGGGCGCCTTCATGCACATCGACCGGCGGCTGCGGGCGATGGTGCTCTTCGAGCTGCAGAGCTTCGTCTGGAACGAGGGCGTCAAGCGCTACCTGGCCGGACGCGTGCCGGCCGCGGAGATGGTCGGCCTGCGCTACCAGGCCGGGGCGCTGACATTCCCCCGGGCGATGCCGCGCGAGCTGCGCGACGAGCTGTGGGCCAGGACCTTTCCGCTGCTGGCGCCGGAGTCGACCTTCGACGACGAGAAGATCCAGGCGGCGGCGCTGGGCGCGCTCAAGGCGCAGGGCCTCACCCTCGAGAGCCTGCGGGTGCCCGAGACGCGGCAGCTCTTCTTCAAGCACGAGGAGCGGCCGCTCTTCGTGGTGCCCGGCAAGCTGCGCGTCAACGAGCCCCGGCGCGACGAGCTCAACCGCGGCCGGCTGAAAGTGAACCTGTCGTTCACCCTGCCGCCCGGCGCCTACGCGACGCTGGTGGTGCGCCGTGTGCTGTGGTTCGCGGCGGAGACGAGGAAGACGGATTCGAGGACTGTCGGAAGGGCAGCGAGTGAAGCGGCCGGCCTGAAGCCTCGTGGTGATGCGGCCTCAGGCCTCAGGCCTCGTGGTGAAGCGGCCTCAGGCCTCAGGCCTCAGGCTTCAGGGGAAAAGCCGCTGCCCTCTGCTGCGCCGAAGGCGCCGCCGCAGCCGCGGATCGGATTTCTCGAGAGGCAGCGTCGCAAGAAGGAAGAGCGCGCCACTCGCCGGACCGCGGCTCCGAAGAAATAGTTTCGAGGTCGGCTTGGCGTCAGGACTGAGGCCTGACGCCTGAGGCCTGCGTCACGCGATCCTCTCCGCGTGCGCATACACCGTCATGTTCCCGTCGCGGACGAAGCCGCAGAGCGTGATGCCCGCGGCCCGCGCCAGGTCCACCGCCAGCGAGCTGGCCGCCGAGACGCTGGCGATGATGGGGATGCCGGCCGCCGAGGCCTTCTGCACCACCTCGAAGCTGGCCCGCCCGCTCACCACCAGCAAGGCCGCCTCGGTGCCGGGAATGCGCCCCTCCAGCACCAGCTTGCCGACCACCTTGTCGAGGGCGTTGTGGCGGCCGATGTCCTCGAAGGCCGCCAGCACCTCGCCGCGCGCGTCGTGCAAAGCGGCGGCGTGGATGCCGCCGGTGCGGGTGAAGTTGGGCTGCAGCTTGCGCAGCGCCGCGGTGGCCCGCGAAATCAGTGCCGGTGAAATCATTGCCGTGGCAACTTTCTGCGGCTGGCAGCGGCCGATGACGTCGTCCACCGTGCGCCGGCCGCAGACCCCGCAGGCGGCGGTGGTCAAGGTCCCGCGCCGCGTCGCCGAGAGCCGGTCGAGGTCCAGCGAGACGCCCGCGCCGGGGCGCACGTCGATGGTGTTCCCGAAGCCATCCTGGTCGGGCCGCCCGCAGTGGGCGACGCTGCTGACGTCGTCGCGGGTGGCGATCACGCCCTCGGCGAAGAGGAAGCCGACGGCCAGCTCGCGGTCGGCGCCCGGTGTCCGCATGGTGATGGCCATGGTCTCGCCGGCGGCGCGGATCTCGAGCGGCTCCTCGGCGACGATGTCGTCGTCGGTCGCGGTCCAGTCGCCGCCCTGCAGCTTGCGGACCTCCCGGCGCGCGACGCCCTTCACATTTCCTTCAGCCGGAGGCTGCCTTCCTCGTCGACGATGACCCGGAACTCCATCGCGCACCAGTTGCAGAGCACGTCGTCGCCGTTGCCGAAGGTGTCGAAGGGGTTGTTGGCGTTGCAGGCGGGGCAGTCGAACTCGCTGAACTTGCGCCGGGTGCCCAGCGAGCGGCCCGACTTCCTGTCTTCGTCTTCCTGCTCGGAATAGTCGTCGAGGGGGTCTGGC
Source organism: Deltaproteobacteria bacterium (assembly GCA_043782525.1). GTDB lineage: Bacteria > Myxococcota > Myxococcia > Myxococcales > 40CM-4-68-19 > 40CM-4-68-19. The sequence continues at coordinate 8,393 of JAYWAJ010000307.1, read as the reverse complement.
ATGGGTGCAGTCTAGAACGCCGGGCCCTCCGCAGGCGAGAGCGTCCGGGGGCGACCTCCCCGGCGTCGCCTCCAGCCTGGGTTGAACAATGGCGGCATGGGCCAGGTTGCGGGGAGCGGGCGAGCGCCCCACCTTGTGGCCGCCATGCTCTGGGTCGCGCTCGCAGCGGCGCTGCAGGTCTGGATCGCCGACGAATCGGAGAAGGTGCGGCCGCAGGCGCCGGCGCCGTCCCTGGCGCTGAAGGCCGCGCGCATCAAGCTCGCCGCTGCCGGCGGAGAGTGCAGCGGCGCGCAGATCGTGGTGCGCGGGCCGGCGCGCGGGCTCTCGGCGACGGCGGCGGCCTTCCACCCCGGCGGCGCACGGCTCGATCTCTATCGGGTGGCGACCCTGGTGCTCGAGCATCCCTCCGGCCCGGACGGCGAGGCCGGCGAGTGGCCCGACGCGCTCATCCCCGTGCGCGACGCCATCTACGGCGAGGAGCGCCGGGCCTTTCCCGTCGACGTGCCGGAGGGCCGCGTGCAGTCGATCTTCGTCGAGGGCTGCCTCCCGCGCGGCGCCGCCGCCGGCCGCAGCGCGGCGGTGGTCGCGCTCTCTTGGCGCGGCGGAAAGATGGAGGTCCCGGTCGAGCTGAAGGTGCGCGGCTTCGACCTGCCGGCGACTCCGCCCCTGGCGACGGCCTTCGGCTTCTCGGGCTACAGCGCCGCCAAGGGCCACGGGCGAGGGCCGGAGGCGAATCGCGAGCTGACCCGCACCTACGACCTGATGGCGCTCCGCCGCGGCATCACCCTGATGGGCGGCACCCAGGATGCCCCGGCACGGCGCAAGGACGGCACCCTCGACTGGACCGCCTACGACGCCGAAGTCGCGCCCTTCCTCGACGGCACCGCGCTGCCCTCCGGAGCGCGCTGGACCGCCGTCGAGCTGCGCGAGCCCGGCAAGCTGACCCGCGCCCAGAGGCGCGCCTTCCGGCAGGCCTGGGTCGAGCACTTCCGCGAGCGCGGCTGGCTCGACCGCCTCTTCCGCTACGTCCACGACGAGCCGGTCGAGAAGGAGTTCGCCGCCGTCGAGTCCGACGCGCGCGAGGTCCGCGAGGACGCGCCGGAGGTGCGGCGCCTGGTCACCACCGCGCTCTCGCCCGACCTGCCCAGCGTCGACCTCTTCACGCCGGTCCTGAACTGCGTCGGCGAGCGCAACCCGTCCTGCCAGCGCGCCGTCGCCCGGGCGAAGTACCAGCGCCTCTGGTGGTACCAGAGCTGCATGTCCCACGGCTGCAGCACCGACGGCAGGCCCGTGCTCGATCCGGCCTTTCGCGGCTGGCCCAGCTACATGATCGACGCGCCCGCCACCGCCGCGCGGGTGATGGGCACGCTCGCCTTCGTGAGCGACATCGCCGGCGAGCTCTACTTCGACACCGTCTTCGCCTACGACGGGCTCGACCCCTGGAAATCGCAGTGGGCCTTCGCGGGCAACGGCGACGGGACGCTCTACTATCCGGGAACTCCCGCCCGCATCGGCGGAACCCACGACGTGCCGGTGGAGTCGCTGCGGCTCTTGCAGATCTCGCGCGGGCTCGCCGACCACGCCTATCTCACGCTCTGCGCGCAGCTGGGCGATCCGGCGCTGGCGCGGGCCGAGGCGCGCGCGGTGGCGCCGGGGGTGCGCACCTTCTCCCGCGATCCGCGCGCCTTCGCCGCCATGCGCGAGCATCTCGCCGCGCGCATCGAGTCGCTGGCGGGCGAGCGCAAGCTCGGCGCCCGCTGAATAGGGCCCGTGCTGCGGTAGTCTGAACGGCATGCTCCCAGTCCTCGCCCTGTTCCTCATCGCCGCTCCGGTGTGTCCGCCGCAGAAGCTGCAGGCGGCGCGCTTCGCGCCGGGCGAAGTGCTCAGCTTCCGCCTCGACGCGCTGGGCGCCGACGTGGGGACCTTCGAGGTGCGGGTGCTGCCTGCCCCGCACGGAGACAAGCGCGCCGCGCTGGAGCTGACCTCGCGCGCCAAGACCAGCGCCTTCGTCTCCACCAACGTCAGCCGCTACGACGCCTTTGCCACCGCGCTTTTGGCGCCCGACTTCTCCGTGCTGCGCTACCATGAGGACGTGGACGAAGGAGCGCTGCACCGGGCCGTGCAGCTCGACTTTCCGCCGGTGGGCGGCGCCCTGGCCGTCCAGGCGACCAGGAACGGCGAGCCCGAGCCCTTCACGCTGCCCGCCGGCGAAGACGTGCGCGACATCCTCTCCACCCTCTACTTCCTGCGCGCGCAGCCGATGAAGCCGGGCTCGCCTGTCTGCGTCGAGGTCTACGCCGGCCGCAAGATCTGGAAGGTGCAGGGCCAGGTCGGCGGCCGAGAGATCATCGACACCCCGCTGGGCCGCCTCGCCTCGGTGCGCATCGACGCCGACGCGGTCCGGGTCGACGACCCCAAGGTCAAGCGCGCCGCCCACGTCTGGGTCAGCGACGACGACCGCCGCCTTCCCTTGGTCGCCGTCGGCGAAGTCCGCGGCAAAGTCATCCGCGCCCAGCTGATCGAAGCCACCGGAAATGGAAAGCGGCGCCTGGCCCAAGAAAACCAGCGCCGCTAGGTTTTTCCCTGAGGCCTGAAGCCTGAGGCCTGCTCTACAGCAATCCCTTGTTCCGCCGAATCTGCTCCACCGTCTTCTGATACTCGACTTCCCACGCCTGCGTGCCCTCGGACAGGTGCTTCAGGCGCGAGCGGGCTTCGCGGTCGATGTCCTCGTCGACGTCGAGGTGCTTCTTGAAGACCTGGTAGATCTTCCTGCGAATGGTGTGGTCCTCGGCAAAGACCTCTTCGACGTTGCGCGAGATGAGCAGGAACTCGATCATCTGGTTGATGATGTAGTCGATGCCCTCGTCGCCCATCTTGAAGCCGCGGACGTCGGCCATCTCGCGCTTGACGGTGTTGAACCGGGAATGATCGTAGCCGCGGCGTTCGAGCGCTTCGCGGGTCGCCTGGTTCACGCGCTCTTCGGAAGCGAGGTACTCCTTGAGGATGGCCGCCATGTCCATCTCGGCGTCCGCGACCCGCATCGTCTCCACCTCGGCGTCGCCATCCGCCATCAATGTAGCGATGACGTCGCGAGCGATGGCGGGGATGATTTTCGGGTAAAGCTTCATCGACTGTGATCCTTTCACGTCTCGGGGCCGGTCAGCCCCCCTGCGAGGCCGAACCTTGTAGGACAGGAGGCTCAAGCGGGCAAGGAAAAACGGTCCATTGCGTCAATCCCCGTCGCCCTCCTCTTCGAACTGCGTCTCGTCCTCTTCGAGGACTTCCAGCTCGACGGCCGCGGCGTCGAAGATGACGTCGTCGCGGTCGTGCAGGAGCGCGCCGTCTTGCGGGCCGGCTTCGGGAGGCGCGCCGCCGTCCAGTCCGGCCCCGCCTGCGGCTGCCTCCCTGGCTTCCAGCTCGGGCGACTGCGCGGCGAGGAACTGCTGCACGCGCCCGGCGAGCTCGGTGTTGAAGCCGTCCACCTGCGCCAGCTCCTCCGCGGTGGCGGCGCGGATGCGCTTGAGCGACCCGAAGTGCGAGAGCAGCGTCCGCTTGCGCTTGTCGCCGATGCCCGCAATCTCCTCCAGCACCGACTTGAAGTTGCGCTCGCGCCGCAGCTTGCGGTGGAAGGTGATGGCGAAGCGGTGGGCCTCGTCGCGCAGGCGGGCGAGGAGGTGCAGCTCGCTGGTGTTCTGGCGCAGCACGACGGGGTTCTTCTGGCCCGGCAGGAAGACGCGCTCCGGGCTGCGCTCGACCTCGCCCTGCGTGAAGCGCCCCTTCTTGCGCGAGCGGCCGAGGCGGGAAGGAGCTGGGGCGGGAGCAGCTTCCGCGGCCGCAGCGAGACCGGACCCGGAGGCGCCACCGGTACCCTCGAGAGGCAAGGCCTCCGGCTCGGGCCCCGCCTTCTCCGCCCACGCGTCGGCGGTGCGAAAGCCTTGCCGCGCGGCGAAGCGCTCCTCGTCCTCCAGCACCCGGCTCTTCGCCAGGCCAGCGAGCGGCACGTCGCGCAGCTCGAGCCCCAGCTCGCGCAGCGCCGCCCGCGCGACGTTCAACTGCCCCTTGCCGCCGTCGACGACGAGGAGGTCGGGCAGCGACTTCTCCTCGAGGCCGCGCTTCAGCCGCCGGGTCAGCACCTGGAACATGGAGGCGAAGTCGTCGCCCGCCGCCTCGCCGCGAACCTTGAAGAGCCGGTAGCCGCTCTTGTCCGGCTCGCCGTCGGTGAAGACCACCTGCGAGCCGACCGTCTGCTGCCCCTGTAACGTCGAGATGTCGAAGCACTCGATCCGCCGCGGCAGCCGCGGCAGGCGCAGGCGCGACTGCAGCCGCTCCAGCGCCTCCAGCTTGTTCACCTGCGACTTCTTGCGCTCCTCGAAGTTGTGGCGCGCGTTCTCCATCGCCATCTCGATGAGCCGGACTTTTTCGCCGCGCTCGGGCACGTGCACCCGCATCCGCTCGCCCTTCTTGTCGCTCAGCCACGCCTCGCGCATCTCGAGATCGCCCAGGGGCCGCGGCAGGAGCAGCTCCTTGGGGATGAAGGCGCCGGATTCATAATATTGATCGAGAAAGCTCTCGAGGAGCTCCTCGGTGGGGAACTCCTGCCGGGAGAAGTTGAAGCTGCGCCCGCCCGTCAGCCGCCCGTTGCGGAAGAAGAGCAGGTGGACCTCGAGCGCCGCGCCTTCGCGGTGGTAGCCGAGCACGTCCTCGTCGAGCAGGTCACCCAGCACGGTGCGCTGCTTCTCCAGGCTGCGCTCGATGGCCCGCAGCTGATCGCGCAGCTGCCCCGCCCGCTCGTACTCGAGCTTGCCGGCCGCGTCCTTCATCCGGCCGTGGAGCGCCGCGGTCAGCTCGTCGGCCTTGCCCTCGAGGAAGAGGCCGACCTCCGCCACCGACCGCTGGTAGTCGTCCTGCGGCACGCTGTAGACGCAGGGCGCCGGGCAGCGCTTGATCTGGTACTGCAGGCAGGGGCGGCGCCGGTTGGTCATCACCTGATCGGTGCAGGTACGCAGCTGGAAGTGCCGGTTGACGACGCTGAGCGTCTCCCGAATCGACGACGCGCTCGAGTAGGGGCCGAAGTAGCGCGCGCCGTCCTTGCGGATGCGGCGGACCACTTCCAGCCGCGGATACGGATGGGTGGTCGAGAGCCGCAGCGAGATGAAGTTCTTGTCGTCGCGCAGCCGGATGTTGAAGCGCGGCCGGTGCTGCTTGATGAGCTCGTTCTCGAGGAGCAGCGCGTCCTTCTCGGACGGCGTGATCATCACCTCGATGTCGCCGAGCAGCTCTTCGAGACAGGGAATGAACGCCCGGGTGTCGCCGCTGCGCTCCTGGAAATACTGCGCCACCCGGGAGCGCAGCGAGAGCGCTTTTCCCACGTAGACGACCGCGCCCTCGCGGTCCTTCATCAAATAGACGCCCGGCTGCGTCGGCAGCGAATCGAGCTTCGCTCGCAGCTGTTCGGAGAGCATTACCGGCGCTGCGAGCCGGGCCGGCCGTTGGGGCGGCCGCGGCGCTTGGGGCCGGCGGGCCGCGTGGGCAGGCCGGCGGCGGCGCGCGCCTCGGCCTTGAGCGCCTGCGCGTTCCTGGGAACGATGCCGAGGTCGATGTCCTTGATGGCCTGGATCTTGTCGCGCAGCACCGCCGCGCCCTCGAAGTCCAGCTCTTCCGACTTCTCGTGCATCTCCTTCTCGAGCTTGGCGACCATTTTCGGCACGTCGCGCCGATCGTCCGGCAGGTAGCCGGCCAGCTCGTCCTTGCCGGCCAGCGCCTCGTCGCCGCCCGCCGCCACGCCGTGGATGGCCATGTCGAGGATGGCGCGCTTCACCGACTGCGGCGTGATGCCGTGCTCCTGGTTGAAGGCCACCTGGATGGCGCGGCGCCGGTCGGTCTCCTCCAGCGCGTTCTTCATCGAGGCGGTGACGGTGTCGGCGTAGAGGATGACGCGCCCTTCGACGTTGCGGGCGGCGCGGCCGATGGTCTGGATGAGCGAGACGCTGCTGCGCAGGAAGCCTTCCTTGTCGGCGTCGAGCACCGCCACCAGCGAGACCTCGGGAATGTCGAGTCCCTCGCGCAGGAGGTTGATCCCGATGAGGACGTCGAACAAGCCGCGCCGCAGGTCGCGGACCAATGCCAGCCGCTCCATCGTATCGATGTCGGAATGCATGTAGCGGACCCGCACGCCCAGGTCGGCGAAGTATTCGGTGAGGTCCTCCGCCATCCGCTTGGTCAGCGTCGTCACCAGCACCCGCTCGCCCTTGGTCGCGCGCTTGCGCACTTCCTCGAGGAGATCGTCCACCTGCTGCGCCACCGGCCGGACTTCCACCTGGGGGTCGACGAGGCCGGTGGGCCGGATGATCTGCTCGACGATGACGCCTTCGCTCTTTTGCAATTCATATTCCGAAGGCGTGGCGCTGACGAAGATGGCCTGGTTGATGAGCCGCTCGAACTCGCCGAACTGCAATGGACGGTTGTCCAGCGCGCTGGGCAGCCGGAAGCCGTATTCGACCAGCGTCTCCTTGCGGCTGCGGTCGCCGCGGTACATGGCGCCGATCTGCGGAACGCTCTGGTGCGATTCGTCGATGACCAGGAGATAATCTTTGGGGAAGTAATCGAGCAGGCAGGGCGGCGCCTCCCCGGCCTTGCGCCCGCTCAGGTGCCGCGAATAGTTCTCGATGCCGTTGCAGAAGCCGATCTGCTCGATCATCTCCAGATCGAACATGGTGCGCTGCTCGAGCCGCTGTGCCTCGAGCAGCTTGTTCTGGGTGCGCAGCTGGGTCAGGCGCTGCTGCAGCTCCTCGCGGATGGCCAGCACCGCGCTCTTGCGGCGCTCGCCGGAGGTGACGTAGTGGCTGGAGGGAAAGATCGACATCTTCTCGATCTCGGCGGTGACCTTTCCGCGCAGCGGGTCGATCTCCTTGATGCTCTCCACCGTGTCGCCGAAGAGCTGCACGCGGACGGCGCGCTCCTCCTCGTAGGCGGGAAAAATCTCGATGGTGTCGCCCTTCACCCGGAAGGTGCCGCGGGAGAAGTCGGTGTCGTTGCGCTCGTATTGAATCTCGACCAGGTCGCGCAGGAGCTTGTGGCGCGGATACTCCTCGCCCACCTGCAAGGCGACCTTCAATTCATAATAGGCTTCCGCGGTGCCGAGGCCATAGATGCAGCTCACCGAGGCGACGATGAGCACGTCGTTGCGGGTGAGCAGCGAGTGGGTGGCGGCGTGGCGGAGGCGGTCGATCTCGTCGTTGATCGACGAATCCTTCTCGATATAGGTGTCGGAAGAAGGAACATAGGCTTCCGGTTGATAGTAATCGTAATAGCTGACGAAGAACTCGACCGCATTCTCCGGAAACAGCTCCTTGAACTCGCCGTAGAGCTGGCCGGCCAGCGTCTTGTTGTGCGCGATCACCAGCGTCGGCCGCTGCACCTCTTGGACCACGTTGGCGATGCTGAAGGTCTTGCCCGAGCCGGTGACGCCCAGGAGCGTCTGGTGCTTGTCGCCGCGCCGCAGGCCCTCGGTGAGCTCCTTGATCGCGCGCGGCTGGTCGCCGGCGGGGATGTAGTCGCTCTTGAGCTCGAAGGGCATGGAACGCGCTCGCTGAAACAGGGGAACGAAGGAGCGTAACAGGTGGCGCGCGTTCGCGCTCACGGCGATGGGGTGGAGTTCGCTTTCGCCTTCGCGCCCGCGTTCGGCCTGGCGTCCGCCTTCGTCTTCGCCCGTACAGCGTGCCCACCTCACGCTCCTCGACCGCGCGCCGGCAACCACCTGCGCCAGCCACCGCACTCGCGCGGGCCAGCCGCTCACAGATTGGGCCGGTTGCCCCTCATACCAACTGTGGTTACTTGAGCGTCCCGCGCAGCATCGCAAAGTCACTGTCATCGGCGGCCACGAAGCCGTCGGCGCTGAACACCTCCGCCAGGGCCTTCTTGCCCTCGGGCGAGTTGTCGAGCGCCACCAGCGCGTTGCGCACGGCCTGGAAGGTCGACGGCGCGAGGTCGGGGCGCACAGCCACCACGTCGTTGGGGATCGGGTCGCTGGTGGCGATCACGCGCAGCTCGCCGACCCGGGTGGGCTCGGTCTCAGCGCAGCCTGCGATGGCTCCTCCCGCGCGATCATTGGAGATGGTGGCGCCCGCGTCGTCGCGACCCTCGAGCACGGCCTTGCAGACCGCGGCGTGATCGCCCAGGAAGCTGCCCTGCTTGCGGATCTCCAGATCGGTGAGGCCCGAGGCCAGCAGGATCAGCCGCGGCAGCTGGAAGCCCGAAGCCGAGCCCTCGCTCACGAAGGCAAGCTTCTTGCCCTTGAGGTCCTTGGGCGTCCGCAGTGCCTTCTGGTCGGAGCGCGTGAAGAGCACCGAGCGATAGAAGGGCAGCCCGCCGCGCACGAGCTTGGCCGCGGGCGC
>JAYWAJ010000306.1:0-4422 GCA_043782525.1 Deltaproteobacteria bacterium | reverse complement strand
CTACCATGTCGTCGATTACGCGGCGGACGGCACGGTCTTGTGGCGTGGGACCTTGCAGGGATATTCGGATGCATCGACCTGGACCCGCGGCCAGGCCTGGGCGATCTATGGCTACACCATGTTGTACCGGTACACCTCCGATCCGCGCATGCTCGGCGCCGCGCGAAAGGTGACCGATTTCTACCTGAAGCGTCTCGGCGCCGACCCCGTCCCCAATTGGGATTTCGATGCGCCGTCATTGCATAAGGACTCTTCTGCCGCAGCTGCGGTCGCCTCGGCGCTCTTCGAATTGAGCGGCTTCGTCGCCGCGCCGGATCAGCAACGCTACCTGCAGGCCGCGAACGGCATGCTCGACGCGCTCGCGTCCTCTCAATACCTGGCGAAGGGAAAGACCTCGCAAGCCATCCTGCTGCATGGCGTCGGCAACCTCCCGGAAGGTCGCGCGGTGGATGTCGGGCTGACCTATGGCGACTATTACTTCCTCGAGGCCATTGCGCGACGGCCGGCAATGGTCGTCGTTCCTCCCGTGGATGGAGGCGTGGCCGACGCGGGGCCGGCTGACGCCGGTCCGGCCGACGCTGGGGACCCGGGCTTCGCGGACGCGGGCGCCGTCGATGGAGGGGTGCCGACACCTGCCGACGGAGGAGTCTCCGATTCCGGCAGCGGTGCGGCGCCGGACGGAGGCGCGGCGAATGTTCCCGCCGCCCCGCCTGGATCAGGCTCCAGGCCCGGTGGCGGATGCGCGAGCGGCGGCGGCGCTCGCTTCCCTGCCCTCGCCCTGCTGGCCTTCGCGCTGCTCTGGAATCGCCGGCGCCGTGCGCGACTCTCGAGGGAGTCGCTTGCAAGAGAGTTTCTGCGTTCACAGATGCTAGGCGGCTGAGCCGGAGGGCCCCCGGTCGCCCGGGCGGCGCTCTCTTCAGCCGCGTCGGCCTGCTGCAAGAGCGCCGGCCAGACGGTCTTGGGTGCAGCCGCGGACCCGCTCGAAGAGATCACCGAGCCGTCCGCGCCGGTGGTCAGGCCGCCCGCCGTGAAGGTGAGCGCGCCGCAGCGGTTGCCCTGCGTGGAGTAAATCTCCATCACCTTGGGATCTTCGGCGCCGCGCGGAAAGATGGCGCAGGCCTGCGCGCCGCGGACCACCGTGATGTTGGTCTGCGGATGCGAGGCGGGAAAGTGCGGCGCCGGGCCGACGTCGGTCGCCCCGCGGTGGACCAGCGCGGGTTCCGGCGAGGGCGAGCGCGGCCCCGCGCCGATGGTGGAGCTGAGCCTCATCGCTGCGGACAGGAGTGCCCAACCGCTGCTGCCCGAAGCGTCTCCGCCGCCCCCGGAGCTACGGGTCGGCCGCGCGACGCCTCGGCCTCGCCCGTCGCCACCCGCTGCGCAAGAGCCAGGTGCGCGGCGTGGAGAGGACCTCGCGCGCTGCCGGCTCGGCCGACGAATACGGGTCGCGGCCGGCGGCGCCGAAGTGGTGCGCGGCGTTGCCGAGCAGGTAGGCGATGGCGTTGGCCAGCCGGGTGGGCGAGGTGAGGAGGAGCGCGTGGTAGTGGTCGCCGAAGACCGGGCCTTTGCGGCCCATCATCTTGTTGAGCGCCCTGGCGATGCGGATGCAGAGCCCCTGGAGCGCGCGCGAGAGCGCCTCGTTGCCGTCGGCCTCGAGGATGAGGTGCAGGTGGTTGCCCTGCACGCTGAACTCGATGAGGCGCGCGCCGAAGCGGTCGCGCGATTTCTCGAAGCAGCCCTGGAGGCGGCGGAAGCTGCGCCGGGAGCGCAAGTTCCAGACGTGTTCGCGCATGCGCAGGGTCACGTGCACCGGCGTCGCCCGCAGGAACCGCGGCCGGCTCGCGTGCGAGACGCGGCTCCCGCGCGGACGCCCGGCGCCGTCGCGGCGCCCTCCGTGGGTGGGGAAGCTCAGCTGTCTTGGGCGCGGCGACATGAATTCGGGACTAATTTTACCCAAGACTGAGGAAAGGGTCAAGTCGCATCGAAGCGGATTTTCTCTTGATGCGTAGTCCAGTGGAGGAAGGACGGACTGCTCAGCGGTGGCTAACGTAGCCCGCTTCGCTGATCGCCTTGCGGACCTCTGCCTCCGAAGTCGCCGCACCGTCGAAGACGACGATCAGCTCATGCTTCGCCGCGTCGGAAGTCGCGGTGCGCACGCCCTTCACCTGGCGGACCGCCTGCTCGGTCTTGTAGGCGTCGCCTTTGCTGTGCCAGCCGTCCACCTTGAGGGTGAGCGATTGGTCGGCGGCAGTGACGCCGAGGGCGACCGATGCAGCGAGGAAAAAAGTCCGCAGCCCCATGCGCGAAGGCTAACGGCGCCGCTGGCGGCGCGCCATGCTCGACGGAGGACGCGCCCGGCAGCAGCCACCCCTCAGCCTCGCGCTGTCCCGTGGCGGAGCGGCGCGAACCAGCCGCGCACGCCCGCCTTCCAGAGCGTCACCAGCGCGAGGGCGAAGAGCAGCGCCGCCGCTGCCGCGCTTAGCGGCGAAGCGCCGACCTGGACTGGCAGCGGGCCGCGCACGGCATCGAGCGCGCGCTCGATCGACGGATGCGCCCCGGCGAGCAGGCCGGGCCGCAGCGTCGTTCCCAACGCGAGAGCGGCGAAGATCGCGATCCGCACCGCTCCGCGGGGAGAGTCGAGAGGGCCGCGGCGCACCGGAGAGTCGAGCGCGCCGCTGCCCTCCTCCCCGCGCGGCGTCCCGGGTGCCCCCCGGCGCAGGGCCGGCACCTCTCCCCGCAGCGTGGCCAGTGCGCCGCTGGTCGCCGGCCCCAGCGCGACCAGGGCGATGGCAAGCCCGGGATCGAATCCCCGGCGCACCAGCACCGCGGCCACCGCGACGGCGCCCGCCTGGTCGAGCCGCGCCGCGAGGAGCAGCGCCAGCGCGAGCACGATCCGGGAGAGCGGGCCCGCCGGCAGCGTCGGCGCGGTGACCTCGAGCGCCGCGGCGACGGCCAGCAGCAGGAGCAGCGGCGGGCCGTGCTGGCGAATGGCGGAGAGGAGCCCGGCGAAGACGGGCGGGTGCGGCGCGTCGATGCGCCGGGCGGGCAGCGCCAGGAGCAGCGAGAGCGTCCCGAAGAGCACGGCCGGCAGCGGGCCCAGCAGGGTCAGCAAGAGGAGCAGCGCGTCCCAGCGCAAGAGGCGCATCGGCAGCGCGAGCAGCGCCGCCACCAGCGCGCCGCCGAGGAGCGCGGGCGCGCAGGCGAGGACCACCCCGCCGAAGGCGCGCAGCAGCTCGACCAGCGGGCCTGCCTCCGGGCTGCGCAGGTGCAGCACGGCGGAGAGCCCGGCCACGGCGAGGCCGGCGAGACAGGCGGACAGATCGGCGGTGCGCTCCCAGACGGAGGCGAACTTCTGCGTGCGGATCTCGTCGGAGACGACGTGGAGCAGCGCGCCGGCCGTGGCTGCTGTCGCCGCCGTCAGGAAGGCGCCCTCCCCGAAGCCGGGCACCAGGTCGCTGAGCAACGCGCCCGCGACGCCGGCCAGGCCCACCAGCACCGCGCGCCGCCAGGCGGAGCCGGGACCGCTCAGGCCGAGGAAGGGCAGCACCACCGCCGCCGTCAGGGGGGCGTGGTGGGCGATGAGGGCGATCTCCAGATCCAGCTGCCCCCGCGGCTGCGCCAGCGCCGCCACCAGCGCCAGGCCCTCGGCCACCGAATGGAAGAGGAGCGCGGCGAAGCCGACCTCGGCGGCGACCCGCAGTCCGGTGAGGCCGCGCGCCTCGAGCAGGCCGGGCCCGATCACCCGCGCGCTTGCCTCCAGCGCCAAGGGCAGCGCGAAGCCGAAGCCCATCCAGAGCAGCGCCCGCAAGCCCTGCGCCTGCAGCACCTCCGGCAGCAGGTGGAAGGCGACCACGCCCGCCGCCGCCGCGAAAGCAAAAGTCCGGGTCCGCTCCAGCACCGCCGGGCGCTTCCGCGCCAAGAGGGCGATGGCGCCGCCGAGCAGCGCGGAGAAGAGCGCGAGGCCCGCCGCGCGGATCATGTCTGGCAGCTCCGGCAGAGCCCGCGCAACTCCAGCAGGTGCCCTTGCACGCGGTAGCGGGTGCTGCGACGGACATCGGCCAGCGCGCGCTCCAGCGCCACCGAGTGGAACTCGCGCGCGCTCCCGCAGCGGGTGCAGACGATGGCGTGGTGGCAGCGCCGCTCGCGGTCGTTGCAGGGGCGGACGGCGGTGGAGCCGAGCACCCGGTGGAGCAGGCCCAGCCCGAGCAGCGCGGCGACGTTGCGGTAGACGGAGACGCGGTCGACGCGGACGCCTTTGCGGCGCAGCGCGCGGTGCAGCTCGCGCGGGCCCAGCGGGCGCTCCGACTCCTCGAGCAGCTGCAGCAGCGACCGGCGCGAGGCGGTCATGCGCCCGCCGTCGCGCCGCAGCGCCTCCTCCGCCCTGGCCGCGAAGCCCATGGCAGCGCTCTACCGCAATTGCAACGA
>JAYWAJ010000305.1:0-11747 GCA_043782525.1 Deltaproteobacteria bacterium | reverse complement strand
ACGTGCGCGTCTGGTCCCCCCCGCCATCTTCCCTCCTGCGGCGAAGTCTTGCGGCGGCCTGCGCGCTCTTCTGCGGCGCCGCGGTCGCGCAGGAGCGTGGGCGGCTGATCGCGGTGCGCGCGGGCGGGGATGCGGCCGAGAGCGCGATCGAGCTGGTCGGCGATCGGCCCCTCTCCTTCACCACGCTGAAGCTGCGCTCGCCGCCCCGCGTGGTGGTGGACTTTGCGGAGACCGACCTCGCCCTGCCGGAGCGCGACCTGCCGGTGGACGACGGCACCATCCGGCGCGTCGCTGCCGCGCCGGCGGGGCAGAAGACCGCGCGCGTGGTCATCGAGCTGACCGCGGACGCCGAGTTCGCCGTGCGCGCGCAGGGGAGCACCGTCGAGGTGCGGGTGCCGCGCATCGCGCCGCTCCTGGCCAGGGCGGAGACGCCCGGGCGGCCCGCAGTTCCGCCGGCAGCAGCCGCCTCGTCGCCGGCCGAGGCGCCGCCGTCGACCGCCGCCGCGGAACCCATCCCCGCCGCGAAGCCTTCTGTCGCACTCCGGCCAGAGCCCTCGAACGAGCAATCGCGCGCGGACAGTCCGGCGCCGGCGGCCCAGGGCGCAGCCGCCGGACCGGCGCCGGTTGCCGCTGCGCCCACGGGTGCCGGACCGCCTCCCGCCGCGGAAGCCCGCGCTGTCCCGCCCGCCGGAGAAGCGCGCGCTCCTCCTCCCACCGGAGAGGCGCGAGCCACCTCCGCCGATTCCCCGGCAAGCTCCGAAGCGGAGAAGCGAGCGTCCTTGCCGACGGTGGCGCTGGTGGGGTCCCGGCCGGCTCCCTCTCCTCCGGCCGAGAGCGCGGCAGCGCGCAAGCGCCGCGAGAAGGAGGAGCGCGTCGCAGCCTACGCGGCAGCGCAGCGTGCTGCCGCCGCCAAGGCGGCAGCGGCCCAGAAGGCGGCGCGTGAGCGCAAGCTGGCCGCTGCGAATCAGGCCGCGGCCGATCGGCGGGCCCGGGCGGAGATCGCCGCCGCCTCCTTGAAAGCTTCCCGAGCCCGCAGTCTCGCGGCCGCCGATCGGACCGCCGCCGAGCGGCCCGCTGCTGCCCGGCGCGCTGCGACCCAGGAGACGCGCACGCCAACCGCCCCGCGCCACTCCATCACCGGCATCGGCTTTCGCCCCGTGGGCGACGGCGAGGTCATCGTCCGCAGCGACCAGCCGCTCGAGTACCGCGTCAGCGCCGATGGCGACGCCGTCGTGCTCCACCTCCCGGGCGCCGGCATCGCGCTGCCCAACAACCGCCGTCCGCTCGACACCCGCTTCTTCGGCGGACCCGTCCAGCGCGTGGTGCCGCTCGCCGTCCCCTCCGGCACCGACCTGCGCATCGAGCTGCGCGGACACGCCGACTACCAGCTGGCACAGGCGGGCGGCGTCCTGACGGTGACCTTCTCCGCGCCTCGCTAGTCCTTCCCGGCACACCTGGCCGACATGCTCCGACGCAGCGCCACCACGGCAGCCATCTTCACGCTCGCGCTGGGCGCGCCGGCCTATCCCCAGGCCGCGGGTCCGGCCACGCTGCTGGCCGGGCCGCCCGATCAGGAGGTGCTGATCGAGGCCGACCAGCTGGTCTACGGCTGGGAGGCGCAGGTGCTGCAGCTCGAGGGGCACGTGGTCGTGCGCCGCGGCGAGGGCCTCTTGCGGGCGCAGTCGGGCACGCTGGACCGCGCCCACGGCATCCTCGCGCTGCAGGGAGGCGTCCTTGGCGTGCAGGGCAAGGACGTCTTCCTCACCGACGAGGCGGTGGTGGATCTGCACACGCGGGTCGCCGACCTCCGCCACGCCACCCTCTACCTCAAGGAGAAGCCCGCCAATCCGGACGCGCCCACCGCGGGCAAGAACGCGCTGGTCCTGCACGGCACCCGCGTGCGCAAGCTTGCCGACGGAAGCTACGCGGCAGAAGAGGTGCGGCTGACTCCCTGCGACTGCGTGGGCGAGCCCGACTACGAGCTGCTCGCGCACGCGGCGCATCTGGAGGGCGACCGCGCGCACCTCTCGGGCGTCCGGCTCGAGTTCCTCGGCGCCACGCTGCCGCTCTTTCCCCTCGCGCTGCCACTCACGCAGCGGCAGTGGGGACTGCTGGCGCCGGAGTTCGGCTTCGGCAGCTCGTACTGGTTCACCTATGCCCAGCCCCTCTTCGTGCCGCTCGGGCAGAGCAACGACGTCACCCTCACGCCCGGCTACTACACGGGCGGCACCACCCATGCGCTCAACCTCGTGCCCTCCCAGGGCAACCGCGCCATCAAGGGCCCGCGGCTCGGGCTGGAGTGGCGCTACGCGCCGGTGCAGGGGACGGCCGGCGCGCTCGACTTCAACCTCTTCGACGACCGCGATCAGTCCGATTCCAAGGCGGCGGGGCCCCTGTTGGCCGGGGAGCCCGGGACCTCCGCCGGCCGGGGCTTCGGCGGCGTGCGGGGGATCGCCCACTGGAACCACCGCACCGAGGCGCCCGGCTTCGTCTTCGCCGTCCAGGGCGCGGCGGCAACCGACGTGATGGCGGTGCGCGATCCGCAGCCCTTCGCCCTCGACAGCGTCCAGGACCTGCTCCGCACCGACGTGGGCGCGTGGAGCGCGCACGGGCCGCTGACGGTGGGCGCGGACGCGACGCTGATGCAGGACATGCGCGTCGCCGGCGCGACCACCGACCGCAGGCTCTTCGGCGCCGAGGCGCGCTCGACCGTGCAGCGGCTGCCCGGCGTCTTTGCGCAGCTTGCGCCGGTGCCGCTGGGGCCCTTCCAGGCCTCCGCGGAGGCGAGCGCGGTGCAGTTCGAGAGCCTGAAGGCGCCCGGCCTCTTGGAGCGGACCACGGGCTTCGGTCCGACCGATCGCGGCGCGTCGGCAGGCCTGCCGGCCCCGGGCTACGACGCCTCGCGCCCGCCCGCGCTGCGCCTCGATCTCTCGCCGCGGCTGGCCATCGCCGGGCCGGCCTCGCTGCCGCTCGACCTGCGCGCGGAGGCGGGAGGGCGACTCGACACCT
This sequence comes from Deltaproteobacteria bacterium, assembly GCA_043782525.1. Taxonomy (GTDB): domain Bacteria; phylum Myxococcota; class Myxococcia; order Myxococcales; family 40CM-4-68-19; genus 40CM-4-68-19. Next base: position 8,738 of record JAYWAJ010000305.1, on the reverse strand, counting down.
GGATCGTGGAAGGCCGCAGGGACCGCGATCGTTCCCGCGCCTACGGCCTCCTCGGCGCCAGCGCCGGCCTGCCCCTCGAGCGCCGCTTTGGAGGCCTGCTCCACCGCCTCGAGCCGCAGGTGGCGTTGCGGGCGATCACCCGGCCGCTGCAGTCGGGCGGGCCGCCCATCGGCGACCTCACCGACGCGGGCGGAGCCAGCTTCACCTCGGCTCCCGACGCCGCGCAGCAAGGCCTGCCCGGCGGCGTCCCCGCGTTGCGCCGCCCCTATGACGAGATCGACTTCGCCGCGCCGCTCTCCGGCGCCGTGGAGGCGACGGCTTCGCTCCTGCAAGCCCTCTGGACGCGGCCCGGCAACCGCGTCTTCGCCTTCGACCTCCAGCAGGACTTCCTCCTCTGGACGCGCGGCGGCCGGCCGCGGGTGGGCGAGGGCAGCGCGTCGGCGGTCGGGCAAGTCGGCCCCGCGAGCCTGGGCGCGTCGGTGCGCTACGACTGGGCGCTGCGCGACCTCTCCGCGCTCAGCGCCGGCGGCGGAGCGCGCGACGGCCGCGGCGACGAGGTGCACGCCTCGCTCGCCCTCTTGCGGGGAAGCTCGAGCGAGCGGCTGCGCGCCGGCATCGACGAGCTCTTCTCGGCCGCGCGCTTCAGCGTGGCGCCGGGCGCGCTCACCGGCAACGCCCGCGTGGGAGCCTCCGCCCCGCTGCCCAAGGTCGGACTGCGCGCCGGCTACGACCTCGCCTGGACGCCCGGCGACACGCCGGCCGATTTCGCCAACCTCTACCACTCCGCCACGCTGACCTACGAGACGCCCTGCCGCTGCGCCGGCCTGGTGCTCATCCTCGGCCTGCCGTTCCACGACGGGCACTTGCTCAAGGATCGACCAGACTTCAGCTTTCGTCTCGACTTGAAATCTCTCGGGTCGTTCGCGACATTCTAGGGTGGTCCGGAGGTTCACTCGTGGTGTCTGGAAAGGGGCAAGGGTGCTGGTACTGATTCCGTCCGTGGCGTAACTGGGGGTTCGGCGTCCAGAGATGGTACAGGCAAGCGTCGTAAAAGATGTCGGGCGCAGAATCCGCCAGCTCAGAGTCTCTCGCGTCGGCGTACGCATGACGCAGGAGGATCTCAGCGAGCGTGCGCGCATCAGCGTCTCGTTCCTCTCCATGATCGAGAGGGGCGAGCGGTCGCCCCATCTCGAGACGCTGGCCAAGATCGCCGATGCCCTGGAAGTGCGCCTGGTCGACCTCTTCCACTCGGGCGAGGAGCAGGACGGCATCGAGCCCATGTTCCGCCCGCTCATCGAGGCCTGCCGCAAGTACAACCTCGGCAAGCGCGACGTGGACCGCCTGGTCGGGGTGGTCCGCACCATGTTCGCTTGACGGTCCGCCCCCGGACCGGCACGGTGCTGCGCCATGGGGGAGCTGCGGGAAGAGCGGCGCGGACGGGCGCTCTGGCTGACCATCGATCGCGAGGCGCAGCGCAACGCGCTCAGCTTCACGCTGCTGGCGGAGCTGCGCGCGGCGCTCCTGCGCGCCGACCACGACGACGCCGTGCGCGCCATCTGCCTGACCGGCGCCGGCGAGAAGGCCTTCTGCGCGGGGATGGACTTCGCCGCCTCGGCAGCGGCAGCGCAGGCGGGACCGCTGCAGGCGCACCAGGGGCGGCGCGGGTACGCGGAGCTGCTCGCCTCGGTCTCGCGGCTGGGCAAGCCCCTGGTCGCCTGCGTGAACGGCGCGGCGCTGGGAGGCGGGCTGGGCCTGCTCGCCGCCTGCGATCTCGCCGTGGCGGCGGACGACGCGCGCTTCGGGACGCCCGAGATCGACGTCGGCCTCTTCCCCTATATGGCGCTGGCGCCGCTGACCCGGCTGATCGGGCGGCGCACGGCGCTGGAGCTGGCGATGACGGGGCGGAAGATCGACGCTGCCGAGGCCCGCGCCATCGGGCTGCTCAACGCCGTCGTCCCGCGCGGGGAGCTGTCGCGGCGCACCACCGAGCTGCTCGAGACCTTGTGCGACAAGAGCCCGGTGGCGCTGCGGCTCGGCCGGCGGGCCTTCTATGCCACGCAGGACCTGTCCTATGAGCCGCAGCTGGAAGCGCTCTGCGCCCAGCTCTCGATCAACGCACAGGCCGACGACGCGGCGGAAGGCGTGGCTGCGTTCCTGGAAAAGCGGAAGCCGGAGTTCAAAGGTCAATGAGCGACCCCGTCATCGTCACCTGCGCGCTCACCGGCGTGCTCGCCACCCGCGATCAGTGCCCGTGGGTTCCCTACACTCCGGCGGAGATCGCCGAAGAAGCGCGCCGCGCCTGGGAAGCCGGCGCCGCGGTCGTCCACATCCACGCGCGCACCGACGACGGCGGCCCGACCTTCGAGCCGAAGACCTACGCGGCCATCGCCGAGGAGACCCGCAAGCGCTGCCCGGTGATCCTCAACTTCTCCACCGGGGGCGCGGGGCCGATGGAGTCCCGGGTCGCCCACATCGCGCAGGTGAAGCCCGCCATCGGCGCGCTCAACATGGGCTCGATGAACTACGCGAAGTACTCGCCTCGGCGGAAGGAGTTCGTCTTCGACTTCGTCTTCGAGAACCCCTTCCGCGACATCTCGTTCCTGCTCGGCGTGATGAAGGAGGCGGGCGTGAAGCCGGAGCTGGAGTGCTTCGACGTCGGGCACACCAACTCCATCTGGCCGCTCCTCGACCAGGGCCTGCTCAAGCGCCCGCTGCAGTTCAGCTTCATCATGGGCGTGCTGGGCGGCATCCGCGCCAGCGCCGAGAACCTTGCCCTGCAGGCGCGCGAGGCGCCTCCCGACTCCACCTGGGAAGTGATCGGCATCTCGCACGAACAGTGGAAGATGGTGGGCGCCGCGCTCGCGCTCGGCGGCAACGTCCGGGTCGGCCTCGAGGACAACTTCTACCTCGACAGCGCGGGCAAGGAGATGGCGAAGTCCAACGGCGACCTGGTCGCCAAGGCGGTCCGCATGGCCCGCGACATGGGCCGCGAGCCGGCGACGGTGGACGAAGCGCGGCGGATGCTTTCGCTCGACAAGGTCTGGTGACGAACCCCTCCAGAGGCTTTCCGCGCGAGTCAGTCAGGACCCGTGCACGTCCTCGTTGCGGTGCTCGATGTCGGGCTTGTGCTGGTGATCGTGGAAGGCGTTCGTTTTGGGACCCATGGTTCGATATCTACCGGTGAATGAGTCTTGTCAGCAGCGCGTCTGGCCTGCCGGCGGTTTCGCGCTCCACGCGATCGCGTTCAGAATCGCATTCGAAGGTTTCCCTCTCGCCCACCAGCACCAGGCACCAACACGACGTCGCCACGGAAACGAGCACGAGCGCGAGCACGGCTGTAAATCGATTGGCATTGGGCCTAGCCTCCCGCGAGCCTTGACACGACGCGGTAAGGCTCCTATCCAACCGCGGCACATCGCAGAGGAGAGCGCCGTGAAGAAGATCCGCCTGCTGACTCCTGGTCCGACGCCGGTTCCCGAGCGGCTCTCGCTCCGCATGGCGCAGCCCATCGTCCACCACCGCTCGCCCGAGTTCGAGGCGGTCTTCGCCCGCGTGCGCGAAGGGCTGCAGTGGCTCTACCAGACCAGGCAGGACGTGCTGGTCTTCGCCGCCAGCGGCACCGGCGCGATGGAGGCGTCGTTCGTCAACTTCCTGAAGCGCGGCGACAGCGTCATCCTCGTCGACGGCGGCAAGTTCGGCGAGCGCTGGACCAAGATCGCCAAGGCCTACGGCGTCACCGCGGTGGTGCTCAAGTGCGAGTGGGGAACTGCGGTCGAGCCGGCCGCGGTCGAACGGGCGCTCCGGGAGAACCCGGCGGCGAAGGCCGTCTACGTGCAGGCCAACGAGAGCTCGACGGGCGTCTACCATCCCATCCAGCAGCTGGCGCAGATGACCGCGAAGACCGACGCCATCCTCGTCGTCGACGCCATCTCCGCGCTGGGCGCGATGCCGCTGCCGATGGACTCCTGGGGCATCGACGTGCTGGTCAGCGCCTGCCACAAGGCGCTGGGCCTTCCGCCCGGCCTCGCCTTCCTCGCCGCCGGCGACAAGGCGTGGAAGCTGAACGAGGCGGCCGACCTGCCGCGCTTCTACTTCGACGTCAAGCGCGAGCGCGACAACCAGAGGAAGAACCAGACGGCCTGGACGCCCGCCATCACGCTGGTGGAAGGGCTCGACGAATCGTTGGCCATGTTCCGCGAGGAAGGCCTCGAGAACGTCTTCGAGCGCCACGCCCGCATGGCCCGCGCCGCCCGCGCCGGGATGCAGGCGCTCGGGCTGACGCTCTTCTCGAAGAGCCCTTCGGCGGCGATGACCACGGTCAACGCGCCGGACGGCGTCGACTCCGAGAAGCTGGTGAAGCACCTCTTCAAGCAGTACGGGATCAAGCTGGTGGGCGGGCAGGACGCGGCCAAGGGCAGGATCTTCCGCATCGCCCACCTCGGCTACTTCGACGACTACGACATGCTGGTGGTCATCGGCGCCATCGAGCGCGGGCTGCACGACCTGGGAGCGAAGATCGAGCTGGGCGCGGGTCTTGCCGCCGCCCAGCGATCGTTTGCCGGGGCGAAGTGATGCGGGTGCTCATCGCCGACGAGCTGTCGCCGGAGGCGAAGGGCATCCTCGAGCGGATTCCGGGAGCGCAGGTGGACTTCCGCCCGGGGCTGCAGGCGGCGGAGCTGCGCGAGGTCATCGGCGGCTACGAGGCTCTCGCCGTCCGCAGCGCCACCAAGGTGACGGCGGAGGTCCTGGCGGCGGCGACGCGGCTGCGGGTCATCGGACGGGCCGGCACCGGCGTCGACAACATCGACCTGGCCGCGGCCACCCGGCGCGGCGTGGTGGTGATGAACGCGCCCGGCGGCAACAGCGTCTCGGTCGCCGAGCACACCCTGGCGCTGCTGCTCAGCCTGGCGCGCTCCATCCCCGACGCCTCGCAGAGCACCCGCGCCGGCAAGTGGGAGAAGAAGAAGTACGCTTCCGGCCGCGAGCTGTTCGGCAAGACGCTGGGCGTGGTCGGCACCGGCAACATCGGCCAGCTGGTGGTGCTGCGGGCCAAGGCCTTCGGGATGAAGGTGGTCGCCTACGATCCCTTCCTCTCGCCGGAGGCGGCCGCCAAGCTGGGCGTGGAGCTGGTCGAGCTGCCGGAGATCTTCCGCCGCGCCGACGCCATCACCCTGCACGTGCCGCTCACTGCGCAGACGAAGAACATGGTGAACGCGCAGACGCTCGCGCAGATGAAGCCGGGCGCGCTGCTGGTCAACTGCGCCCGGGGCGGCCTGGTCGACGAGCGGGCGGTGGCCGAGGCCTTGCGGTCGAGGCACCTGGGCGGGGCGGCGCTGGACGTCTTCGAGGCCGAGCCGCCCTCCGTCGATCATCCGCTCTTCGCCTGCGAGAACTTCATCGGCACGCCGCACCTGGGCGGCTCGACCGAGGACGCGCAGCAGAACGTCGCCGTCATCGTCTGCGAGGCGATGGTGGAGTACCTGACCACCGGGACCATCCGCAACGCGGTCAACGCGCCCAGCGTCAGCGCCGAGGTGCTCGAGCGGCTGGGGCCTTTTCTCCGGCTGGCCGGCAAGCTGGGGACCTTCGCGGCGCAGTTCGCGCTGGAGGGCGAGTGCGCGGCGGCGCCGGAGGAGATCGAGATCACCTATGCCGGCGAGGTGGCCCAGCACCCGACCGCGCCGCTCACCGCCGCGGTGCTCAAGGGAGTGCTCTCGACTTTCCTGGCCGAGAGCGTCAACGAGGTCTCGGCCCCGGCGCTGGCCCGCGAGCGCGGGCTCTCGGTGAAGGAGATCAAGACCAGCGAGACCTCCGACTTCGCCAGCCTGCTGACCCTGCGGCTGCGCTGCGGGAAGATGCTCACCACCGAGGTCTCCGGCACCATCGTCGGCAAGCGCGAGCCGCGGCTGGTGCGGGTGGGCGGGCTCGACATCGAGGCGGTGCCCGACGGCTTCATGATCATCGTCCACAACGACGACGCGCCGGGAGTGATCGGCAACGTCGGTCAGACGCTGGGCGAGGCGAAGGTCAACATCGCGCAGTTCGCGCTGGCCCGCGACCAGGCGCGCGGGGAGGCGCTGGCGCTGGTCAACGTCGACTCCGCCGTCGGGCCAGACGTGCTCGACAAGCTCCGCAAGCTGCCCAACGTCCGCCGCGTCCACCAGGTGAAGCTGTGAAAAACAAAGGCACACCGCGAAGGCGCGAAGTGAGCGAAGGGTTCGCGAAGAAAAGCTGCTGGGTTTCGGGCGGAGGTCGCGCGCGTCCGCGGAGGCGGCCCGGGCACCAGACTGCAACCAACCAACCCTTCGCGATTTCTTCGCTCACTTCGCGACTTCGCGGTGTGCTTTTGCTTCTGGCTCTTGCGGCAGCGTGCAGGAGAGAGGAGGCGCCGCCCCGGAGGCCGCTGGTGGCGGCGAAGTCGGAGACGCCCGCGGCCGACAAGGTCCTCGCCGAGGCGGAGGAGGATCCGTCGTGGATCGCCGGCACCTGGAAGAAGGAGGGCGACCTGCGCTGGCTGCTCTTCAACCTGCCTGCCGACGTCGCCGAGCTGGCGGGCAAGCCCCCGCGGGTGGTGCGGCGGGGAAAGCTCTCGGTGCACGGCAACTTCGTCTCCGCCGTCTTCTCCGACCTGGCCTACGACCTCGAAGCGACCGCATCCCACGACAAACTTTCGGGCGCGCCCGGCGTGTACCGCCGCGGCGCGCCGCCGTGATAGGGAACGAATCATGTCCAACGTGGTGATCGTCGGCGCGCAGTGGGGCGACGAGGGGAAGGGCAAGATCGTCGACCTCTTCACCTCGTGGGCGGACGTCGTCGTCCGCTTCCAGGGAGGCGCCAACGCCGGGCACACGCTGGTGGTGGCTGGCGTCAAGACCGTGCTCCACCTGGTGCCGTCGGGCGTCCTGCATCCGGGCAAGAAGTGCATCATCGGCAACGGCGTGGTCGTCGATCCGGAAGCGCTGATGGAGGAGATCGACCTGCTCAAGAGCAAGGGTCTCTTGAGCGACGCGTCCCAGCTGGTGGTGAGCGAGAACGCCCACGTCATCCTGCCGTACCACAAGCGCATCGACAAAGGCCGCGAGAAGAAGGACGCCATCGGCACCACCGGCCGCGGCATCGGACCCTGCTACGAGGACAAGGTCGCGCGGCGGGGGATCCGCGTGCGCGACCTGCTCAAGCCACAGGCGCTGCGGGCCCGGCTCTCGGCGCGCCTCGACGAGGCCAACGCGCAGATCGGCTCCCTGGGCGGAGAGAAGTGCGAGCTGGAGCCGCTGCTCGACTGGGCGCTCCAGCTGGGCGAGCGGGTCCTGCCCTATGTCGGCGACGCCTCGGCCAGCGTCGCGCAGGAGATGAGCCGCGGCCGCGCCGTCCTCTTCGAAGGCGCGCAGGGGACCCTGCTCGACATCGACCACGGCACCTATCCCTACGTCACCAGCAGCAACACCGTGGCGGGCAACGCGGCGGTGGGCTCGGGCATCGGACCCACCGCCATCCACTCGGTCATCGGCATCACCAAGGCGTACACCACCCGGGTCGGCAACGGCCCCTTGCCCACCGAGCTGAACGACGCCACCGGCGAGAGGCTGCGCAGCGTGGGCGCGGAGTTCGGCGCCACCACCGGGCGGCCGCGCCGCTGCGGCTGGCTCGACGCGCTGGTGCTCCGCTATGCCGCCCGCGTCAACGGGCTCTCCGGCCTCGCCATCACCAAGCTCGACGTGCTCACCGGCTTCGAGAAGATCCTCGTCGCCAGCTCGTACAAGCTCTCCAACGGCAAGACGGTCACCGAGTTTCCCTCCGACCCGGAGCTGCTCGCCGAGGCGCAGCCCGTCTACGAGGAGCTGCCGGGCTGGAAGGAGCCGCTCTCCGACCTGCGCGAATACACCGAGCTGCCCGCCAACGCCCGGCGCTACGTCGAGCGCGTCGAGCAGCTGGTGGGGGTGGAGAGCATCGCCGTCTCGGTGGGCGCCGACCGGGCGCAGACCATCGTCCGCAAGAATCCATTTCGGCACGCGTAGGCGGGAGCGGCGCCCTATAAAGGGGGAAGATGAGCCCCAAGCCGACGTGGAAGGGCGCGGGAGGCCTGGTGGAGGGCTTCGGCATCTCCTTCGCCGGCGTCGCCCGCGGCCCCGCGCCGCGGCAGCAGATCGAGAACCAGGCCGGCGCAGCGCCGCAAGAGGAGGAAGCCGTGGCAGAAGCAGTCATCGTCGAGGCGGTTCGGACAGCGCGCGGCAAGAGGAAGGGTACGCTGGCGGCGGTGCACCCGGTGGACCTGCTCGCGCGGACGCTGAGCGGCGCCCTCGAGCGCGCCGGCGTCTCGCCCAAGGACGTGGACGACGTCATCATGGGCTGCGTCACCCAGGTGGGCGAGCAGGGGCTCAACATCGCCCGCGCCGCGGTGCTGGCGGCGGGGCTGCCCATCGAGATCCCCGGCACCACCGTCAACCGCTTCTGCGGCTCGGGGCTGCAGGCGGTGAACTTCGGCGCGCAGGCGGTGCTGGCGGGCGCGGCGCAGCTCGTCGTCGCTGGCGGCGTCGAGCACATGACCCGCGTGCCGATGGGCTCCGACGCCCTGGGCGGCGAGGGGCCCATGTCGCCCGGCCTCCTGGAGAAGTGGCCGAATCTGGTGCCGCAGGGACTCTCCGCCGAGATGATCGCCGAGCAGTGGGGCTACACCCGCCGCCAGCTCGACGAATACGCGGCGGCCTCGCAGCTGAAGGCGGCCAACGCCATCGAGAAGG
>JAYWAJ010000304.1:0-11823 GCA_043782525.1 Deltaproteobacteria bacterium | reverse complement strand
GATCAGGTACTTCCCGTCTTTCTCGATCATTGCTGCGACGACACGGATCCGGGATGGCATGGGCGGCGACGATAGACCCGCCGTCCGCGGGCGGCAAGGCGTGCGCCGTCTCAGTTGCGCGGTTGTCGGCAGCAATTATCTTGTAAAAGGAGGCTTCCATGGCTGGGTTCTGGGCCGCGCTCATCGTCGCGCAGGCGGTCTCGCCGGGACATCTGCAGGCGAGGCCCAAGGCAAAAGCCCCGCGGCCCGCTGCCGCGCAGCCTGCCGCGCCGGATCCAACTCCGCTCTGCAGCGGCGACTACGCCGACGCGCTGCCGGTCGAGAAGGCCAACGCCATCCTCGAGGCCAGAAAAGACCCCTTCGTCTTCGCCATCCGCAACACCGCCACCTACGAGCACGTCTACTACGGCCACGACGGCAAGCTGCGCCGCGCCTACTTGCGCTCCACCGTGCACGGCACCGGCTTCGGCTACCGCGTCGTCAACGGCGAGACCCAGATCGTCACCAACGAGCACGTCGCCAGCCAGCCCGACGTCACCGACGACGAGCACCCGGTGGAAGCCGTGCCGACGGGCTCCAAGAAAGTCCGCGAGCAGCTCAAGATCGTCCGCGACGAAAACGACGACTACGAGCCCGGCCACGTGCCGCTGGCGAAGCTGCTCTCCGATCCGGCGGCGGACCTCGCCGTCCTCAAGGCGAAGAAGCAGCTCGGCGTCGTGCCCTGGCGGCTGGGGCGATCGGCGTCGCTGCGCGCCGGCAACCTCGTCTGGGTGCGCGGCTTCCCCCTGGGAGCGTTCGCCGCGCTCAACACCGGCAAGGTCCTCAACCCCATGACCTTCGACTCGGAGCGGGGCTGGAACCACGCCGACTTCGTCGTCGACGCCCTGCTCAACTCCGGCAACAGCGGCAGCCCCGTCTTCGCCGTCTCCTGCCGCACCGCCGAGCCCGAGCTGGTCGGCGTCTACCACGCCGGCTACACCGACGCGGCCGCGCTCAACGCGGTCATCGCCATCGACCAGCTGCGCGACGAGCTCGAGACCCTCAAGGTCCCCAGGCGCGACCCCGCCGGGCTGCACTCCGAGATCACCGCGCCGGATCGCGACCGGCTGGTCAAGCAGCTCTTCGCCGAGCCGACCCACAGCCTGACCTTTCCCTTTGCCGGGCGGTCGGTGGTGGCGACGCTGGTCGATCCGCAGACGCTGCGCTTCTCGGTGCTGGACGACGACTATCCGCTGGTGACGCAGGAGTCGATGGCGCTCGTCGATCACAACCACAACGGCTTCGGCACTCTCGACGCCGTCGCCGTGATGGTGGACGGCGTGCCGATGGAGGCGCCCGCGCCGGCCCTGGACCAGGACGTCCGCGAGCACTTCGACCGGCTCTACGATTCGCTCTGGAAGCAGCTCCTGGGAGTGGTCGACTACCGCACCCGGCTGCTCAAAGGCAGCGGCAGCGCCGACGCCTTCGCCGAGGTGCAGGCGGCGCGGGCGCGGATCAAGAAGCGCGCCTCCGAGCAGAAGGAGCTCCTCAACATCTGCGCCTTCGAGGCCGACCGCGCCAACTTCGGCGCGGCGCGCCCGGCGGCGGCAGCGGCACTTCCGGCCGCGGCTCCGGCGGCGCCCGCCAGCGCAGCGCCCGCCGCCGCAGGACCTGCCTCCGCGGCGGAGTCGAAGGCGCTCGCTCCCCCTCCGGCGGCGGCGGCCAGCGTGCCCGATGTCGCGCTCTCGAGCCCGGCGCAGTAAGTTCGTCCCATGAACGAAACCCCTGTCCAGGCGCTTCGCCGCGTCGCCCGCCGCGCCATGGTGGAAGCCGGACTCGCCACCGACTTCTCCGCCGAGGCGCAGCGGCAGCTGGCCCAGATCGCGGCGCCGGCCCACGAGAGCGCGACCGACCTGCGCCCGCTGCCCTGGTGCTCGATCGACAACGACGAATCCCGCGACCTCGACCAGCTCTCCGTCTGCGAAGAGCTGCCCGGGGGGGCGGTCCGCATCCGGGTGGCGGTGGCCGACGTCGACGCGCTGGTGCACGCGGGCACGCCCCTCGACGCGCACGCGGCGCAGAACACCACCTCGGTCTACACCGCCGCGCAGATCTTCCCCATGCTGCCGGAGCGGCTCTCCACCGACCTGACCTCGCTCAACGCCGACCAGGATCGGATCGCGCTCATCGTCGAATACGTGGTGTCCCCCGACGGCACTACCAGCGCCGGCAGTGCCGGCAGCCTCAGCGCCGGCAGTGTTGGCAGCCTCAGCGCCGGCAGTGCCGGCAGCCTCAGCGCCGGCACCATCTCCCGCGCGCAGGTGCGCAACCGCGCCAAGCTCGCCTATGACTCTGTCGCCGCCTGGCTGGAGGGAAAGGGCCCGCTGCCTGCGCCCGTCGCCCGCGTCCCCGGGTTGGAGCGGCAGCTGCGGGTGCAGGATGAGGTGGCGCAGCGCCTGCGCCAGCGGCGGCTGGCGGCGGGCGCGCTGGAGCTGCAGTCGATCGAGCCGCGGGCGGTCATCGAGGGTGAGCAGGTGGTGGGCCTGCGCGAGCAGGAGCAGAACCGCGCCCGGCAGCTCATCGAGGAGTTCATGGTGGCGGCCAACGGCATCTCGGCGCAGTTCCTCGCCGCCCGCAAGCTGCCGGCGCTGGCCCGCGTGGTGCGCTCGCCGGAGCGGTGGGCGCGCATCGTGGCGCTGGCCGCCGGATACCAGGAGGCGCTGCCCGCCGAGCCCGACTCCAGGGCGCTGGACCTCTTCCTCCAGAAGCGCCGCGCCAAAGACCCGCTGCGCTTTCCCGACCTCTCGCTGACGGTGGTCAAGCTGATGGGCCGCGGCGAGTACGTGGCGGAGCCGCCCGGAGGAACGTCGCCCGGCCACTTCGGCCTCGCCGTCCGCGACTATTCCCACACCACCGCGCCCAACCGGCGCTTTCCGGATCTGGTGACGCACCGGCAGCTCAAGGCGGCGCTCTCGGGGGCGCAGCCGGCCTACGGGTTCGCCGAGCTGGCCGAGGTCGCGGCGCGCTGCACGCAGATGGAGTCGGCGGCCACCAAGGTCGAGCGGCTGGTGCGCAAGTCCGCCGCGGCGCTGGTGCTGCAGAAGCGCATCGGCGAGGTGTTCGACGCCTTCGTCACCGGCGCGACGGCCAAGGGGACCTTCGTGCGCGTCCTCGCGCCGCCGGCGGAAGGGCGCGTCCTGCGGGGCGAGTCGGGCTTGAAGGTCGGCGACCGGATCCGCGTGCAGCTAGTGGCCACCGATTTCGAGCGGGGCTTCATCGACTTCGCGCGCGCACGCTGATGGGCGGCGCAGGGCCGCTCTCGCTTCGCCAAGGCTCCCTGCTCCTCGACGCGGCCATGGGCACCGCGCTCATCGCCAGGGGGCGGCGCGGACGGGCGCCGGCGGCAAACCTCGCGGCGCCCGATATTGTACTTAGTATACATTCAGCGCACGTCGCCGCCGGGGCGCAGTTGGTCTTGACCAATACTTTTATTGGCGCCTCGGCGGAGGAGGCCGCGGCGGCGCTGCGCCTCGCCCGCGCCTCGGGCGCGCGCTGGGTGGCGGCATCGCTCTGGGCGGGCCTTTCCGACCTGCCGCTGCAGATCGCCCAGCTCGCCGGCGCCGACGCCATCTGGCTGGAGACCGCCACCAGCGCGGATCAGGCGCTCGCCGCCGTGCGCGCCGCTGTGAAGGTCACTTCACTGCCGGTCGCGGTGACCTGCGCCCTGCGCAGCGCGCCGCTGCAGGCGCTGCGCGACGCGGGCGCCGCCGCTGCCGGCTACAACTGCTCGCCCTGGCCCGACGACTGGACCGGCGCCGACATCCTCAAGGCCGACGCCGCCGGTCTTTCCCCCGCCGACTGGGCCTCCCGCCTCACCGGCCGCCCGCTCCCCCGCCTCGCCGGCGGCTGCTGTGGAACGGACGCCCTCCACCTCGCCGCGCTCCGCGCCTCCCGCGCATGATGCAGCGCGACTGGAATCGGGACGGTCTGCTTTGGTAATGCAGGGGCGCCTTCTTTTCCCCCCGAAAGGAATTTATGCGCCAGCTGCTCTTCCTCGCGCTCACGCTCTCGACCAGCGCCGCCCTCGCCAACACCATCACGCAGAACCTCTCCTGGACCATCAACCGCAGCGGCGCCACGGCGAAATACCGCGTGGTCGCCTACGGCGATTCCATCTTCGCGGGCTACCACGGCAGCCTCTCCTCGGTGGCCAAGCGCGCCGCGCCCTACGTCGACGCCGAATATGCACAGAAGCAATGGAATTCGAATATCGAGATGTACCGCCGCACCAAGTCGGGCGCGGTCGCCTCCGACATCTACAACAACAAGATCGTCGCCGAAAGATCCTATATGCAGGCGACCGACACCCGCATCGTCATGTTCGAGATGTGCGGCAACGACTTCCTCCAGGCGCGCTCGAGCTTCTCCAACCAGACGGGGACTTGTAGTTACAGCGGGCTCGATTCCGCCCTCGCCAACTGCACCAGCTACCAGCAGCAGGCCATGCAGTTCATCAATGCCAACGCCTATTCCGGGACCAAGGTGAAGATGATCGTCGATCTCTTCTATCCCGGCTACAACGCCGACAACGTCAATACCAGCTGCACCGACCCCGCCACCGGCCAGCCGGTCAACAAGCAGCAGAAGTTCCTCCCCTACCTCGCCCATTCCAACTGGCGCGCCTGCAACTTCGCCGCGCAGTACGGCTTCACCTGCGTCGACGCCTTCGCCAGCTCTATGGGCGCCGATTACGATACCAATGGCAATGGCATCGTCGATTCCACCGAGTTGCGCTGGAAGGCCGGGGAGAGCGAGGCAAATTACGTCACCCGCATCACCGTGACGCAGCGCCCGATCATCCGCGATTCGACCGCCCACTTCGTCAATGCCAGCACCAGCTATGATTACCTGCAGTCGGACAATACCCATCCGACGTATACCGGCGGCACCGTCTACGTGGGCTTCTTCGGCGGAACCGGCAGCGGCTCGGGCGCGCCCGACTACAGCGACGCGCAGATGGTGGGCGGCAAGAACCCGGTTTGGAACCAGTTCGGGCACGAGAACATGGGCTACGCCACCTCGCTGGCGACGCCCGCCTCACCCTAGGCGCAAGAGGAGCGCCGTGGCGGTGCCTCCGTAGTAGGCGGCCGCCAGGGCGATCTCCACCGTCCAGCGCGCCGCGCTTCCCAGGCGCGGCGCCAGCCGGAGGACCGGCTGCACGACCAGCTCGGCCAGCGCGCGCAGTCCTCCCGCCAGCAGCGCGAAGTGACCGAAGACGAAGAGCGCCACCCCCGCGAGGGTGCGCAGCCAGCGGGCGAGACCGTGGGCACTGTATTCGCCGAAGAGGTCGCCGAAGGAGATGCGCTGGTGCAGCCGGAAGAGAATGAAGGTCACCAGCGCCGGCACCAGGCCGAACTTCAAGGCCGGATGGTGGAGCATCCGCGTGCGGGCGCGGACGGTGGCGTCGCGAAAGGTGGCGTCGTCGGGCGGGGGGAGTCCGGCGGCGGCGCAGAGCGCGGCGGCGAGAGGCCCGGGATCCCGCGCGCAGATTCCGTAGGCGAAGTCCCGCCCCGAGCGGAGCCGCAGCGAAAAGCCGGGCTGCGGCAGCGGGATCGAGAAGGGGCGCAGCGCCGCCACCGCGGCGAAGGGTATCTCCGCTCCCAGCGAGAGGACGGCGCGGTCGCCTTCGAGGCGCAGCGTGGAGGTGCGCTGCAGCGCCGCCGCCAGCAGGGCCGGGAGCGCGCTGGCGAAGAAGAGCCGCTGCGCGAGAACCGGCAGGGGCACGCGCTCGGTCTCGAGGGGCGCGAAGATGTCCAGCGATGCGCGCAGCGCCAGCTCCACCAGGTTCAGCGCCGCGAAAGCCTGGAGGCTGGCCGCTGCTGCACGCAGCCACGGCGGGAGGGCGCGCACGGGGACGGCGGTGGCGGGCATCAATCCGGGTATCATGGAGGACGGCGATGGCGCAGGGCAAACTCCAGCGCAGGGTCGACGCGGACGGCGTCGTCTGGTTCGAGGAGCCGGGCCGGCCGCGGCTGCGCGCCGCCCTTGGCCTTGGGCTGGTGGCGCTCATCGCCTTGCTGGGTTCCTGGTTCCTGCGCGCGAAGCCCGCGCGCGAAGAGCCGCAGCCGCAGGCGGCCCAGGCGCTGCCCGTCCAGCAGGCTTTGCCAGCCGCGCCGCCGCCCGCCCTGCCGCCCGCACCTGCCCCGCCACCCCGGCGCGACCCGCTCGAGCGCGCCATGCTGCAGGCGCTGCAGGAGCGCCCCCTGCCGCCGCCGGAGGTCGCCCCTTCCCAGGACGGCGGCCAGCAGGAGGTCTTCTTGGAGCAACTTCCCCCCGGCGACGGCACCGGCCTCGACGCCTTCCCCAGGCCCGGCACCAAGCCGCTGCAGGCCGGGCTCATCGTGCCCGAGGGCTACCCGCTGCCGCCCGGCTACGTGCGCCACTACCAGACCACCGACGACGGCGAGCAGCTGCCGGCCATCCTCATGTTCCACCCCGACCACCCTCCGCCCGGCGTCGAGATCCCCGCCGATCGCATCGTCCCGCGCGAGCTGGCGCCGCCGGGGATGCCGGTCCAGTGGCTGACGCCGCCGCCCTTGCGGAAGGACTGGAAGTGACCCAGCGGGCGCGCCCGCTTCTGGGCGCGGCAGCGAGCGCGCTGATCCTCGTGCTGGTGGGCCGCCTCGAGGCGCCCTGGCACTGGCTCACCCTGGTGGCGCTGGCCCCCTGGCTCTGGGCGCTCTCGGGCGCCTCGCTGCGGGCGGCCGTCGGCTCGGCGGCGCTGCTGGCGGCGGCCTTCACCGCGGGAGCCTTCTTTTTCGTCCCACCGGCGCTGGCCGCCTACTCCGGCGCGCCGCTCTGGGCAGCATGGATCATCACGCTCATCCTCGGCCCGCTCATCATCCAGCCGCAGCTCCTCGCGGCGGCGGCGGCGCGCGTGCTCACCGCGCGGCGCGGCCCGGTCTTCGCTGGGGCGGCGACCGCGCTCGCCTACCTCGGCGCCGAGTGGGCCCTGCCCAAGCTCTTTGGCGACACCCTCGGCTATGCGCTCTATCCCTCGGCGGCGCTGCGGCAGGGAGCCGAGCTCGCCTCCGGCCCCGGACTGACGCTGCTCTGCCTGGCGGTGACCGAGTGCGTGGTGCTGGGCCTGCGCGGCCGCCGCGCGGCGCTGGGCCTTGCCGTGGCGCTGGTCGCCGCGGCCGCCGGGCTCGGTGGCCTCCGCCTCCGCGCCGTCGAGGCGCAGACCCGCGCCGCCTCCAGCTTCACCGCCGGCGTCGTGCAGGCGAACATCACCGCCTACGACAAGCTCGCCGCCGAGCAGGGAACCTTCGAGACGGTGCGGCAGATCCTCGACGCCCACGTCGCGCTCTCCCGGTCGCTCACCACGCCGGGACCGCTCGACCTCCTCGTCTGGCCCGAGACCGTCTACCCGACCACCTTCGGAGCACCCCGGAGCGAAGAAGGCGCGGAGTTCGATCGGCAGATCGCCGCGGTGGCGCTGCAGGCGCCGCTGGTCTTCGGCGCCTTCGAGGAGAGCGCCGCGGGCGAGCACAACGCGGCCTTCTTCCTCGAACGCGGTGGGCTCGCCTGGGACGCCTACCGCAAGACGCGCCTCTTTCCGCTCACCGAGCACCTCCCGTCGTGGCTCGACCTCCCCGCCTTCCGCCGCGCGCTGCCCTGGGCGGGCCACTGGCAGCCCGGGCCGGGCCCCCGCGCGCTGCCGGTGCGCCTGCGCGACGGAACCGTCCTCCAGGTGGCGCCGCTCATCTGCTACGAGGCGCTCGACGCGGGCTACGTCGCGCAGGCGGCGCGCAAAGCGCAGGTGCTGCTCACCTTGTCCAACGACGGGTGGTGGCCTGGCGAGCGCGGGCCGCGCCTCCACCTGATCCTGGCGGCGTTCCGCAGCGTCGAGACGCGGCTGCCGCAGATCCGCGCCACCAACTCGGGCATCTCCGCGCTGGTGCTGCCCTCGGGGGAACTGATCGCGGCGACGGAGTTTGGCACCCGCGCCGGGCTGCGGCTGCGGGTGCCGCGGATGGCCCGCTCCTCGCCGCTGGCGCGGGGCGACTGGCTCGGCCCCCTCGCCCTGATCGGCTGCGCGCTGCTGCTCGCGCTGGCGCGGCGCCAGCGGGGAAAGGCGACAGGCTCTGGCCCGTCCGACCCGCCGCCGCGGATAGCCGTTTGATTCCGGGGGAGGCCGGACTAGCATGCGCGCCCGATGCGATCCCCGGACGACCTCGAGCTGATCGCCACCATCGCCGACGATCTCGCCGCCGGGATCTGGGTGGCGACGGCCCCCGAGGGAAAGTTCGTCTACGCCAACCGCGCCTTCGCGGCAATCATGGGGATGGGCGGGCTGCCCGCGGTGGCGGCGGGCGCGTACGCCGCGCCCTACGGAATCTACGGCCGCGACGGCAACCTCTACCCCGAAGACCGGATGCCGTTCGTCCGCGCGCTCCAGGCGCGGGAGACGGTGGTGGTCGACGACCTCGTCATCCACCGGCGCGACGGAAGGCGCGTCTACGTGCGCGCCTTCGCCAAGCCGATGCTCGACGGCCGGGGCGCGACCACCCACGTCGCCATCGCCTTCTTCGACATCACCCGCGAAGCCGAGGCCGAGATGCATTGGCCGCGGGCGTGGCGCACGAGATCAACAATCCGCTCGCCTACGTGATCGGGAACCTCGACGTGCTCGCCCACGAGCTGGCCCACGCCAAAGCGCCGCTGCCGGCCGAGAGGCTGCGACTCCTCGAGGCGGCGGTGCGCGACGCGCGGCAAGGCGCCGAGCGGGTCCGGGCCATCGTCCGCGACCTCAAGGTCTTCGCCCGCGTGCAGGAGGATCGGCCGACCCGAGTCGACGTGGGCGCCGCCATCGAGGGGGCGCTGGGCATCGCCCACAACGAGATCCGCCACCGCGCCCGGCTGGTGATGGACCTCGCCCCGGTGCCCCTGGTGCGGGCCGACGCCGGCCGCCTCTCCCAGCTCTTCCTCAACCTGATCATCAACGCCGCCCAGTCCATCCCCGAGGGCGCGGCGGAGCGGAACGAGATCCGCGTCGCCACCCGGCTGCAGCAAGACGGCTGGGTGCGGGTCGAGGTGAAGGACACCGGCGCCGGCATCCCGCGCGAGCACCTGGCGAAGATCTTCGACCCCTTCTTCACCACCAAGTCCGTCGGCGTCGGCACCGGGCTGGGGCTCTCCATCGTCCACGCCATCGTCACCGCCGCGGGCGGGCGCATCGAGGTGGAGAGCACGCCCGGCGCGGGAGCACCTTTCTCGTCCTCCTGCCTCCCGCGGCGGGAGAGGTCGAGCCGGCGCCGCTCGACCCGCCCGCACCGGCCGCGGCCGGGCGGCGCGGTGTGGTGCTGGTGATCGACGACGAACCGCTCATCCTCAAGGTGGTGACCACCCTGCTCTCGCCCGAGCACGAGGTGACCTGCGAGTCGCGGGGCGCCGACGCGCTCGAGCGGATCCGGCGCGGCCAGCGCTTCGACGCCATCCTCTGCGACCTGATGATGCCGGACGCCAGCGGCATGGACGTCTACGACGGGATCGTCGAGGTCGCGCCGCAGCAGGCGCGAGCCATGGTCTTCCTCACCGGCGGCGCCTTCACGCCGCGGGCGCAGAAATTCCTCGAGCGGGTTCCCAACGCGACCCTGGAGAAGCCGTTCGACGGGGCGGCCCTGCAGGAGCGGGTGCGCAAGCTGGTCCGTGGCATTTGACAACGTCAGCGGAAAAGATCCAGTCTCCCGCCCTCCTCCCGACTTCGAGAAGAGAGCCCGCATGCCCAGCGAGAATCGCCGTCTGTCGGCAGTCCTGGTCGCCTTCGCGGCGCTCCTCCTCGCGCTCCCGGCGCGCGCCGACCGGGCGCTCTGGCAGTCGAGCGTCTCCTTCACCAACCAGGTCGCCAGCACGCCGACTGTGGGCGGCGGCTACCCCATCCCCGCCGGGCAGAACTATCCCAACGCGGGCACCTGCGGCCCCGGCACCTTCACCAACCGGTCCGAGTCCTGGCTGGCGGTCAAGCCGGGGACCGAGGACATCGTCGGCGCCTCGAAGTTCTTCTTCGACAAGTACTCGACCGATTACATGTTCTACGTGGGCGCCTACCAGATCAGCTCGGGCGCGCCCGCCGGCAACAACCAGGTCCAGGGCTACGACTGCGTCTCCACCGGGACCCAGGCGATGCCGCCCTCGTGGACCAACTCCACCGACCCGAACGCCGCCTGGGACACCAAGGGCCGCGTCTACCAGACCATGCTGCCGTTCAATGCCTTCTGGGGCGGCTCGAACCTGCACCCCGACGGCTCTGTCCAGATGGCCTACTCCGACGACCTGGGAAAGCACTGGGTCATCGGCAACGGCGGCCAGCCGCTGGAGAACCTCTCCAACGCCTCCGCCAAGCAGCTCGGCAACGTCGAGGACAAGCAGTGGATCGCGGTCAACGACGTGGTGGGCAGCCCCAACCAGGACCACGTCTACGCGATGTGGTCGATCTTCGAGAGCAACAACACCAAGATCCGCATCGCGGTCTCGCGCGACCGGGGGCAGACCTTCGCCAAGGCGCTGACCATCTCCGCGCCCGCGCAGACCGGGCCGTCGAACACCTATATCTATCCCTCCGTCGACGCGGCGGGCGTTCTCTACGTGGCCTTCACGGCTTTCCCGAAGGGCGCGCCGGCCACCATCTACGTGAGCAGCTCCACCGACGACGGGCAGAGCTTCGCGCCCTTCGTCGCCGCGGCGACGGTGGGCGTGCTCCCGGTCAACACCCTGCCCAACACCACCTTCCGCGACGGCATCACCGAGAGCTTCGCCGCCAGCCCCACCCACCCCGGCCACCTCTACGTGACCTACGAGGACTGGGACGGAGCGCAGATGGACGTGAAGTTCGTCCAGTCCACCGACGGCGGCAAGCACTGGTCGCTGCCCGTCATCGTCAACGACAACGTCGACGCGAGCGGCGCCACCGACCAGTTCCAGCCCTCGATCGCGGCGGGGCCGGACGGCGCGGTGGCCGTCGCCTTCTACGATCGCCGGGCCCCCTGCCCCAAGGACCCGAGCGTCCTCGCGGCGGACGTGGGGCGGACCAACTTCTGCATCGACGTCTCGCTCCAGGCCTACAAGGACACCGGCGCCGGCGCGGTTCCCGTCAACCACAACCTCCGCATCACCAGCGCGACCTGGGATCCGCAGCAGCCGGGCCAGCACGTGGGCGGCATTGCGCAGCTTCCCTGCGCCGACGCCAACTGCGCGCGCCACGGCAGCTTCATCGGCGACTACTTCGGGCTGGCCATCTCCGGCGCCAACGTCTACGGCCTCTTCGTCTCGACCCACTTCCCCTCGGACACCGCCGACGACGAGGGCGGCCCGGTGTATTACCAGCAGCAGATCCTGGCGACCGTGGCCCGCAGCGTGCTGGGGATCTGAGCGCGGGCTACCTCGCCGCGCTCCGCGAGACCTGCCGGTAGTCCACCATCAGGCAGCGGTCCTGCACCACCAGGATTCCGGCCCGCGCCAGCGCCTCTGCCGTCCGGTCGTCGCGGATCCCGCTCTGCAGCCAGACCGCCCGCGGCTTCTTGGCGAGGAGGTCGCCCAGGTGCCCGGCCACGTCTCCCGACCGCCGGAAGACGTCGACGATGTCGACCTCCCCGGGCACGTCGGCCACCCGCCGGTAGACCTTCTCTCCGAGGATCTCCTGCGCCTCCGGGTAGTAGACTGGCACCGGCACGATGGAGAGGCCCATCTGCTGCAGCGCCTGGGGCACGTAGAAGGCGGGCTGCGCGCGCACCGCCTCGGTCTTGATGCCGAGCACCGCCACCCGGCGCGCGGCGCGCAGCAACT
>JAYWAJ010000303.1:0-11842 GCA_043782525.1 Deltaproteobacteria bacterium | reverse complement strand
TCGCCGGACTTCTCCAGCGCCGTCATCAGGGCTTCGCCGCGCTCGGAGATCTTGTGACCGCGCGCCGTCAGCGCACCGTCCTTCGAGACCAGGCCCTGCTCGACGAGGGCGGCCAGCGTGTCCTGGTACGTCTGGCGGGCGACGGTGAGCGGCTTCTTGCGCAGGAGCGAGACCAGGATCGGCAGCGCCCACTGGCGGTGGAAGAGCTTGGAGAGGTCGGTCATGCGCGGAAACTTAGTATACCTTTCGAGCGCACGCCAGGATTTCACCAGCGCGCCGCCCGCTACATCTCGATGAGGCCCTTGCGCAGCCCTTCGGTGACCGCCTCGACGCGGTTGCTGACCTCGAGCTTCTCGTAGATGTGCTCGAGGTGGGTGCGCACGGTGGCGCGGGAGAGCGTCAGCACCTGGGCCGCTTCGTTGTTGGAGAGGCCCTTGGCGATGAGCCGCAGGATCTCGATCTCGCGCTCGGTGAGCGGCCGCGTCGGCGGCTCCTCGCGATTTCCCGGCGGCAGGGGCCGCCTGTAGGGCGCCTCGGGAGGGGCCCCTTCCTCCGGCACATGGAAGTGCTTGAGCAGGCGGCGGGCCAGGTTGGGCTGGATGACGCTGCCGCCCGCCTTCACCTCGCGGATGGCCTCGATGATCTTCTCGGAGGTGGCGCCCTTGAGGAGATACCCGGAGGCGCCCGCCTTCACCGCCTCGATGACCTTCTCCTCCTCGTCGAAGATGGTGAAGATGAGCACCTCGATCTGCGGCCAGCGCTTCTTCACCTCGCGGGTGACCTCGATGCCGGTCATGCGCGGCAGCCCCAGGTCCTGGAGGATGACGTCGGGTTGCTTTTTCTCCAGGAGCTCCAGCGCCGCCTCTCCCGAGAGCGCGGTCCCGATCACCTCGATCTCCTGCGACTCCGCCAGGATCTTGAGCTGGTTCTTCAGGATCTGCGGCTGGTCCTCGACCACCACCACCTTGATCTTCTCGGCGGCCTTTGCGGGTGCGGCGCTCATCGGGCGAACTCCTCTCCGGCGTGGACGGTCAACTCGATGCACGTCCCCTGGCCGGGTTCGGACGTCATCCGGATCTGTCCGGCCACCTTGTTGGCGCGCTCGCGCATGTTGGCGAGCCCGTAGTGCCCGTCGCGGCCCAGGGACGACGCGTCGGCCGGCAGCGCGAAGCCCTTGCCGTGATCCTTCACGGTCAGCTGCGCATGCCCCGGCGTGAAGGTCAAAGCGACCTCGACGACGGTGCCCTTGCCGCAGTGCTTGCTGACGTTGGTGGTCGATTCCTGGAGAACGCGAAAGAGCGCCAGCGCGCTCTCGGGGCCGACGAACCGCTCGCGCCCGACGCGGGTGAAGCGGATCTCCAGCCGGTGGCGCCCGGAGGCGAGCTTGCAGTAGTCCCCGAGGGCGCTGACCAGGTCGAAGTCCTCCTTCATCATCCGCAGGGACCGCCGCAGCTCGTCCATCGAGTCCTCGGCGGCGCTGTGCAGATCGGTCAGCTCCTTGCGGATGGTGGGCAGGATGGCCGCCCGCGCCTCGTTGTTGCCCTGCAGCCGGGAGCGGACTTCGCTGCCGTCGATCATGTTGAGCAGGTACTCGCTCTGGATGACGACGCTGGAGAGCACGCCGCCGAGCCCGTCGTGGATCTCCCGCGCCAGGCGGTTGCGCTCCTCGACGATGGCCATCTCGCGGACCGCGTGGGAGAGCTTGGCGAGCTCCCGGTGCTTCATCCGGTCGCGCTCGTTCAGGTAGACCATCACGTAGACGAGGATGCAGTTGATGGCCGAGTACCAGAGGAGGATGAAGATATCGATCTGCACCACCGCGTGGCCGCCCAGCAGCTGGTCGAGCTTGGCGACCACCGGGAAGGTCAGGAGCGGCGGCACGACGGCCAGGGGCGTCGGGAAGAGGACGACGAAGAGGGTGGTGAAGAGCAGCTGCGCCGCGAGGAGCGGGCTGCGCAGGCCGCCGGTCGCGCTCACCAGCCAGACCAGCACGCAGAGGTCGGCGCACAGGGTGGCAAAGGTCAGGATGCGGCCGACGTGCTTCTTGGGCAAGAAGACGTAGTTGGCCGCGCTGTAGGCGACCATCACCAGATAGATGGCGTAGGCGCCGGGCCCGCCGACGCCGAAGGCCTGCGACCAGGCCGGCACGCCGATGACGCCGAGCCCCAGCACGAGGAAGGCGAGGCGCGCATAGAAGAGAGCGCGGGCCCGGGTGAGGAAGCGGTCCTCGCTGAAGGCACCGGAGGTGCCGCTCTTTTCGGCCGGGTTGGAAAACAGCCCGCCGCGAGGCGCTGGATCTGCGCGGGCGCTGCCCAGGACCGCGGCGGACGTCTCACTCACGAGACCGACGATAGCAGCCGGGCCGCTGCAGGAGCAAACGAGGCCGCGCCGCCGTTCCCCGCGGCAACTTCACTCGCGCCTCGCGCAGGCCCGGGCGATGTCGGGGTGCCTGGCGAAGACGTAGGTGGCGCGATCCGCGCTCTTTCCGGTGGTCTCGTCGAAGAGCGGCGTCCCGCCGGGATAGGCGGTGTCGGGAGGATCGCCGAAGGGGTTGAGCCTTTTTTCGGCCAGCTGCCGGTCGAGGCAGGACTGCGGCGCGGGCGGCGGAGGTCTCGCCTCTTCGCGGCGGCAGGCGGCGGCGCAGAGCAGCAGCAGGGTTGCCCGGAGGTGCACGGCTCTTTATCCTGCGCGCCCCGCTTCGAGAACGCCACCGTGACGAACGCCCTGCCGACGACGACCGACGCCAACACCCCGACGCCGCTTTTGCGCTGGGGCGCGGGCCTGCTCAAGCTCGACCTCTTGCGGACCGCGGGCACCATCTCGGGGCGCGTCGCGGAGGCGTGGGACTTTGGCGGCGCGGCAGAGGCGGTGATCGCGGCTTCGGGCAACGCCGCCATCGCCGCCGCCGGTCGGGCGCGCGCGTGCGGCGTGCGGCTTTTGGTCGCGCCCCGCGGCGTCTTCACCCACGAGATGCGCGAGACCCTGCAGCTGTGGGGAGTGCGCCTCGACCCTTCGGCGCGGCCCACCGTGCCTGCGCTCGACTCCGGAGCCGCGGTGGCGATCTACGCCCGCACGCTGGGCGCGGAGCTTCTCGCCCAGCTGGAGGTGGCGCCGCCGCTCCTGGTCTGCGCCGGGGGCGAGGGCGCGGCGCTGCTGGGCGCGCTCGAGGCGCTGCGCAGCCGGTGGCCGGCCCTGCGCGGCGTGGCGCTCGTCGCCGCCGACGAGGAGCTTCCGGACCTGCCCCGCGAGGTGACGCTTCCCGAGGGGATCGAGCGCCTCGCGGTCCCCCGGGCGCAGGCGGCGCGGGCCCGGACGCGCCTGGCCCGGGAGCAGGGGCTGCTGGCGAGCCACGCCAGCGCCGCCGCCGCGGCCTACGCACACGAGCACGGCGGGGTGGCGCTGATCACCGCGCCGGGCGAGCGCGAGTTCAGCCTCGAGCGCGCCCAGTGAAGACGGCAGTCCTCCTCGGCGCCGGCGGGCTGGGCTGTCCCGCGGCGCTGGCCCTGCACGACGAGGCGCGGGCCCGCGGCCTCGAGCTGCGGCTGGTCATCGTCGACGACGACCGCATCGATCGCTCGAACCTCTCGCGGCAGATCCTCTACACCGAAGCGGAGGTCGGCCAGTTCAAGGCGGAAGTGGCCGCCCGCAAGCTGGGCGCGGTCGCGCGCGTGGCCCGGTTCGAGGGCGCGACGGCGGCGGAACTCCTGGCCGAGGCGGACGTCGTCCTCGACGGCACCGACAACTTCGCGACCCGCTTCCGCGCCAACGACGAGGCGGTGGCGCGCCGGCTGCCGCTGGTCCACGGTGCGGCGCTCGGCTGGATCGGCCAGCTGCTCACCATCCTGCCGGGCCGCAGCGGCTGCCTGCGCTGCCTCTTCGAGGTCCCGCCTCCCCCAGGCAGCGTTCCGGCCTGCGCCGAGGCAGGCGTGCTCTCCCCCCTCTGCGGCCTGGTGGGCGCCGCCATGGCCCGGGCCGCGATGCAGGTCCTCCTCGGCGCCGCTGCGCCCGGCGTGCTCTGGCGGTGGGACGCCCTGCGGGGCACCGAACGCCCACTTGCGGTGCCACGCGATCCTTCCTGCGCCGCTTGCGCGCGCGTGGCATCCTAGCCAACGGAGGAAGCCGAAATGCCAGTCCACGTGAAGATCCCCGCTCCGCTGCGCCCGCTCACCGCCAACCTGGCCGAGGTGGCGGTGGAGAACGCCGGCACCGTCGGCGCCGCCCTCGAAGAGCTGTCGCGCCGGTATCCCGCCCTCAAGGACAAGCTGCTCGACGACAAGGGGGCCCTGCGCCGCTACGTCAACCTCTTCCGGAACGACGAGGACGTCCGCCACGCGCAGGGCCTCGGCACCGCGCTCAAGGAAGGCGACCGGCTCACCATCGTCCCGGCCATCGCCGGAGGGTAGATGCCGCTCGACGCCGCCCAGCAAGAGCGCTACGCGCGCCACCTCCTCCTCGACGGCTTCGGCGGCGAGGGGCAGGAGCGGCTGCTCGCCGCGGGACTGCGCGTCTGCGGGGAGGGTGCGGCGGCGCTGTGGTGCGCGCGCTACCTGGCTGCCAGCGGGGTGGGGCGCCTCGCGGTGGAGGTCCCCGGCTGGGCCGACGAGCTTCGCGCCCTGGGGCCATGGCTGACGGTGGAGACGCAAAATATACGAAGTATGCAAATGCCGCAGGTCGCGCCCGGCGAAGGCGCCAGCCCTGCCGAGAGCGCCATGAACGGCGCGCGGGCGGCCATCGACGCGGTCCGCGCCATCGCCCGGGGCGCGGCGGCGTGATCCTCGAGTCGCTGGTGCAGGCGGTCGGCAACACGCCGCTGCAGCGGCTGCGATCCCTCGAGCCGAAGGGCGTCGAGATCCACGCCAAGCTCGAGTGGTTCAACCCCGGCGGCAGCGTCAAGGACCGGGCCGCGGCGCAGATCTTCCGCGAGGCGCTGGAGCGCGGCGACTTCGAGGGAGGCCGGACCCTGCTCGACTCGACCAGCGGCAACACCGGCATCGCCTACGCCTGGATCGGGGCGGCGCTGGGAGTTCCGGTGGCGCTGGTCATGCCCGAGAACGTCAGCGATGCCCGCAAGCGCATCGCCCGCGCCTACGGGGCGCAGGTGATCCTCAGCGACCCGCTGGAGCAGTCGGACGGCGCCATCCGCCTCGCCCGCAAGCTGGCGCAGGAGGAGCCGCAGAAGTGGCTCTACGCCGACCAGTACTCCAACGAAGCCAACCCGCGCGCCCACCAGCTCGGCACCGCCCGCGAGATCTGGGAGCAGACCTCGGGCCGCGTCACCCACGTGGTGATCGGCATCGGCACCGGCGGGACGGTGATGGGGACCGGCCGCGGCCTCAAGGCGAAGAATCCGCGCCTCCAGTCGATCGCGGTCGAGCCGGCCGAAGCCATGCACGGCCTCGAGGGGCTCAAGCACATGCCGTCGTCGATCGTGCCGCGCATCTTCAAGGAGGCGGAGCTGGACCGGAAGCTGTCGATCACCACCGACGACGGCTGGGACATGGCCGAGCGGCTGACGCGGGACGAAGCCTTGCTGGCGGGTCACAGCGCGGGGGCGGCGGCGGCAGGAGCGCTGCTCATCGCGCGGGAGCTCGCCGAGCGGGGCGAGGAGGGAGTGATCGTGACTCTGTTTCCGGACCGGGCAGACCGCTACCTGCCCCCGCCGCGATGATGCCCCTGCGCGAAATCGCCACCCACCTGGCCGCCTGCTATCCGGCCGAAGGCTGCGGGCTCATCCTGGAAGACGCGGCAGGTGGGCTGCGGTTCGTGCCCATCGCCAACATCGCGGGATCGGCGGAGGCATTGTCCACCAGCCGCCGCACCGGCCGCGATGGATATGTGATGGAACCAAAAGCGCTGCTCTCGACCCTCGACGCGGCCGAGCAGGCGGGTGGGCGGCTGTATGCCATCGTCCACTCCCACCCCGAAGTAGGCGCTTACTTTTCCAAGGAAGACAGGGAGATGGCCTTGGGAGGCGGAGACCAGCCCCTCTGGCCAGGTGTCCGCTATCTGGTCGTTTCCGTGCGTTCAGGAAGTGTCGACGGCGCCCGGTTTTTTACCTGGGACCCGGAACAACGCGATTTTGCGGAAGAGGAAGTTGCTGATATAACATCAGTTTTTTGATTCGAAAAAAGCGGCCAAGCATATTCCTTGCCAGCACGGGAGGGGCCGAGTATTGTGCGCCGTCTTTTTATAAGGAGCATGCGAACATATGACTCTCGGGACCTCGTCGAGCGGATTCACCGTCTGGTTGACCGGCATGAGCGGAGCCGGCAAGTCGACGCTCGCCCAGGGCTTGGCCAACCGCCTGCGGCGTCTTGGCAAAATTGTCGACGTTCTGGACGGCGACGAGGTCGAGAAGATGCTCGGCATCGGCAACGCCGGAACCAAGGACGAGCGCAACGCCGAAGCGCGCAAGCTCACCTGGGTCTGCAAGCTCGT
Organism: Deltaproteobacteria bacterium; assembly: GCA_043782525.1. Taxonomy (GTDB): domain Bacteria; phylum Myxococcota; class Myxococcia; order Myxococcales; family 40CM-4-68-19; genus 40CM-4-68-19. The sequence continues at coordinate 5,404 of JAYWAJ010000303.1, read as the reverse complement.
GACCCGGGGCGGCGGCATCATCTTCCAGTCGGCCATCGAGAGCCCGTACCGCGAGACGCGGGAAGAGGCCCGCAGGCAGATCGGCCGCTTCGCCGAGGTGTTCGTCGAGTGCCCCACCGAGACGCTCATCCACCGCGACCGCAGCGGCAAGTACAAGAAGGCGCTCGCGGGCGAGCTGAAGACGCTGGTGGGCATCACCGAGCCGTACGAGCCGCCCTCCCATCCGGAGGTGGTCATCGACACCTCGAAGTACACCGTCGACGAGGCGGTCGAGCACATCCTCGGCCAGCTGGTCGCGCAGCGGCTGCTCGATCCGTCGGTCGCGGCCATGCGGTCGCGTCCCAAGCTGCAGTCCCGCGCGAATCCTTCCAAGCGCGTCGAGCCGGTCAAGGCCGCTGTCGAGAAGCCGGGCAAGGCCGGCGCCGGCGAGAAGAAGGCGCTGCCGAAGCTGGTCAAGCTGCCTGCTCCCAAGCCCGCCGCCAAGCCGGCCAAGGCGCAGCGGTCGGCGCCGGCCAAGAAGAACGCCGCGGCCCGCACCGCGCGCGCCGAGCGTCCGCGGATGGCTGCGGGCGGCAAGCGCAAGCGCTAAGGTCAGGTCAGGCGCGCGCCGGTCGCAGTCGCCTGCGCGCCGCTTTTCCGCTAGACACATTCCGATGAGCACGCTCCACGCCAAGCGCGACGCGGCCCTCTCGCGCCTGCGCGGTCTCGGCAGCACGCTGGTCGCCTACTCGGGCGGCGTCGACTCCGCTCTCTTGCTGGCCCTCGCGGTCGAGGCGCTGGGCGAGCGCGCCGTCGCTTTCACCGCGCTCTCTCCGGCGGTGGCGCCCGACGAGCTCGAAGGCGCGCGAGCCGTGGCAAGGCAGCTCGGCGCGCGGCACGTCGAGAAGCGCTCCGGCGAGCTGGAAGACCCGCGCTACGCCGAGAATCCGGTCAACCGCTGCTACTTCTGCAAGACCGAGCTCTACTCGCTCGCCGAACAGGAGGCGCGCGCGCTGGGCCTCGACTCGGTGGTCTCCGGCACCAACGCCGACGAGCTGGGCGACTACCGGCCGGGCCTCCTGGCCGCCGGCGAGCACCGCATCGTGCAGCCGCTGGCGGAGGCGGGGCTCACCAAGGCCGAGGTCCGCGCGCTCTCCCGCGAGCTGGGCCTGCCCACCTGGGACAAGCCGCAGCAGCCTTGCCTGTCGTCGCGGATCCCGTACGGCACCGAGGTCACCGCCGAGCGTCTCAACCAGCTGGCGCGCAGCGAGATGGCGCTGCGCGGGCTCGGCCTGCGCGAGTTCCGCGTCCGCTACCATGGCGAGATCGCGCGCATCGAGGTCGGCGAAGACGATCTCGACCAGCTCCTGCGCGTCCGCGGCGCCGCCGCCGCGGCGCTGAAGGAGGCCGGCTTCAAGTTCGTCTCGCTCGACCTGGAGCCGTTCCGCTCCGGGCGCCTCAACGAAGCCGCGGGCCTGGTCCCGCTGCGCCGCGCCTGACGCTCGGCCGCGCCTCCGCATCGGTCACTCGTCGGCTGTCGCTCGCTCGGCTCCCCCCGGTAGGATGCCCGCGCATCAGAGGCCCGTGTGTCGCCCGAGGTTCACCCCGCATGCAGTCCACCGAATCGTCCCGCCCGCGCAGCAAGCGGGCCCGACTCGCCCTCGCCGCGGCCCTGGTTGCCGCCGGCTGCTCGGGCTCAACCGGCGGGGGCTGCGCGTCGTCCTGCGGCGGCGTCTTCAAGACCGTCGACACCAGCGGCAACCCCATCCACTACTCGGGGACGCGCCTCGCCAACGTCGCGCAGGTGCGGCTGACCCGCAGCGGCTTCAACTTCCTCAACGCCGACCACTTGAACGACATCCTCGGAGCGCTCAACAGCGGCGCCGCCGGCGGCTTCACCATTCCCTGCATCGACGCCGGCGTCCTGTCTGACTACTGCCTCGGCTCCACCGGCTTCCGCTTCAGCGCCATCGTCGCCGACCAGAACTTCAACAACACCTGCGACGCCGGCGAAGGGGCCAAGCTCTTCCTCACCTTCAAGGACGTCCAGTGGACGCTCGATGGCGCCGGCAACACGCTCCAGGCGCACGTGGTCACCCATATCCGGACCGGCGACATCTACGTCCACAGCAAGGAAGACCACAGCACCATCTGCGGCGGTTACCCGGCCCTCTTCCGCGTCGGTCTCAACGACGAGGCGTTCGGACTCCCCACCAAGGACACGGCGATCGATCTCGATCTCCACTTCAGCACGGCGCCGGACGGCCGTCTCGAGATCAGCATCCCCGACAGCTCGCTGCGGACCATCCTCGCCAACTTCCAGCCGGGCGCCTTCTTCTTCGACGGCCTCAACGGATCGAACCCGGCCGCGCCGACCACCAACGTCGGCTCGTATACCGGCGACGGCTGCAGCACCAGCGGGACGGGCACGTACACCCCGGCGAGCGGGCCCAGCCTGAACGGCTCCTGCGCGTCGCTGATCAACGACCTGAGCGCCGGGTGCAACTTCGGCGATACCAACCAGAACGGAGTCTGCGCCGTGCTCTCCTACGTGCGCGACTACCTGCTCAACTACGTCAAGAACACCTTCAAGACGCAGATCGCCGCCCTCATCCGCAAGCAGCTGGACAACGCGCGCTGCCAGCGCAGCCACGACAACTCCAACGCCGCCGTCGCCGCCGCCTGCGACTCCGGGCACCCGTGCCCCACCGACGACGACGGCCAGGCGCTGGTCTGCGACGCCAGCCGCGGCGTCTGCAAGCCGGCCAACGACCCCAGCACCGACCCGTACGACTGCGAACCCATCGCGCTGGGGATCTCCGGACAGCTCGACGCCAGCGGCCTGAGCCAGAAGCTCGGCTTCCCGGAGGGCACCCGGCTCAACCTCTTCGCGGGCCTGGGCAGCAAGGGGTCGAAGGGCGCCGCCCGGGTCGATCAGAACGGCCTGCAGCTCGCGGCCCAGGCCGGCACGCAGCCGGCCTCCACCTCCGTCGCGCCCTGCGTGCCGCCGGCGCTCCCGCCCGAAGGCCCGCTGGTGCCGGCGATGGACTTCGACGACGGCACCAACAAGCCCACCTCGGTCGCCGGCTACGACCTCGGGTTCTCGCTGGCGAGCGCCATGCTCAACCGCGGCTTCCTCGACGCCTACAGCGCGGGCATGCTCTGCGTCGCCGTCACCAACCAGACCACCGCCTTCATCTCCAGCGGGCTCTTCAAGACCTTCCTGCCCTCGCTGGGCCTGGTCACCGGCCAGAAGGACGTGCCGATGAAGATCCTGCTGCGGCCCACCCGCCCGCCCTACGTGCGCGTCGGCAGGAACACCACGAAGAAGGACGCCAGCGGCAACGACATCCCCGACGACCCGCTCCTCACGCTCTCCTTCCAGAAGATGCACCTGGACTTCTACGCGCTGGTCGACGAGCGGCAGGTCCGCCTGTTCACGCTGCAGGCCGATCTGCAGCTGCCCATCGATCTGCGGACCTTCGCCGATCCCAACTCCGACACGCTGCAGCCGGTGCTGGGAGGGCTCGACACCGTGCTGACCCACATCTCGGCGCTCTCTCCCGACGGCGGCGCCTACAGCGCCACGGCGGACATGCTGGCGGAGGACCCGGGCGTGGTGAAGGACCTCCTCGGCGCCGCCGTCCGGCTGGCGCAGCCGCTGCTCGCGGGCGTGATCAAGCCGATCGCGCTGCCCAGCATGCTAGGCCTCAAGTTCGCGGTGCGCGGCATCGCCGGCGCCGTCTCCATGACCGACCCCGCGGCCGACGGCTACCACCACCTGGCCATCTGGGCGCAGGCCTCCGCCTGCGGCGGCACCACCGGAGTCGCCTGCGAGCAGTACACGGTGAAGACGCAGGCGCGGGTGGTCCGCAGCACGCTGCCCGAGAGCCTGCGCGAAGTGAAGGCCGGGGCGCGGCCGGAGCTGGAGCTGGAGCTGGCGGCGCTCTCGGCGCGCAGCCATCCGCAGACGCAGTTCAGCTACCGCGTCGACGGCTCGATGTGGTCGGCGTGGCTGGGCAGCCCGAGGCTTACCGTGCGCGATCCGCTCTTCCTCGTGCCGGGCCACCACACCGTCGAGGTGACCGCCCGCGAAGCCTTCGACGACCACACCATGGACCCGAACCCAGTGGCGCTGGATTTCTTCGTCAGCTACGAGGCGCCCGCGGTCTCGCTGCTGCAGCGGGCCGACGGCGCCGTCTTCACCCGCGCCCGCAGCGGGGGGACCCCGGCCGACAAGCTCGCCTACAGCTACCGCATCGACGGCGCGCAGGGCTGGACGCAGCCGGGCCTGGCGCGCGTCTTCACCGTCGACGAGCTCTCCGGCCGCGGGCTCTCGGTCAGCGTCAGCGACGAAGCCGGCCGCGCCGCCCAGGCGCACTTCGGCGACGACGAGAGCCCGGAGCTGGTCCGCGCCAGCATGTCAGGCTGCTCCACCAGCGCGCACCAGACGGCCTGGTCGCTCTTGCCGCTGCTCGCGCTGGTGCTCCTGCGCCGCCGCCGCCGGGCGTAGGCGACGCTCAGCCGGGGCGAAACGGGTCCAGCGCCGGCGGGTACTCGACCGCCACCAGCGTGAGGCCGGCCGGTGGGGCGGTCGCGCCCATCCACGGCCTCTTTCGTTGCGCCAGCTCGCGCAGCGACTCGGGGGCCGCGTAGCCCAACGCCACCGCCGCCAGGTGACCGGCGAGGTTGCGCACCTGGTGCTTGCGGAACGCCTTGCCCGCAACCTCGAGCACGCCCGCGTCCGAGAGCGACCAGCTCGAAAGCGGCGGCGCCGGCTTGTGCGCCTTGGAGGGCGAGCAGAGCCCCGACAACTCGGTCAGTCCAACGAGGCCGCGCAGGGCGGCGCGTGCCCGCTCCCAGTCGGGGGCATTTTGGACAAAATGCGCGAAGTCGTACCGGTACCGCTTCCCCACCGACGACGCGCGGGCATGGAACGACGGCGACGCCCGCGCCCAGCGCAGCAGCCGCAGCGCTGGTGGAAGGTGGAGCCCGAAAAAAAAATTATTTTTTTCCGTCAGCTCCGGCACCCTCCCGCACTGGAAGGACGCCACCTGTCCGAGCGCGTGCACCCCGGCGTCGGTGCGGGAGGCGCCGTGCAGAGTGTAGCGCTTGCCCAGAAGCGCGCGGAGCGCGTCCTCGACGGCCTGCTGGACCGTCGCCATCCCCGGCTGCTTCTGCCAGCCCCGGAAGGCAGCGCCGTCGTAGGCGAGGAGGAGCGCGAAGGTCTCCTTCGGATGCTGCGCCCTTCGGTCTCCGCCCGTCGCCGGCAAAGCCGTCTCAAGTCCGGGGCGGCCGCGGCGGGATGGGGCAGTTCAGGTAGTCGCGGCAGATGACCCGCATCGCCGCCACGCCGGAGTTGAAGGCGCTGATGATCGACCCCCCCTTCTTGCCGGCGGTCAGGTCGCCGGCGAGGAAGAGCCCG
>JAYWAJ010000302.1:0-11851 GCA_043782525.1 Deltaproteobacteria bacterium | reverse complement strand
CTGCGCAGCGCCGCGCCGCGGAGCAGGTCCTGCGCCGGCTGGTCACCGCCCAGGGCACCCGTGCCCGCCGGACGCGGGCGGACCTCCCGCCCGGTGACGCCGTCTCCCATGCGCTCGAGGCCCTGGTGGCCGCGCGCATCCTCACCTCGAGCGATCCGCAAGGGACGGGGTCGTTGGGAGCGACCTACGAGCTGGCGCACGAGGCGCTCATCCAGAGCTGGGAACAGCTGCGCACCTGGGTGGGTCAGGACGAGCAGAAGCGCGCGCTGGTGCAGCGCCTGGAGCGGGCCGCCGAGGAATGGGAGAGCTCGCGCGGCGAGGGCCTCTGGTCGCGACGGCGGCTGCGAGAGCTCCAGGCCTTTGCCGACCTGCCGCTCGGGGAGAGGGAAGCTCGCTTCCTCGCGGCCTCGAAGTCCGCGGCCCGCCGCCAGCGCCTCCTCTTCCTCGGCGCCACCGTGGCGGTGCCGCTCCTGGTCGTGCTGGGAATCGCCGAGGTGCGCTCGCGAGCGCAGGCGGCCCAGCACAAGCTCGCCGCCGAGCAGCTGGGAGGGGCCACTGCCGCGCTCGAGAAGGCACGGGCCCTCGATCGGGAGGAGAGCTCCCTGCGCCGCGAGGCCTTCGCCCGCTTCGATGCCGACCAGGTTGTCGTGGCCGAACAGGTCTGGGCTCGCGTCCTCGCGGCGAGGCGCAGCCTCGCGCAAAGCCTGGAGCAGGCGCGCAGCAACATCGACAGCGCTTTGCTGCTCTCACCAGGCGACGAGCCGCGCCGCCTGCTGGCAGAGCTGATCGTCTTTCGCCTGGAGCGCGAGGGGCAGAACCCGCTCTCGCGAGATCGGGCCGGACTCCTCGCCCAGCTTGCCCAGGTCGATCCGGGCGGCGCGCTCCGTGCCCCCTTCGAGCGGCCCGCACACCTCAAGGTCGACGTCGAGGCGAGATTGCAGCCGCTGCTCGAATCGTCGCCCGCCCTCCAGCTCAGGCCCGGCGCCGATGCCGAACTCAAGCCGGGCTCGTACGTGGTGGAGCTGGCCGGTGGAGCGCGCCTGCCGATCCTGCTCCGCTTCGGCGACCGGCAGGAATTGAAGCTGCGGGGGGCCCGAGCGGCTCCGCCTGGCTTCATCGCGCTGCCGGCCGGCCGCTACCTCACGGGCTTCGACGGAGAGGAAGACGTGCGGACGGGCATCTTCGGCGCGCCGCCGCTGCACGAGCGCGCCTCGGCGGCCTTCGCCATCGCCCGCACGGAGGTGAGCTTCGCGCAGTGGATCGAGTACCTCCGCGCGCTCCCGGCCCCGGAGCGACAAGTGCGGCTTCCCGCGGTGCAGACGGCGCGCAACGGCGTCGCGCTCTCGCAGCGCAGCGACGGCCGCTTCGTGCTCCACCTCCAGCCGACCACGCGAGCGTACGAGGCGGTCGAGGGCAGCCCCCTCGTCTATCCGGGCCGCAGGTGGAACGCCGCGGTCGACTGGGGGCAGCTCCCGGTCTCCGGCATCTCCTTCCAGGACGCGGGCGCGTATGCGGCCTGGCTCTCGGCCGAAGGGCGCGTTCCGGGCGCCCGCCTCTGTCGCGAGGAGGAGTGGGAGCGGGCGGCGCGCGGCGCGGACGGGCGGGCCTTTCCTTCCGGCGACAGCCTCGCCGGCGCGGACGCGAACATAGACGAGACCTACGGGCGCGAGCCGCTGGCGTTCGGCCCCGACCCCGTCGGCTCGCACCCGCGCTCGAACAGCCCCGTCGGCGCGGCGGACATGGCGGGCAATGCCTGGGAGATGGTGGTCTCGCCCTCCGGCGCGCCGGCCATTCGCGGCGGCAGCTGGTATCAAGGGACCCTCTCGGCGCGCTCCGTCAACCGCGAGCCCTCCGAACCGACCGCCCGCGGCCTGCTGATCGGGTTTCGCCTGTGCATCGGTGAACAATGATCGAACGCGGGGGACTTGATCCCACCGCCGGGTGTATGGATCGTCGCCTCCCATGAGCCACGGCCCGTTGACCTCGGCGACTCTTCTCCTTCTCTCCACGCTGGCCTGCGGCGAGGCCGCCCCCCCGATCTCGTGGTCGCGCCCTCCTCCCGGCTCCACGAAGTACTACCAGGATCAGGGTCAGCAGCTGCAGGGCCGACAGCTGCAGGGCGCCGCGCTGGTCGGAACCGCGTCGGCCGAGCCGCCCATCTATCACCGCTACTCCGGGTGGTGGAACAACGGGTGGCTCTCCTCCGCGCAGCTGGTGAAGGGGGGGCTCCAGGTTTCCCGGGGGAGCCGCACGCTCTCCGGCGCCGCCCTCGCCGGCACCTGGATCCCCGCCGACGACGCCGGCAAAGCGGTCTGGACGGTGGTGCGCAGCGTCTCCCAGGACCCGACCTTCGCGGACGGAAGCACCTGGCTCTATGCCATCGACCTGTACGACTCCTCGAGCGGGACCTTCTCGCCGCTCTGCGCGACCGACGCGAACGGAGTGGCCGCCGCCATCCCCATCGCCGCCACCTTCGACGGCGCCGGCAATCGCCTCGAGTCCACCGCGCAATTTTCCTTTGCATGCACCCGCGGCGTGATCGCCAAGTGCTACCGCTGGGGTTACCGGCCGTGGCTGGCCGACGCGGCCGGCTCCTCGCTGGCGTTCGCCAACCTGCACTGGGCCTGCACCCGCCTGGCCCGCGCGGACTACTGCGGCGACGGCCGGACCTGGACGCAGAACGGCACCCGCATCAACGTCTGGGACACCGCTCCCGCGCCAGGCCCCTTCCAGCTGCGCGGCCCCTCCGACCCCACCTTCTTCTTCGAGGCCGGCTGGAACACCAAAGGCGCGGTCTGCCTCTCGAAGCAGCGCTGGGCCACGCTCGACCCGCAGATCGCGCAGAACTGCCCCAACAAGCTGATCGCCCCGGGAGCCTCCACCACCGCCGGCACCGTCTGCGACACCCCGGAGCAGGCGGCGCTCTTCGACTCGAGCACCCAGCTCTTCAACGAGTCGAAGGCGAACGTCGCTCCCTGATTCAGGGTGAGCAAGAATTGCTCTCCGGCCTGCGCGCCTGCTCGAACGAGCAGTTTTTGCTCGAACGGACGCCCCGGAAGCGGACGCAACGCCAATGACATCCCGCTGAACGCCCGCTGGCACTGCCCTTGCTGAAGGGCCCTGCGCGCCACCCCTCCCTGGCGCTTCGCAGGAGCCCCCATGCGTGCGTCGCGCATCTTCCGTTGGCAGAACTCCTGGTTCGCTGTCCTTGCGCTCGGCGGGGCCGCCCTCGTCGCCGGCCGGGAGCGCGAGCCACGCGAAGCCGGAGAGCGGCGGGTCGCCGGCGAGAGCCCCATCGAGGAGCTCTCGCGGCAGTTCGAGGCGGTGGCCAGGCACGCCGCCCCCTACGACGAGGTCGCCGACGGCGCCGAGGAGTCCGCCCTCGCCCAGCGCGACAGGATGGATCACGACGACGGCAGCGGGGGCACCGGCGCCGGCAACGGCTGGCAGCAGGTGGGCCACGCCCCGCTCTACGCCAACGATCCCGCCTACAACGACGTCAACGACGGCGTCAGCTCGCTGGGCTGGGTCAAGCTCTCGGCGCGCGTGACCGGCTTCGCCGCCGATCCGGCCCGGCCCGGGCGCTATTTCGCCTCGGTCGCGGGCGGCGGCGTCTGGCTGTCTTCCAACGCCGGCGGGAGCTGGCAGTCGGTCGGCGATCGGCTGCCCACCCAGGTGGTCGGCGCCATCGCCTTTTCTCCCTACGGCGGCGGCACCCTCCTCGCCGGAACCGGGGACAACGCCATGGGCGGCGGATTGTCGCTCGCGGGGCTCGGCGTCTACGCCACCCGCGACCTGAACCATTGGACCCACGCCACCGGGATCCCGAGCGGCGCGCTCTCCTTCAAGATCGCCGTCGACCCGGGCGACGCCACCGGCGCGACGCTCTACGCGGCCACCAGCAAGGGTCTCTACCGCTCCACCGACGGCGGCGCGTCGTTCGTCAACGTCGCCCTGCCCGTAACGCCCGCGGGCTATCCGGTCAACTGCACCGGCGACACCAGCACCGGCGCCTGCTTCTTCGCCAACATCGTCACCGACGTGGTGGTCCGCCCCGCCGACGGGAACGGCACCGGCGGCGGCCAGGTGATCGCCGCGGTCGGCTGGATCGGCGGCCAGCTGCACCTGCGCAACCCCGACGGCACGCTCTCGAGCACGCTGGTGCAGGCGCCGCAGAACGGCATCTACCGATCGCCCAGCGGCCGGCCGGGGACGTTCAGCTTCGTCGACCCCGGCGGCAACCCTTCCCGCAACGGCTTCGCACCCACCGAAGTCGTCGGCCGCACCGCGCTCAGCGTCGCGCACGGGCCGGGCCAGGACCACAACCTCGTCTACGCCATCGTGCAGGACGCGAAGAAGCTCGCGGGCTGCCTCGACGCGGTGCAGGGCGGCCTCGAGGTCAGCACCTGCCTCGCCGCCTCCGTCTCCGGCCCGCCCACCGCCCTCGACGGCGCCTACGTCTCGAAGGACTTCGGCCAGACCTGGACCAAGATGATGGACTGGTCGCAGCTGACCCTGCCGGGGACCAACAGCGCGCTCGGCCCGGCCGGCACCGCCCTCGGCTACGACCCGGGCGTCCAGTCCTGGTACAACCTCTGGATCGACGCCGATCCGACGTCGACGGACGCGCTCACCCACGCGCCCACCCGGGTCGCCTTCGGCCTCGAGGAGGTCTGGGAGAACGCCGTCTTCGGCGAGCCGCAGAACGGCGCGAGCGCCGCCGCGACTCCCTGGAAGGTCATCGCCCGCTACTGGAACGCCTGCGCGTTCTCCTTGCCGGGCTTCCAGTGCAACGGCGCCGCCTCGCCCATCCCCGGCACCACCACGCATCCGGACCAGCATGCCGGCCTCTTCGTTCCCGACGCCTCGGGCGGCGGGGTCACGCTGCTCGCGGGCAACGACGGCGGCGCCTTTTTGCAGCACGTCGCCGCGGGCACCGACTTCTCCAACGACCGCTGGGGCAACGGGGCCAACGACGGCCTCGCGACCCTGCTGCCCTACCATCTCTCCGCGGCCAAGGACGGCACCATCGTCGCCGGGCTCCAGGACAACGGCGAGATGAAGATCACCCCGTCCGGCTACGAGGTGATGATCTTCGGCGGCGACGGCTTCTTCACCGCCATCGATCCGGACAACTCGAAGAACATCATCGAGGAGTACGTGGGCGGCGTGGTCGCCATCACCAACGACGGCGGCAGCACCTGGAAGCACGTCGATCCGGGGCTCACCTCTCCGCTCTTCGCCACGCCGCTGCAGCAGGATCCGGGAAGCGCCGGCCACCTCCTCATCGGCGGCCGCGACGTGCAGGAGACGGTCGCGGCCTACACGCAGCCCTGCACGATGATCAATACCCCCGCCAAGGAAACCTGCCCCGGCTTCAGCTGGACCAAGGTCTTCGACCTGGGCACCGCCGACCATCCCGGCGACGCCTCGGCGACCAAGACCGCCGCCGATCCCAACAACCGCCTCTCCGCGGTGGACCTGGTCGGCGACAACGCCTACGTCGGGTACTGCGGCCCCTGCAGCGGCACCAGCCAGCACCGCTTCGGCCGCGGGCTCGCCACCAACGTGGGCGGAGCGCTTCCGGGACAGCGGCTCACCAGCAACGGCTGGCACGTCATCGCCAACCCCGCGGGCCTGCCCAGGCGCTACCTCACCTCGGTGCGGATGGACCCGGCCACTCCGCGCACGGTCTACGCGACGCTCGGCGGCTACAGCACCCACTGGCTGCCGCCCGGCGCCCTCTTCCAGGAGTCGGTCGGCGCCGGCCACGTCTTCAAGTCCGTCGACGGCGGCAACAGCTTCGTCGACGTCTCCGGCAACCTGCCCGACACGCCGGCCGACTGGGTGGTCATCCACGGCACGCGGCTCGTGGTCGGAACCGACCTCGGCGTCTTCATCTCCAGCACGCTCGACGGCGGCACCTGGCGCGTGCTCTCCAACCTGCCGGCCTTCACCACGTCGGCGCTGACCTTCGCCCCCAACGATCCCAACTTGCTGCTCGCGGCGACCTTCGGCCGCGGCATCTGGTCCTTCCACTTCTAGGAGCCCCCCATGAAGACCAAGCTGATCCTCGCCTCGCTGAGTGTGGCCGTCGCCCTGGTGGCGGCCGCGGGCCTCTCCACCTTCCCTCGCAACGCACAGGCCGCGACGCCCGCGGGCGGGACCATCGCCCCCGGCGCCACCGCGAGCTGGAAGGGCTTCGCCGCCATCGCCTCCAGCCCCGGCGGCGAGACGAGCTGCGTGGAAGGGACCAACTGCGACACCTTCACGCTGAAGGTGGCGCCGGGCGACTACACCGGCCTGCGCCTCCGCTTCAAGATCGCCTGGACCAACCAGAACAACGACTACGACCTCGACGTCTTCGCCGGCTCCGTCGCCGGACCGCTGGTCGCCTCGAAAGGCGGAGGCGTTCCCGAGACCAGCGAGGAGACGACGCTCGACTTGAACCGCGTGGTGGTGGCCGGCACCAACGACACCTTCGCGGTGCGGGCGGTCTACTTCGCGGTGGTGACCTCCGATCCCTACGCCGGCACCGCCACGCTCGAGCCGATGGTGACGCCCACCTCGCGCGTCGCCAACTACGTTCCGGGCAGCAAGGTCGGCATCTCCTTCAGCCGCAACCGCACGGTCATCGGCTTTGCCGCGACCGGCGACACCGAGCCGAGCGTCCGCGTCGATTTCCAGGGCAACGCCTACGCGGGCGGCATCCGCGGCGTGCCCGGCGGCGACGACCTCTGGCGGTTCGACCTCAACCCGCTCAGCGCGACCTACGATCCCTTCCTGCGCCGGGCGACACCCGTCATCGACCGGAACGGGAACTCCTTCAACCCCTCCTACAAGGGAATGCCCGACTCGATCACCGGCTCGACCAGCACCCAGGCCGGCGGCGACGGCGGCGGCGACATGGACATGGCCGTCGGCTTCGCGCTGCCCTTGACGGGAGGCGGCAACGTGCCCGCGCTGGCCCTGAGCAGCCTGGTGGCGGCGAACATCTCCACCCAGCGCTCGCTCGACCGCGCCAACACCTACCAGCGCAACCCGGCGGGAAATGCGGCCAGCCCGATCGACGACCGCAACTGGATGGAGTTCGACGGCAGCGACACCGTCTACCTCGCCTACCGCGACTTCACCGGCCTGGTGGCGACCTCGAAGTTCTGGATCAACCGCTCCACCGACGCCGGCTTCTCCTACGGACCGCCGATCCTGGCCGCGGTGGGCGGCAACACCACCGGCCCCGTCACCGTCGACCAGCGCGACGGCACCGTCTACTTCTGCATGCAGGGGACGAAGCCCAACGAGCTGAACGTCGCCATCGGGCACCCGGCGGTCCGCTCGCTGGGCCCGACCGCGGCCGACTTCACCACCGTCACCGCCGCCAGGGGCAGCTCGGCGACCATCGCCGCGCTCTTCCCGGTCTGCAAGGTCGCTCCCGACGGCACCGTCTACGTCGCCTACTCGGACGGAGGCGTCGCCATCTACCTCGCGTCGTCGTCCGACCAGGGCAAGACCTGGACGCAGCCGGTGCGGGTCAGCAACCTCGTCGGCCCCTCGACCTCGCTGTTGCCGTGGATCACCACCGGCAAGAAGCCGGGCAGCGTCGCGCTGGCCTGGTACGGCACCGAGGCGGCCGACACCGACGACGGCAAGGGCCAGAACAACGACGCGGCCAACTGGAAGGTCTTCTTCGCCGAGAGCCTCGACGCCACCGCGGCGACCCCGACCTTCTACCAGTCGGTCGCGAGCGACCACTACGTGCACGGCTCGAACATCAGCCTGGGCGGATTCGGCGGCGCCGCCAACCGCAACCTGGGCGACTTCTTCCAGCTGGAGACCGACCCGCAGGGGCTCGCCTTCATCACCTTCGACGACGACCACAACGACTACAAGGGCAACCCGTACGTCACGCACCAGACCGGCGGCCTCAGCCTGCACACCGGGGCTCCGGTGCACGTGCAGGGCACCGACCGCGTCCCCGCGCCCGACCCGACGCTGCCCCAGGTCCTCGACGAGGTGCATGACCAGACCACCGCGCTCTTCGTCACCAGCCCCAACGACAGCCCGGTCGACATCCTCTCGGTGCAGTACGGCTGCGACGTCACCACGCCGGCCACGCTCCTCACTGCCACCATGCGGCTCTCGGGGCTCACCTCGGTACCGCCCGATTCGTCCTGGCGCATGAGCTTTGCCACCAACCCGACGCGCCCCTTCGTCTCCGACCACGCCGACCAGTGGTTCCTGCTCGCCGCCACCGACCCCCAGGGCACGCAGACCTTCTCCTACGGAACTGCGCTGCGCGATTCCGGCGGAAAAATGGTCTACACCACCGTCGGCCCGGCGGACTTTGGCGCCTTCGACCTCGTCAACAAGCAGGTCACCGTCAAAGTCACGCTGGCGAAGCTGAACGCGCTGCAGAAGCACGGCGCCATCGTGCCGGGCACGACCTTCATCGGCTTGCGCGGCCAGGCCTCGACCGGCGGCGGCGACGGCATCTTCGACCTCACCCGCCTGAACGGCACCTACAAGTTCGACACCTCCGCCTGCGTGGGTGCCGTGACCGGAAGCGGCGGCGACAGCGGCGAGGGCGACGACTCCGACGCGGCCGACCGCGACCACGTCGACTTCTCCGACGACTCGAGCCACCCCGAGAACAGCAACGTCGCCTACAGCGCGCCCCGCGACAACTTCACCATGCACAGCGTGGGCGGCTCCCAGGCCGTCACCTATTCGAACGGCGCCTGCGTGAACCTGCTCGGCGCCGCCACCGTGAACCTCCAGCCCGGCTACACCTACGCGTTCACGGCCTGCAACCTGCCGACGGCCACGCAGATCGGCACCTTCACCATGGCCATCACCGGGCCGCTGGGCTTCGTCTACCAGAAGAGCGCGCCGCTGGTGTCGGGCGTGCTTTCCATCCACCCGCATTAGCCGGAGTTCCCATGACCCGCGATCGGTTTCCCCTGGTCCTGTCCGGCGCCGTCGTCGCCGCCCTCCTCGTCTGGCCTGCGTTCGAGTCGCGGGCCGCCGCGCCGGCTTCCGGCACCGTCGGTCCCGCGTCGTCCTCGGCAAGCTGGACCGGGCAGACGTACGTGGTGGGCGTCAACGCGGATCCGGCGGGCTGCCCGCCCGCCACGGATCCGCTGAACCTGCGCTGCGACCATTACTACCTGACGGTGAACGTCCCGCCCTCCTACTGGTCCGCCAACACCGGCGGGGTGCGGATCGACATCACCTGCTCGAGCAGCGTCAACGACTTCGACCTCTACGTCTTCGACGCGGCGGGCACGCAGGTGGGAAAGTCGGCCGGGTCAACCTGCACCGAGAGCGTCTTCTTGCAGAGTCCCTCCGGCACCTACGAGGTCCGGGTGTTGCCCGCCACCGTCCTGGCCGGCGGCTACAGCGGGACGGCGCTCTTCGCCTCGACCCCCGGCGGTCCGACGCCAGGTCCGCCCCGCAGCACCGGCGGCCTCGCCTTCGGCCCCGCGACGGTGACCGACGCGCAGCGCACCGAGGGCGAGCCGCTCAGCGTCATCGACAGCTCGGGGGCCTACTGGGAGTCGGGGCCGTTTGGCGCCAGCACCAACCAGTCCTTCATCCACCGCTCGGTGGACCACGGGGACCAGTTCAACATCGTCACGCCGCTGAGCATCGGCGTGCGGCCCGACGCGCCGCCGGGCGGCGGAGACACCGACATCGTCGTCGACGACCAGGGCTATGTGTACTTCTCCGACCTCGAGGACCTCGCCGGCATCGGGGTCTCCGTCTCGAACGATCACGGCAACACCTTCCGCAAGAATCCGTTCGGGGGCGCCAACGCCGCCATCGACCGGCAGTGGCTCGCGGTCGACAACGGCCTCTCCGGGGCGGCGACGGACAACACCGTCTTTCTCACCTTCCGGCAGCTCGGGACCGGCTCGTTCGTCTACTCCACACCCGGCTCGACGGGCCCGGCCGATCCGGTGGGCGGGATCGTCTACCAGCCCGCCACGGCGGCGCCGCAGACGACCGTCAACAGCGGTGCGCCCTGCGGCCAGATGCGCTTCGATCCGGTGCGCCGCAACCTCTACCTGCCCTGCGGCGGCGGCGATCACGTCATCATCACCGTGGGCCACGTCGCTCCCGGCCAGCGCACGGGCATCCTCTTCCACACCGTGAACACGCCGCCCTCGCCCGGCGGCAACGTCAGCAACCTCTTCCCCGTGGTCTCGACCGACGCCGCCGGAAACCTCTACGCGGTCTGGGTCGATCGGAAGGACTACAACGTCTATTACACCGCCTCGACCGACGAGGGGGCGCACTGGGGTCCCATCATCCGCATCAACGGCGGTCCGGACGCGAACACCAACATCATGCCCTGGACGCAGGCGGGGAGCGCCGGCACGCTGGTGGCCGTCTGGTACGGCAACGCCGCCCACCTCGACCCGAACCTCATGCCGTCGTGGACGGTGAATCGCCAGGCCGCCACCGCGTACCAGTGGTACGGCTTCGCCTCGGTGATCACCAACGCCCTCTCGGCGACGCCGACCTTCGCCCAGGCGCGCTTCACCGAGAAGCCGATGCACTACGGCCAGATCTGCACCAACGGCACGCTCTGCGTCAGCGGCGGCGACCGCACCATGGCCGACTACTTCGGCGTCACCCTCGACCGCGACGGCAGGCTGCGCATCGTCCACAACGACACCACCAGCCAGCACCACGGCGCCCACCTCTTCGAGACCCGCCAGCTCGCCGGCCCGACCGCTTTCGGCACGGTCATCTCCGACCCGCCGCCGGGCGACCCGACGCTGGATCCGCTGGGCGACGCGCAGTCGCCGCACTATGCGCCGGTGACCGGTCCGGGCTCGAACCAGCCGCAGCTGGACTTCACCGGCATCGCCCTCAGCCAGCCCGACCTCAAGACGCTGCGGGTGCAGATGGGCCTGTCGAAGCTGGCCAGCTTCGCGCCGCCGCCGGGCAAGGCGAACGCGGTCTGGCTGACGCGCTTCCAGGCGCTCTCGCGGGGCGACCAGAACGAAGAGTCGTACCGCATCTTCTACGTCGGCGCCGAGTCGGTCGCGGGCGGCGCGCCCAGCTTCTTCGCGGGCAGCGGCAGCTCTTCCCAGGGCGCGGTGACGGGCACCGGCTGCGTCATCACCACCCCGGACACCTGCAAGGTGGTGCAATACCCGGCCGAGTTCGCCGCCCGGGGTTCGATCGACGGCGACACCTTCACCATCGACGTGCCGCTGGCCGGCTTCGGCCCCGGCCGCCCGATCCTGGGCAGCACGCTCTACAACGTGACCGCGCTGTCCTTCGGCCGGAACGACTCCCGCACCGACCTCTACACCGACGTCGACGCGACGCGCTCGTTCGACTTCACGCTGGGCACCGTCGGGCCGGTGCCGCTGCCCTGCGACGGCCAGCACGACGACGGCGCGGGCGAGACGGACGAGGGCGGCGGAAAGCACGGCCAGTTCGCTTTCGTCTGCAACGACGGCGGCGAAAAGGCCGACTACCGGGACGACGGCTCGGGCACGAGCTTCCGCTCGACGCGGACGGACTCGGCCTCGTCGGATCCGGTGAGCCACAGCGCGACCATGACCGGCGCGGGAGTCAACGCCGGGCACCTGGTCACCTTCACGCTGGTGGCGGTCGACAGCGCGGTGGCCGGCGGAACCATCAGCCTCACGCTCAGCGACGGGACCGCCCTCACCGGCAAGCTGACCTCGGGGGCGATCCACATCCGCTGACTGCCGCGGCTGGTCCAATGCGATGGTGGCGGCGGGTGGACTCGAACCACCTACCTGCGGATTATGAGACCGCCGCTCTAACCGGATGAGCTACGCCGCCGAAAGGGCGCGGAAGATAGCGG
>JAYWAJ010000301.1:0-11853 GCA_043782525.1 Deltaproteobacteria bacterium | reverse complement strand
AGCTGGCTCCGGAAGAGCCCATCGTCGAGCTGGCGGCGGCGCGGCTCCTCGATCTCGAGGGCGAATCGCCGGAGGTGGACGCGGCCATCAGGTCGGCCGCCGCCGCCGCGCATGCCCCGATGGCTCCCCGCGCGGCGCGGCTCCTGCGCGAGGCGGCGGCGCGGATCGCGCTGCGGCGGGCGCAGGCGGGGCGCGACCCGCAGCTGGAAGCGAACGCCTGGCGCGAGGCGGGCGCCGTGCAGCACTGGCGCGTCGGCGGTCCCTTCGCGGCGCTGCGTCTCTTCGACCTGCGCAAGACCTTGCCCCTCGACGGCCCCCTGCGCGCGACGGCGGCCGTCAACGACCGCGCCCTCGACTTTCCCGACGGCGACGTCGGCCTCGAGGTCGAGCCGCCCGAAGGCGACCTCTTCTACGCCGTGAGCGAGCTGACCCTGGCGCAGGGCGGCGACTACCTGCTCTGGATCGAAGGCGCGGCGGCGCTGGAAGTCCGCGTCGACGGGCAGGTCGCCATGTCCCGCGTGCCTTACCCGCGCGAGAGCCCGCGCGCCCAGACCGCACAGCTGCGGCTGGGGGCGGGCAAGCACCAGCTGCTGGCGCGCTGGAGCCGCTCGGAGGGGACGCGCTTCCGGGTCTCGCTGGTGCGCGGCGACGGCGCGCCCTCCGACCAGACCAGCGCGGCGCCGGCGGAGCTGTCGGGATGGCGGGCGCCGTCTCCCTGCGCGCTCGGCGTCACCTGCGCCGCCCCGCCCGCCTGGCGCGACCCCAAGGACCTGAAGGCGACGGCGGCGGCCCTGCTGGAGAAGGACCCCGGCGATCCGCTGGCGGCCTTTCTCCTCGCCCGCGCCGCGATGGGCGACGACCGCACCGTCTCGCGCACGGCGGTGGAGAAGACCGTCACCCTCACCGCCAGCGGCGCGCCCGCGCTCGCGCTCCGCTCGCAGCAGCTCCTGCACGATCCGGAGGTGCCCGACCGCATCGCCCGCGGCAAGGCGCTCTCGGACCTGCTCGACGCGGTCCGCAAGAATCCGGAGTTCCTCCGCGCCCGGCTGACCGCGGCGGCGCTGGAGCGCGAGTCCGAGCGCTACGACGACGCCGCGCAGGACCTCGACAAGGCGGAGGCGGTGCTGCGGGAAGCGAAGGCTCCCCTGCCGCCGCGGCTCCTCGCCTCGCGGGCGCGGCTGCTCGAGGCGCGGGGAAATCCGGCCGGCGCGCGGCTCAAGGCGCAGGCGGCGCTGCAGGCCGGCCCGGGGCGCTGCGACACCCTCCAGCTCCTCGCCGACCTGGCGCGACGCGACGGCTCCCCCGACGACCAGAAGCGCCGGACGGAGGCGCTCATCCCCTGCCTCGACGGGCTGCCCGCGGCGGCGCTGCTCGCCCGCGATCGCGGCGACCTTTTGCGGGCGGAAGAGCTCTTGCGCCTCTCCGCCGCGCTGCGGCCCGCCCAGCCCGCCAGGCTGGAGCTGCTCGCCGAAGTCCAGGCCGCGCGCAAGCAGGTGCCTTCGGCGGTCACCTCGGTCCGCGCCGCCGCCGCCCTCTCGCCGCGCAACCCCGAGCCGCTGCGCCGCCTGGCCGGCTTCCTCGAGCTGCTGGGCGAGACCAAGGGCGCCACCGACGCCCGCAAGGCCGCGCTGCGCCTCACTCCGGGCGATCTCCAGCTCCGCCAGCAGCTCGCCCTCGACGAGGGCGCAAAGCTCCTCTCCTGGACCGACCGCGACGCCGCGGCGCTGGCCAAGGCGCGCGCCGAGGTCCCCGCCGGCTCGAGCGCGGTCCGCCTGCTCGACTACGGCGCCGTGCAGCTCTTCCCCGACGGCGGCGGCGTCGAGCGCGTCCACACCCTGGCGCGGGTGCTCGACAAGAAGGGCGTGGGCAAGTTCGGCGAGGCGCAGATCCCCGCCGACGCGCAGGTCCTTCACTTACGAACCCTCAAGGCCGACGGCCGCGTGCTGGAGCCCGAGTCGATTCCGGAGAAGGAGGGCATCAGCCTGCCGGGCCTCGAGCCTGGCGACGCGGTGGAGATCGACTACCTGCGCGGCCTCGCCCCGCGCGGTCCGGAGCTGAAGGGCTTTTCTCCCGGCGCCTTTTACTTCCGCGACGACGAGACGCCGCTCGCCGAGAGCACCTACGAAGTCCTCGCGCCCGCGCCCTTCGAGGTCGACGCGCACAACCTGACGCTGCCGCCCGACGCAGTCACCCGCGAAGGCGAAGGGCAGCGCTTGCGCTTCACCGTCCGCAACGTCGCGCCGCTCTCGCCGCAGCCGCACTCGCCCGGGGAGGCGGAGATCATGCCTTGGCTGCAGATCGGCGCGGGCGCCGGACAGAAGCAGCTGGTGCTCTCGATGGCCGACTGGGCGCTCTTGCGCACGCGGCAGGGAAACGCCGCGCAGGAGCTGGCGCGGCGGGCGGCGGGAAAGTCGCCGGAGGAGACGGCGCGGCAGATCCACGCGGCGGTCTCGCAGGCGGTGCGCGGGAGATCGACCGGCTCCGAGCTCTCCTCCAGCGCCGCGCACGTGCTCGCGCAGGGGCGCGGCAACCGCCTGCTGGTGATGAAGGCGGCGCTGGCGGCGGCGGGGATCCCCGCCCACCTCGTGCTGGTGCGGACCTTTGCCGTCGACCCCGCCACCTACCGCTTTCCCCGCGGCGATCTGTTTGCGTATGCGGTGCTGCGCATCGACCTGCCCTCGGGGCCGGCCTGGCTGGATCCGGCCTACCGGCTGGCGCCCTTCGGGCAGCTGCCGGCCTTCGCGCGTGGACAGGAGGCCTGGGTGGTGCCGGAGCCGGGCGAGGAGCCGCTGCAGATCCGCACTCCCGCCGCCCTGCCGGGGGAGAAGGAAGGACGCGTCGTCTCCCTCGACCTGACCCTCGACGCCGCCGGCGCCGCCAAAGGCCAGGGGCGCGACGAGCACTTCGGCTTCGAGGCCGCCTCGCTCAAGGACGCGCTCGAGCGGCTGGACCGCGACCAGCGCAAGCAGGCGGTGGAGGCGATGCTGGGACGCGGGCTGCGCGGCATCTCGCTCGAGACGCTGAGCGCCGACCACGAGTCGGACCAGGGCGGCAGCGCCACGCTGCAGTACGGGCTGCACCTCGACTTGGCGCGGCGGGACGGGGAGCAGCTCTTCGCGCCCAGCTCGCTCTTGCCCTCCCGGATGGTGCGCAGGTGGGGCGGCGCCGCCGAGCGCACCGTTCTGCTCCTGGTCGACTCGCAGGAGCAGAACACCTCGCGGTCGTCCATCGCGCTGCCGGCCGGCAAGCACCTGCGCAAGGCGCCGGCCCCGGTCGCGCTGGCGACGCCCTTCGGCGCCTACCGGTGGTCGGCGCGCGAGCAGGACGGCAAGCTGGTCATCGACGAATCGCTCGACGTTCCGCAGCAGCGCGTCGCGCCCGGCCAGTACGCCGCCTTCATGGACTTCGCCCGGGCGGTGGACGACGCGCAGTCGCAGGAGCTGCTGCTCGCGCCCTGAAGGGGGCGGCTACTCCGCGCTGTCGCGGGGAGCCGCGGGGGCCGGCGGAGAATTCGTTTGGGTTTGGGTTTGCGTCTGCGCCGGCGGCGCGGCGCCGAAGAGCTCGACGCCGATCTCGTCGCAGGCCGCCTGCGTCTCGTCGACCACCTGGGTGAGCAGCGCATGGACCCGGGCCGCGTCCAGCGTCCTCGAAGCCTCGGCCTCGAGCCAGACCTCGAGCGCCTGCAGCCGGGAGTAGGCGCGCAGCGGGGGCAGGCCGCTCGAGGGCAGGCGGATCTGCGCCAGCCCTTCCCGGGCGCGCTTCACGCAGTGGCGGATGGCCCGGGGAAAGCGCGGCTCGAAGATGAGAAACGAGGCGACGGCCTGCCCGGTCACCGCCTCGCGGTGGGTCTTCATGAAGGGCTCGAACCCGTAGCAGGCGCGCAAGAGCGAGAGCCAGACCGCGACCTCCACCACCGCCTGCGCCCCGAGGACGCCGGGGGCGGAGCCGGGCGAGGGGGCCCGGGCGGTGGTGAGCGCATGGTGGTGGACGTCGAGGATGCGCGCCGTCTGGCCGATGCGCTCGAGCACGATGCCGAGCCAGATGAAGTCCAGCGCCGCGTCGTGCAGCATGGCGCCGCGCAAGAGGCCGATGCAGAGCTGCGTCTCGCGGCGGACGTGGCGGTAGAAGTGGTAGCGCTGCTCGAGGTAGTCGGCGCGGGCGGCCGGGCCCTGGATCCAGAGGTGCAGCTCGTTGATGCTCTCCCAGGCCTCGAGGGAGATCACCTCGCGCACCGAGCGGGCGTTCTCGCGCGCCGCCGCCACCGAGCGGCGCAGGCAGACCGGCACCGCCTCGTTGAAGGTCAGGTACTCCTGCACCGCCTCCCCGTCCGCCGCCGCGGCGGGCCCCATCCGCTTGAGGAAGCGCTCCTCCTCGCCGGCGGTGATGATGACCGGCTGCCAGCACTCGAGCTGGGTGAGGTCGGAGTCGAGCGCCAGCGTCGAAGTCACTTGCAGCAGCCGGGCCGTGCTCTCGGCGCGCTCGAGGTAGCGCCCGAACCAGAAGCAGTGATCGGCCACGCGCGAGATCATGGCTGCAGCACCCAGGTGTCCTTCGAGCCGCCGCCCTGGCTCGAGTTGACGACGTAGGATCCCTCGACGAGGGCGACCCGGGTCAAGCCTCCCGGCAGCGCCCAGGGGCCGGCTTTGCCGTAGAGGAGATAGGGCCGCAGGTCGACGCGCCGGGGAACGGCCGAGGCGCTCTGCCGGTCCCAGGTGGGGCAGGTGGAGAGCTCGATGCGCCGCTGGGCGATGTAGCGCCGGGGCTCGGCGCGGATGCGGCGGGCGAACTCGAGGCGCTCTTCCGCCGTCGACTGCGGACCCATCAGCATGCCGTAGCCGCCCGCCTCGTCCACCGCCTTGACCACCAGCTCGCCCAGGTGCTCGAGCACGAAGGCGCGGTCGTCGTCGCGCAGGCAGAGCCAGGTGGGCACCTGCTCGAGGAGCGGCTCCTCCGAGAGGTAGAAGCGGATCATCTCGGGGACGTAGGCGTAGACCGCCTTGTCGTCGGCGACGCCGTTGCCGGGCGCGTTGGCGAGGGCGACGTTGCCCCTGGCGTAGGCGCGCATCAGGCCGGGCACGCCGATCAGGCTGTCCTTGCGGAAGACCTCCGGGTCGAGGAAGGCCTCGTCGGTGCGCCGGTAGATGACCTCGACCCGCCGGGGGCCGAGCGTGGTGCGCAGCCAGACGCGGTCGTCGTCGACGTAGAGATCCTGGGCTTCGACCAGCTCGACGCCCATGGTGCGGGCGAGGAAGCTGTGCTCGAAGTAGGCCGAGTTGAAGGGGCCCGGCGTGAGCACCACCACCGTGGGCGGGCCGTCGCACTCGGGCGCCACCGAGCGCAGCGTCTCCGCCAGCCGCGCGGCGTAGTGGTCCACCTGCCGCACGCGGGCGGCGTCGAAGGCCCGCGGCAGCACGCGCTTGGAGACCAGCCGGTTCTCCAGCACGTAGCTGACGCCGCTCGGCGTCCGCAAGTTGTCCTCGAGGACCCGGAAGGTCCCCTGCGGATCGCGGATGAGGTCGATGCCGCTCACGTGCACCCGCACGCCGCCGGGCGGCTGCACGTGACAAAGCGTGGGCAGGTAGTGCTTGGCGTTGAGCACCAGGTCGCGGGGGATGCGCCCTTCGGCGAGGATGCGCTGCTCGCCGTAGACGTCGTCGAGGAACATCGACAAGGCGCGCAGCCGCTGCAAGAGGCCCCGCTCCAGGCGGCCCCATCCGTCCGCCGAGATGAGCCGCGGGAGCAGGCAGAAGGGGAAGATCTTCTCCCCGCCCTGGTCGCTCTGGACCACCGGGCTCTGCGCCACCGAGAAGGTCACGCCCTGGTTGAGCAGCGCGTGCTCGGCCAGCGCCTGGCTGCGGGAGAAGTCGGCGCGGGTCCGGCCGAGGAGCGCCCCCAGCGCCCGCGCGAGCTGCGGGTGGGCCTTGCCGTCGCTCCCGAACAGCTCGTCGTGGGTGCCCGGGAGCGGCCGGTAGCCGTCGAGCAGCCCCGCCCGCTCGGAGTCTGCCGGGACTCCGGGCGCGGCGGCGGCGCTCTCCGGACGCCGCTCGGGCCGGGCCGGCTCGCCGGCGCTCGCAGCGACCAGCGGGATCCTCTCGACGCGCATCTCGAAGCGGACTTCGCTGGCGGCGAGGTCGCTGGTCCCTTCGACCGGCGCCGCCAGCCGCGGCAGGGCGGCGCAGGCGAGCGGGATGTGGCCTTCGCCGCAGAGCAGCCCGCTGGTGGCGTCGAGGCCCACCCAGCCGACGCCGGGGAGAAAGACCTCGGCCCAGGCGTGGAGGGCCAGCGCGTCCCGGGAGATGGCGGCGCGCCCCGGCGGCGCGTCGCCGGCCAGCTCGACGAGGTACCCGCTGACGAAGCGGGCCGCGAGGCCGCAGGAGCGCAGGGCGGCCACCAACAGCACCGCCGAATCGCGGCAGCTGCCCCGCCCCTGCAAAAGCGTCTCCTCTGGGCTCCACACTCCCTCTTCGTCGCGGACCACGTAGCGCACCCGCTCGTGGACCAGCCGGTTCACCTCGATGACGAGCGGCACCGTGGTTCCGCTGCGCGGCAAGGTGGCGAAGAGCTCCCGGGCGCGGTCGCCGAGCGCATAGGCCGCGTCGTCGCAGCGCAGGTAGGGCGCGAGATCGTGGGCCAGCTCTCCATAGGAGAAGGGAGATTCCTCGGCGGAGGCGTCGAGGGTGAAGTCGAACGGGTTGACCGGCCGCAGGTCGACGGCGAGCTCGACCTCCACCGTCAGTTCGGAGAGCCGCCCCGAAGGCCAGGTGGCGCGGGCGACCGCATTGCCCACCGGGTCTTTGTGCCAGCGCAGCTCGCCGGGGGCCGTCACACGCAGCTGGTAGCTCTCCACCGCGAGCT
This sequence comes from Deltaproteobacteria bacterium, assembly GCA_043782525.1. Taxonomy (GTDB): domain Bacteria; phylum Myxococcota; class Myxococcia; order Myxococcales; family 40CM-4-68-19; genus 40CM-4-68-19. The sequence continues at coordinate 4,998 of JAYWAJ010000301.1, read as the reverse complement.
GGGCGTGGGACGCCGGGCGCAGCCGGATGAGGTGCGGGCCCAGGACCGCGGGCTGGGGAAACCGGTAGAGGCTGCGGTGGTGCAGGAGGAGGCGCACGCGACTTTTATCCTCCGGTGCGGCGGGGTCAGAAGAAGCGCAGCGAAGCTTCGCTGTGCAGGTCGAATCCGCGTTCGTTGAGCCGCAGCACCGAGCCGTCCAGCTCGCCGATGCCGTCGCGCTGCAGGCTCTCGATCTGCCGGGCAAACCGGTCCCGCACCGGGATCTCGAGATCGCTCGAGAGCGCCTCGAGGTCGATGCCCTCGGCGAGGCGCAGGCCGGTGAAGAGGCGCTCGCGCAGGTGCTCCTCGGCGGAGACCTCCTCGAAGCTGGCCTCGCCCGTCCCGGTCTGCTCGACGCGCTCCAGGTACCGCTCGGGCGAGCGATCGTTGGCCCAGCGCCGCCGGGAAGCGCCCTGCCGCCGGAAGCCGCAGGCGCCGCAGCCCGCCGCCAGGTATTCGCCGCCGCGCCAGTACAATGAATTATGTACCGCCTCATATCCCGGCCGCGCATAGTTGGAGATCTCATAGCGGGTATATCCGCCCCGGGTCAGCTCCCTGCGCACCGCCTCGCCCATCTCGGCGGAAGCCTCGTCGTCGGGCAGGGTCAATTCGCCCCGGCGGACCGCGCGGGCCATGGGCACCTCCTCGGCGAGGCCCACCAGCGTCAGCGCATAGCAGGAGATATGTTCGGGCTCCAAAGCCACTGCCGCGGCCGCGTCGCGGGCGGCGAGCGCGGGGGTCTGGCCTTCGGCGCCGTGAATCAGGTCGAGCGAGACATTGGTAAAGCCGGCTCTTCGCGCCGTCTGCAGGGCGCGCACCGCGTCGCCCGGCGAATGCTGGCGGCCCAGGGAGACCAATTGCTGCGGCGCAAACGACTGCACGCCGATGGAGAGCCGGTTGACGCCGGCTTCGCGAAAGGCCGCGAAGCGCCCTTCGTCGGTGGTGCCGGGATTTGCCTCCAGGGTGATCTCAGCCGTGGCCGCCACCTTCCAGAGCGCGCGGACCTCGCCGAGCACCCGCGCGAAGAGCGGCGGATCCCAGAGCGACGGCGTCCCTCCGCCGAAATAGATCGAGACGGCCTGGCGGTCGCCGCCGAACTCGGCGGCGCGCACCCGCAGCTCGCGCAGCACCGCCTCGGTATAGCGCTCCTGGGGAATCACCTTCTCGGCCCGCGAGGCGAAGTCGCAATACGGGCACTTCGAGAGGCAATAGGGAAAATGGATATAGACGCCGAACGCCATCCTAGTCTTCGTATCTCTTGGCGGTCAGCGCCTCGGTCCTGGCGCCTTCGACCCACTTCTGCACGGCCGGCCAGGCCCAGCTGGTCTCGCAGTACGCCTTGGCCTCGCCCGAGAGCGGAATGGAATAGCTGCGAAACCGGCTCACCACCGGCGCATACATGGCGTCGGCGATACCGGGCCTTTTGCCGAAGAGGAAGGGCCCCCCGCTCTTCTGCAGGCAATCGGCCCAGATCTCGACGATGCGGTCGACCTCGGCCCGGGTCTCGGCCCGCAGCGGCTTCACCGGAAAGGTCTTGAGGATCTTCATCGAGCAGTCGGTGCGCAGGTTGGAGAAGCCCGAGTGCATCTCGGCGCTGACCGACCGCGCCAGCGCGCGGTGGCGGGGATCCGCCGGCCAGAGCTGCGCCTGGGGAAACTTCTCGTTGAGGTATTCGCAGATGGCGATGGAGTCCCAGACGGTGGTCTCGCCGTCGATGAGCGCCGCCACCCGCCCGCTCGGCGAATACTTGCGGATCTGCTGGGCAGTGTCGGGAAGATCGAGGCCGACGAGGATCTCCTCGTAGGGCGCGCCCGTCTCTTGCAGGGCCAGCCAGGGGCGCATCGACCACGACGAATACTTCTTGTTGCCGATCACGATCTTCAGCATGGCGTTTCAGGCTCCTTCTGTCTTGGGTAACGGGGGGGGCGCGCTGGCGCGAGGCGAGTTGGCCCGGGCCAGCTCCTGGTTGAGGAATTCGTTCTCGCCGCGCAGCTCTTCCAGCTCCTGCCCGAGCCGCCGCGACCGCTCTTCCGCCGCGGTGAGCATCTCCACCCGGGCGCGCATGGCACCGGCTTCCGAGCGCAGCGCCGTCCGCTCGCGCCCCAGGCTGTCCACCACCGACTGCAGCTCGCTCGCGTGCGCCTCGGCGCGGCCCTGGTGCTCCTGCTGCTCCTCCAGGTGGGCGCGCAGCTTGCGCAGCTCCGACTTCGCCTGGTCGAGCTGCTCCTCGATCGCGCCCCGCGCCTCTGCGCGCTGCCCGCGGACCACGCGCAGCTCCGCGTCCAGCGAGGCTTCGTGCTCGCGGGAGGCGTTGAGCGCCTGCTGCAGCCTGCTCTCGCGCTCCCGGGCGTCGCCTTGCGCGCGGGTGAGCGCGCCGATCTGATCGGTGGCGTCGCGCAGGTCCTCGGAGAGCTGCTTCTCGCGGGCCGCCGCCGCCGCCGCCAGCTGCGTCTCGCGGGCCTGCGCGGCGGCCACCAGCTGCGCCTCGCGCTCGCGCACCTCCTGCACCATCTTCGCCTCGCGCTCGCGCACCTCGGCGATCATCTGGGCCTCGCGCGCCCGCCCCTGGCTCCGCTCGGCCTCGACCTCGCCGCGCCGCCGCGCCTCCGCCTCCTGGGCCACGGCCAGCTGCTGGCGGAGCGCGGCCAACTCCTGGGTCCGCGAGGACAGATCCTTGCGGAGGTCCGAAAGCTCGCCGCTGGCCTGGTCGAGCTGCGCCCGGATGTCGCCGAAGCGCTCCTGCGCTCCCAGCGCCAGCGCCTGCGCCTCCTCCTCGGCCTTGCCCAGCCGCTCCAGCTCGGCGCGGGCAGCGGCGGCTTCCTGCCCGGCGGCGGTGGCGCGCTCCAGCGCGGTCCGGGAGGCGGCGGTGGCGTCCTCGGCCCGGGTGTCGCGTACGGCGACGGCGGCCTGCAGGGCGACGGCCGAGGCGCGCAGGCCTTCGGCTTCGACCGTCGACGCGTCCACCTGGCGCTTCAAGTCGTCGCGCTCCGCGCGCAATTCGGCGAACTCCGCCTGCACCCGCGCCGTCTTCACCCGGGCTTCGTCGAGATCGCGCGCCAGCGACGAAGGCGGCGGCGGCTGCGACACTTGGGCGATCTTCGCCGCGGCGTCGGCGAGCTGCCCCTCGGCTGCCTGGAGGGCCTTCTGCAGCTGCTCGCGCACCTGGTCGATCTCGCGGTCGCGCTTCTCCAGCCGCGCCTTGTACTCTTCCGCCCGGGTGCGCTCGGCCTCGGCGCGCAGCGATTCGCGGCGCACCCGGTCCAGCTCCGCGCGCAGCTCCTCGGCGGTCGCCGGCGTCTTCGCAGCCATAAGCTGGCTTCTATACCACGACGCACCGCGTGCTAAGGTCCCCGGCCCTCATGGCCGACAAGAACATTCTCGAAGCGATCGCCCGCGGAGTCGTCGTTTTCGACGGAGCCATGGGAACCACCCTGCAGCGGATGCAGCTGGCGAACGAGCTGACCATCAAGGACTTCGACGGCCGCAACGGCTGCAACGAGGTCCTCTCGCTGACCCGCCCCGACATCGTCCAGGGCGTGCACCGCGGCTATTTCGAGGCGGGCAGCGACGCGGTGGAGACCAATACCTTTGGCGCGAGCCGCCCCAAGCTCGACGAGTTCGACCTCGGCGCCAAGGTGCACGAGGTCAACGAGACCGCCGCCCGCCTCGCCCGCCTGGAAGCCGACCGCGCCGAACGGACCGACGGGAGGCCGCGCTACGTCGCCGGCTCGCTGGGGCCGAGCGGCTTTCTGCCCTCCAGCTCGGATCCCGACCTGGGCCGCGTCAGCCCAGCGGAGCTGACCGAGATCTTCCGCGAGCAGACCGTCTCGCTGCTCAAGGGCGGCGTCGACTGCATCCTCGCCGAGACGGCGCAGGACCTGCTCGAGCTGCGCGCGCAGGTCTTCGGCGCCCGCAAGGCGATGGCGGAGGTCGGGCGCGGCGTGCCGGTGATCGCGCAGATCACGCTCGACCCGTCGGGCCGCATGCTGCTGGGGACGGAGCCGCTCGCCGCCGCGGCCCTGCTGGTCGCCGCGGGCGCCGACATCATGGGGCTCAACTGCTCGACCGGCCCGCGGGAGATGGTCGACCCGCTGCGCGCGCTGGCCGAGTTCGCGCCCTTGCCCTTGAGCTGCCAGCCCAACGCGGGCATTCCGGAGAACCGCGAGGGGACCGCGGTCTATCCCCTGCAGCCGACCGAGCTGGCCGAATACCTGGCGCGCTTCGTGCGCGACTTCCGGCTCGCCATCGTCGGCGGCTGCTGCGGCACCACGCCCGAACACCTCAAGCTGGTGGTCGAAGCGGTGCGCGGATCGGCCGCCGCCCGCAAGCCGCCTCGGCGGGTGCCGATGCTCTCCAGCGGCCTCAAGGCGGTGGCGCTGCACCAGGAGCCGCGGCCGCTGGTCATCGGCGAGCGGGTCAATTCGCAGGGCAGCAAGAAGATGAAGGAGCTCCTGCTCGCCAACGACCTGCACGGCATCCTCGCGGTCGCGCGCGAGCAGGTGGAAGGCGGGGCCCACGCGCTGGACGTCTGCGTGGCGCTGACCGAGCGCGCCGACGAGCAGGACCAGATGGTGCGGACGGTGCGGGTGCTCTCCGGGCAGGTGGAGGCGCCGCTCTGCATCGACTCGACCGAGCCCGAAGTCGTGGCGGCGGCGCTGGAGTGGCTGCCGGGCGTGGGCATCGTCAACAGCGTCCACCTCGAGCGGGGCTGGGAAAAGATCGACAAGATGTTTCCCCTGCTCAAGCAGTACGGCGCCTGCACGGTGGCCATGGCCATCGACGAGCAGGGCATGGCGCAGACCCGCGACCGCAAGCTGGAAGTCGCGCGGCGCATCTATGAGCGGGCCCTCTCCGATGGGCTGCAGCCCTGGCAATTGCTCTTCGACGTCCTCACCTTCACGCTGGCCACCGGCGACGAGCAATACCGGCGCAGCGCATTGGACACCATTGAAGGTATCG
>JAYWAJ010000300.1:0-11866 GCA_043782525.1 Deltaproteobacteria bacterium | reverse complement strand
GGGCGCGCCCTGTCTCACTGACAAACTGTCAGCCTAGTTGTGTTCGAACCAGCGGAGGCGCTGGCTCAGATTGTCGAGGCGCTGCTGGATATAGTCGCGGTCCTGCGGGCGAAGCTCGCCGCCGTCCTGGTAGCGCAGACGCCGGTCCTGGCGACGGATATCGGACAGGTCGTTCATGGCTGCCTTGTACTCGCGCCGGCCGATCCAGCGGTTCTGGTAGGACTCGTTGATCCGCTGCTGCAGGAAATCGATCCGCTCGTGCAGCGAGTAAGGCGCACCGGCCCAGAACCGGCCCGGGCCGCGATCATAACCCTCACGGTGCTCGCGATCCCAACGTTCCCGGTCATAACCGGCGGGCGGGGGAGCGTAGGCGGGCGGCGGCGGCGCGTAAGCCGGGGGCGGGGGTGCATAGGCCGGGGGCGGCGGGTTCTGGGCCGGATAGTAGTAGCCTTCCGGGCAGGGGTGGTTATTGGAACGGGCGATGTTGTTGCCGATCACCGCACCACCGACGCCGCCGATCACCGCGCCCGTGCCCCGGTCGTGACGGCCCGCAACCGCGCTGCCAACAATGGCACCGCCGAGGGCACCGAGGATGGTGCCGGTGGTCTTGTTGTCCTTGTTCTGGCGCACGCACGCCGGGTCGACATAACCTTGGGGCTGCGGCTGATACTGGTAGGGTTGAGCCATGGCCAAGCCCGGCGCAGCCACCGCCGCCACAAGGCTCAGCATGAGAAGTTTGTTTTTCATCGTCTTGTCTCCAGACTGGGTCTGCGAACACCCAATGGCCGTCCTAACGGTCAGGGTCGCATACCGTTGCAATAAGGCTATGCGCCTGAACCTACGATGAAGCGCCGGGGGCGTGAGCGGTTCAGGCTAAGGGAACCCCCTCAGGCTGTCGCCCTCGCCCGCCTGGAGGCCTCGCCTGTTACGCAGCCTTGCGAGGCACCAGTCGTTCGCTCTTGAGGGCTTCTTCGGCACCAGACAGGCCTGCCTCGGTGTATTCGGCGTCCTCGTTCACGGACCAGACGTTGTAGCGCCGCTCGCCCGCCAGGATGTTCTCGACCGTCAGCATGGCGGTCATCATGGCGTGATCCTGGTTGTTGTACTTGTGCATGCCGTTGCGGCCCACCAGGTGCAGCGTGGGGAACCGCTCCTCCAACTCGCGCCGCACCGTCGCGACGTTGGCCGCGTAGCCCGCGTCGTAGACCGGATACGCCTTGGGCTGGCGGACCACGCAGCCGTCGACCACGCCGTCGGCGGCGGCGAGGCCGATCTGCGCCAGCTCCCTCTTGCCCAGCGCGATCAGGTCGGCGTCGCTCCGGGTCCAAAGACCGTCGCCCTCGAAGCAGAAGTATTCGAGCCCGTAGCAGGCCAGGGCCGGGTCGGGCACCATCTCCGGCGACCAGGACTTGAAGTTCTGGATGCGGCCCACCTGCACCGCCGGATCGTGGATGTAGATCCAGTTGTCCTCGAAGAGGTGCTGGTCCTTGAGGATGAGCACCACGGTGAGGAAGTCGCGGTACTTGAGCCGGCCCGCTGCCTCCAGGGTCCCGGCAGAGAGCGGCGGGGCCAGGCCGCGCGCCAGGTCCCGCAGGGGCGCCGACGAGATCACGTGCTGCGCGGTGGTGGTGTGCGGGTCGCCGGCGGCGTCGAGGTGGGTCAGCGTCCAGGCGCGCGACGCCTCGTCCCAGGAGCAGGCGGTGACCTTCGCGCCCATCCGCACCGTGCCGCCCTGCTCGCGCACCCGGGCCGCGCAGGCTTCCCACATCATGCCCGGTCCCTTGCGCGGATACCGGAAGGTGTCGATGAGCGTCTTGATCACCTTCGATCGGTCCTTGGGCGCGCGCCGGGGGACGAGCGCGTTCCACACCGCCGAGACCAGCGACAGCCCCTGGATCCGCTGCGCCGCCCAGTCCGCCGAGATGTCCCGGCAGCTCATCCCCCACACCTTCTCGGTGTAGGTCTTGAAGAAGATGCGGTAGAGGCGCTCGCCGAACTGGTTCGAGACCCAGTCTTCCACGCTCTGCGGATCGGCCACCGGAAAGACCCGCGCCTTCAGATAGGACGACACGCAGCGGGCCGACTCGAAAAGGCCCAGCTTGAGGAGCGCCTCGGTGGCCTTGAGCGGATAGGCGAAGAACTTCCCGTTGTAGAAGATGCGCGACGAGCGCGGCCGCTCGAGCAGGTCGTGCGGCAGGAGCTCGGTCCAGAGGTCCTCGACTTCTTTCGACTTGGAAAAGAAGCGGTGCCCGCCGATGTCGAAGTGAAAGCCCTTGTAGCTGGCGGTGCGGGCGATGCCGCCGACCAGCAGCGGGTCGGCCTCGAGGACGGTGACGGGGATGCCTTCCTTGCCGAGCAGGTAGGCGGCGGTGAGGCCGGCGGGACCGGCCCCGATGATGGCGACGTGCGGCTGGGGCATTGGGCGCATCCTCGCCCGCGCCTCGCGCCGCAGGCAAGCGAAGCTTGGCGTAAACTCCCCGTCCATGGTCCTGCGCTCGATCCTCATTGCCGACGACGAAGAGTCGATCCGCCACGTGCTGGTGGTGCTCCTCGAAGGGCGCGGCTACGAGGTGCGGGCGGTCTGCGACGGCGAGGAGGCGCTGCGCGAGCTGCAGGCGCGCGACTACGACGCGCTGGTCACCGACGTGCGCATGCCGAAGATGGACGGGCTGCAGCTGGTGCGGGCTGCGCAGGCGGCGAGCCCCGAGACGACCATCATCGTCATGAGCGCGTACGGCTCCCACGAGCTGGCCATCGAGGCGATGAAGGCCGGCGCCTACGACTACCTGGGCAAGCCCTTCCGACCCGACGAGGTGCTGCTGGTCCTGCGCAAGGCGGAGGAGCGCGAGCGGCTGCGGCTCGAGAACCTGCGCCTGCGGCGGGAGATCTCCCGGGCGCGGGGGCCGTCGCAGCTGATCGCCGAGGCGCCGGCGATGCGCGAGGTGATGCGCGTCGTGGAGAAGGTCGCGCCGACGACGACGACGGTGCTCATCGAAGGCGAGAGCGGCACCGGCAAGGAGGTGGTGGCGCGGGCGCTGCACGAGCTGTCGCCGCGGGCGGAGCGGCCCTTCGTGGCGGTGAACTGCGGCTCGATTCCGGAGGCGCTCATCGAGAGCGAGCTGTTCGGCCACGCCAAGGGCGCCTTCACCGACGCCCGGACCGCCAAGCGCGGCCTCTTCGAGGAGGCCGACGGCGGCACCCTCCTGCTCGACGAGGTGGGCGAGCTGCCGCTTCCGCTGCAGCCGGCGCTCCTGCGCGTCCTCCAGGAAGGCGAGATCCGGCGGGTCGGCGATTCCCGCCTCACCAAGGTGGACGTGCGCATCCTCGCCGCCACCAACCGCGACCTGGCGCAGCTGGTGCAAGCGGGGCGCTTTCGCGAGGACCTCTACTACCGGCTCAACGTGGTGGGGCTGAAGCTGCCGCCACTGCGCGAGCGCGCCGAGGAGATTCCGGCGTTGTCGGCGCGGTTCCTCGAGCGGCACGCGGCGCGCATCGGGGTCGCGCCGCGCCGGCTGTCGCGCCAGGCGCTCGAGCTGCTGCTGCGCTTCCGCTGGCCGGGCAACGTGCGCGAGCTGGAAAATGCGCTGGAGCGCGCGCTGGTGCTGTCGGAGGAGGACGAGATCGAGGCCGAGGCGCTGCCCGCACAGGTGCAGGCGGGCGCGGAGCCCCTGCCGGTGCCGAGCGCGCTCGACCCCGGCGACCTCTCCGTCAAGCGCGCCCAGCGCGTGCTCGAGGCCGACCTCATCCGCCGCGCCTTGCAGCAGACCGGCGGCAACCGGACCAAGGCGGCGGAGCTGCTCGAGCTCTCTCCCCGCGCGCTGCTCTACAAGATCCGCGAGTACGGCCTCACTTAGGCCTGGGGGCGGGCGTCTCCCGCCACGGCCGGTGCGCCGCGTAGGCCGCCTGCCTCTCCTTCAGCCCCGCCACCTCGCGCTGCCCGGCCGCCTCGAGCGCGCGCGCCTCGGTCCGCAGCGCCTCGTCGTAGCGGCCCAGCTCCGCCTCCGCCGCCGCCCGCGCCTCGAGCCCGTGAACGCCGCCGCCGCGCGCCTTCTCCGCCAGGTCGAGGGCGCGCCGGCCAGCGCGCACGGACGGGTCGGGGTGGGTGGCGAGCAGCCAGGCGAGATCGGCCATCGCCTCTCCCGATGGCTCGAGCCGCAGCGCCGTCTCCAGATCCTGCACCGCTTCCCGCGGCCGTCCGGCCCAGGCGGCCACCAGGCCCCGGCGGTGCCAGGCGACGGCGAGGTTGCCGTCGAGGGCGAGAGCGGCGTCGAACTCCTCGAGGGCCGCGGCGTAGTCGGCGGTGCGGGCGAGGAAGACGGCCCGGTTGTAGTGGCCCATCGCCCAGCCTGGCTTGAGCAGGAGCGCGGTCCGGTAGGCGTCGGCGGCCTCGTCGAGCTTGCCGGCGCGCGCGAAGCAGTTGGCCGCGTCGCTGGCGACCCCGGCGTCTTGCGGCAGGAGCCGGAGCGCGACCCGGTACTGGGCCACCGCCTCCTCGAGGCGGCCGCGCTTCTCGAGGCAGTGGGCGAGGTTGAGCTGCAGGTTCGGGTCGTCCTGCTGCAGGGCGAGGTAGCGCCGGTAGTCCTCGATGGCGCGATCGAGAGCCGCCGGGTCGTGGGTGAAGTCGAACTCCTTCTCCTCGAAGACGGCCGCCTGGCGCAGCGCCAGCGCAAAGGCGGGGTCGCGCTGCAGCGCCCGGCGGCAGGTCTGCGAGGTCACCTGCGCCGACTTGAGGTAGGTCTGCCGCGCCCGCGCCGGATCGCCCGCGGCGCCGTAGGCATCGGCGAGGAGCCACCAGCCGCGCCCGTTGTCGGGTGCCTTCGCAACCGTGTCCTCCCAGAGCGCCACCGCCGAGCGGTAGTCGTGGTTGCGCCGCCAGGTCAGCCCCGCAAAAGCGAGCGCGGTCGCTGCCGCGAGCACCGCGCCCAGCTTGCGCCGCTGCCCGACCCACCGGCCGCCGGCGAGCACCAGCAGCACCATCGCTGCCGCCGAGGGAAGGTAGAGCCGGTGCTCGGAGATCACCTCGGTGGCGATGGGGACCACGCTCGAGCTGGGCGCGAGCAGGATGAAGAAGGCCAGCGCCGGAAAGCCGGCCGGCGCGTTCCGCCAGGAGGCCCAGAGCGCGAGGGCGAGGAGGGCGATGAGCAGCGCCGCCGGCGCCGCCCAGTCGGAGAAGTGCGCGAGCGGGACCGCGCAGCCCGCCTCGCCGGAGTCGAAGGTCAGGCCCACCGGCAAGAGGAGCAGGCGCAGGTAATGCACGACCGCCCCAGCCTGCATTGCCAGGTACTGTCGCGGAAGAAAGCCCCCGGCGGTCATGCCCAGCGACATGCCGCGCGGGTTGGTGACGGCCTGCAGCCCGAGCACCGCCCAGGTGGCGGCGAGTGCGGCGTAGAAGCCGGCCTTGCGCCGCAGCGCCTCGCGCAGCGAACCCGAGAGGAAGGTCCGATCGTAGAGGAGGGCGAGGACGGGCGCGACCGCCATCGTCTCCTTGGAGAGCATGCCGAGACCGCAGGCGAGCACGGCCAGCGCGCGAAAGGCGAAGGGCCGCTCCTCCGCGTCGGCGCGCAGCGCTGCGTAGAGGAGCAGCAGGAGGAACAGGCCCGCGAGCGTCTCCACCCGCTGCACCAGGTAGGTGACGCTCTCCGTCTGCACCGGGTGCAACACCCAGAGGAGCGCGGCGCAGAGCGCGAGGCCGTCCGCGGTCTCGCGGAAGCGGCCCGCGAAGCGCGGCAGGAGCAGCGTCCGCCGCAAGAGGGCCATGAGGAGGAGCCCGGCGACGAGGTGCAGCGCCAGGTTGGTGAAGTGGAGCGGCGCGAGGCGCAGGCCCGAGACGGCGTAGTTGAGCGCGAAGCTGGCGTTGGCGAAGGGCCGGCCCGCGAGCGTGATGTCGTGCGGCGGCGCCAGCATCTGCGGACCGAGCGTACGGATGGAAGGGTTGTGCAGCAGGGCCGCCGCGTCGTCGAAGATCATCGGCACCGGCGCGGTGTTGCTGTAGGCGGCGATGCCCGGAAGTACGAGGGCGGCCGTCCTCAGCCAGGCAGGGAGCTTCATCCGATCTCCCCTCTAGCACGGGGTGCAAGCTTGCGGTCGGGCGGGGCGGAATGCAGGTGAAGTGACCCTGCAATGCACCCGCAGTGACGGGTCAGTGCTGGCCAGTTCCTTGACTGCCTACACGATGTCGATCCAACCATGCCCCCTCGCTGGAGCTGCGGGCGGAGGGGCCCTTGAATCGAGTGCAGAAGTTCCGTGAGGCCTCGCTGATGGCCAAGGCCGAGCTCGCCCGCAAGGCGGGAGTCTCGGAGTCGACCATCGACCGCGTCGAGGCGGGGCACGACTGCCGCATGGAGACCAAGCGCAAGATCCTCTTCGCGCTCGGCCTCACGCTGCAGGAAAGCCGAAAAATCTTTCCGCGCGACGGCGCGCGGCAGAGGGCGGGGAACCGATGATGGACGTTTTCTTGGGAGCCCGGAAGTCCGGTGTTAGCGTCGCCGCCATGCCCGTCCAGAAGCAAGACCGCGTGAGCGGGGGGGAAGGCTGAAATGGCAAAGGGAAGGCTCGCGCTCGGTCTCGACATCGGCTCCAGCTCGGTCAAGCTGGTCCAGCTGAAGGAAGCGAAGCGCGGCTACATCCTCGAAGCCTTCGGGGTGGCGCCGCTGCCGCCCGAGGCCATCGTCGACGGCGCGCTGATGAACTCGACGGCCATCGTCGAGGCCATCCGCCAGCTGGTGGCACAGTACAAGCTGAAGAACCGCGAGGTCGCCATCGGCGTCAGCGGGCACTCGGTGATCATCAAGAAGATCTCGATGCCGAAGATGACGCAGGAGGAGCTGGAGGAGTCGATCCAGTGGGAGGCGGAGCAGTACATCCCCTTCGACGTCAAGGACGTCAACATCGACGTCCAGATCCTCACGCCCCCCGACGTCGACACCGGCACCGGCCAGATGGACGTGCTCCTGGTCGCCGCCAAGAAGGACATGATCAACGACTACACCTCGGTGGTCTCCGAGGCCGGGCTCTTGCCGGTGGTGGTCGACGTCGACGCCTTCGCGGTGCAGAACGCCTTCGAGGTCAACTACGAGCTGCCCCGCAACGAGACCATCGTGCTGGTCAACGCCGGCGCCTCGGTGGTCAACATCAACGTCCTCGCCAACGGGCTGACGACCTTCACCCGCGACGTCACCATGGGCGGCAACCAGTTCACCGAGGAGATCCAGAAGCAGCTCAACGTCTCCTACGACGAGGCGGAGAAGCTCAAGGTCGGCGGCGACACCGCGGCCGACTCGGACTCGGTGGTGCCGCAGGAAGTGGAGCGGGTCATCCAGGGCGTCGCCGACCAGATGGCCGGCGAGATCCAGCGGTCGCTCGACTTCTACACGGCCACCGCGGCCGACTCGCACATCGCCCGGCTCTATCTCTCGGGCGGCACCGCCAAGATTCCGGCGCTCTTCAAGGTCATCGAGCAGCGCGTCGGCGTGCCGGTCGAGATCCTCAACCCCTTCAAGGGCGTCGAGATCGACAACCGGAAGTTCGACCCCAACTACGTGATGGACATCGCCCCTTCGGCGGCGGTGGCCATCGGGCTTGCGCTGCGCAAGTCCAACGAGCGGTAGGAGGAGCGCCATGATCAAGATCAACCTCCTTCCCGTCCGCGCCGCCAAGAAGCGCGAATTCGGCCGCCAGCAGATCCTGCTGTTCGCGCTGGTGCTGGTGCTGGCCGGGATCGGAAACTTCTTCTGGTACAACAAGCTCGACTCGGAGCTGACCGGGCTCGACCAGCAGATCGCGCGGACCAAGGCGGAGATCGCGCAGCTGGAGAAGACCATCGGCGAGGTCAAGTCCATCAAGGAAGACAAGAAGGCGCTCGAGGACAAGCTGAAGATCCTCGACACCCTCAAGAAGGGACGGACCGGCCCCGTCAAGGTCATGGACGAGCTGGCCACCATCATCCCGCAGCGGGTCTGGCTGAACGACTACACGGAGGTGGGCGGCGGCGTCACCCTGGTGGGCCAGGCGCAGAGCTACGAGGACCTCTCCGCCTTCTCCAAGAAGCTGAAGGCCTCGGTCCACTTCACCAACATCACCATCAAGAGAGCGTCGCAGCGAGCCGATGGGGTCGTCGACTGGACCATCACCTGCACCGCTTCGTACTCGGCCTGAGGGGACGATTCCATGGCGCTTACCGGACAGGACCTCCTCAACGCAGTCAACAAGGCCCCGCTCGGCCAGAAGGTCGCGGTCATGTCGGCGGTGGTGGTGATGCTCACCGCCGCCAACTGGTACTTCTTCATCGACCCGATGCAGACGCAGATCACGCAGCGGCAGTCGACGCTGCGCACCCTCGAGGACGAGCTGATCCAGAAGCAGTCCATCGCCAACAACCTGGCGCAGTTCAAGCATGAGAAAGAGATCCTCGAGCGGCGGCTGGCCCAGGCGCTCACCGAGCTGCCCAACGAGGCCAACGTCGACGATCTCATCCGCTCGCTCTCGGAGATCGGCACCAAGAGCGGGCTGACCATCAACTCCATCGATCCGCAGAACGAGCAGAAGCAGTCGTTCTACGCGCAGATCCCCATCGTCATGGCGGTGAGCGGCAACTACCACGAGATCGGCGTCTTCCTCGACTCGCTCTCCAAGCTGGCCCGCATCGTCAACGTCACCAACATCAAGATGGGCGGGGCCAAGCTCGCCAACGACAAGCTGGTGGTCAACGCCAGCTACGTCGCCACCACCTTCCGCTTCCTTCCGGAGGCCGGCAAATGAAACCCGCCCTGCGCGCCTGCCTGGCCGCCACCCTGCTCGCCGTGGCCTGCGGCAGTCCGCCGCCGCCTCCGCGCCGGGCCGCGCCCGCCGCCCCCGCCGCGCCCAAGCCCGTCGAGGACGACACCAAGCCGGTGGCGCCCGCCAGCATCTACGTCTACTCGCCGATCGGGAAGCGCGACCCCTTCCAGAACCAGGTGGTGCAGGTCGGCCTCGCGCACATCGAGGTCAAGGGCCGCGCCAAGACGCCGCTGGAGAAGTGGTCGCTCGACCAGCTCCGGCTGTCGTTGACCGTGACCGGGACCGCCACGCCCCTCGCCATGGTGGAGGACCCCGAGCAGCGCGGCTGGACCGTGCGCCTGGGCGACTTCATCGGACAGAACGGCGGGAAGGTCACCGGCATCCACCGCGACGAGCTCATCGTCACCGAGACCATCACCGACCATTCGACCGGCCGGGTCTATCCGCAGAACGTGAAGCTGACCGTGCTGGTGAACAAGGACGAAGAACGGGATTTGAAGGCCCTGCGCGAAGGCGAGCGCCTGGGACCGGCGAAGGGTGAACAGTAGCCGTGCGCGCCGCCATTCAGCTGTCGAAGGAGAAGCAGATGCCGAGCGACTTGAAGTTCCTCCGTGGAGCGGCCCTCGCCGCAGCGCTCTGTGCCGCAGTGCCGGGCGCGCGCGCGGCCGTCTCTGCCCGAGCCACCAAGGTCACCTCCGTCGAGGACCTGGGTGGAAAGCTGATCATCCACGCCACCGCGGCGCCGGAGTTCACCGTCTTCAAGCTGTCGGGGCCACCCCGGGTGGTCATCGACTTGAACGGCGGCGACGTGACGGCGGCGGCGAAGCAGGTCGAGAGCCACCAGGGTGGAATCGCCGGCTGGAGCGCGGCCCAGTTCGACGAGGACGGCGCCCGGGTGGGGCGCATCGTCGTCGCCCTCGAGCGGGATGCGAAATACGACGTGTCCGCCAGCGGGCACGATCTGGTGCTGACGGTGGAGCAGGCCGGTGCGGCCCAGGCCTCAGGCCTCAGGCTTCAGGCCTCAGGCGAAAAGCCTGCTGACGCCAACCTGGTCAGCGTTCGCGAGGATGCGGTCGAGGTGAAGCAGCCGGCGCACAGGCTGGCTGGCGTCACCGTCGAGGCCTCGAACGGCGCGGCGCTGGTGCGGGTCACCGCCGACGGCGAGATCGCCGCGTACACGCTCACCGAGCTGAAGAATCCGGGGCGCCTCGCGCTCGACCTGCACGGCGTCAGCGGCAAGGCGGCCAAGGCGGCCGGCGCCCCGGGAGTGAAGGGCGCCCGGGTCGCGAAGCATGAGGACGGCATGCGCGTGGTGGTGGACGCCGACGGCGACACCATGCCGAAGTACGAAGTCACCCGCCGCGCCACCGGCCTCGAAGTGATGGTGGGCGAGCAGAAGATCGCCGCCGCACCGCAGCCGGAAAAGGCCGCGGTCGCCAAGCCTGCGCCCGTCCTCGCCGCAGTCCGCCATCCCGAAGCCCGAAGCCCGAAGCCTGAAGCCCCGGCCGACCAGGCCGCCCCCCAGCCTGAGGCCCGAGGCCTGAAGCCTGAGGCCTCAGCCGCCGGGCCCGCCCCGAAATCCGCCGCCATCCCGGCGCTGATCCCCGTCCGCGCCGTCGATCTGCGCACGGTGGACGGCCGCACCGAGGTGCTGGTCGCGCTGGAAAACGCGGTGCAGTTCGAGATCTCCCGGCCCGACCCCACCACCACCATGCTGACGCTGCACGGCGCCGCGCTGCCCGACCGCCTCGAGCGCAACCTCGACTCGAGCTCGCTGGGCGGCACGGTGTCGATGCTCTCCAGCTACCGGGTTCCCGCGGCCCCCGGCGACGTCAAGATCGTCGCCACCGTCGCCCAGGGCACGCCCGACGAGATGACGGCGCAGAAGGGCACCCTCATCTGGAAGTTCGGCGGAGCCAAGGCGCTGGTGCAGCAGGCGCCCACCACGCCGGCTCCGCGCGCGGCGGCGATGGCCTCCGACGCCAAGGCAGGCGTCGCCGCCGGCAGCGTCTACGACGCCAGCCAGTACACCGGCCGCAAGGTGGACTTCAACGTCAAGGACATCGACATCAAGAACCTGCTCGGCGCCATCGCCGACATCAGCAAGAAGAACATCATCGTCGCCGACGACGTCAGGGGCTCGGTCACCATCAAGCTGCGCAACGTCCCCTGGGACCAGGCGCTCGATATCATCCTCAAGTCGAAGGGCCTGGGCCGCGAGGAGATCGGCAACATCATCCGCGTCGCCCCTATCGACACCCTGCGCGACGAGCAGAAGCGCGCCGCCGAGGCTTACAAGAACCGCCAGGCCACCGAGCCGCTCAAGGTCCGCCTCATCCCGGTCAACTACGCCAAGGCTGGCGAGCTGACGGCGCAGATCAAGGACGCGCTCACCGACCGCGGCACGGTCTCGACCGACGCCCGCACCAACACCATCATCGTCAAGGACGTCCAGGAGGCGCTGCTCCGCGCCGAGGGCATCGTCCGCAACCTCGACACCCAGACCCCCGAGGTCCTCATCGAGGCGCGCATCGTCGAGGCCGCCACCAGCTTCTCGCGCAGCGCCGGCATCCAGTGGGGCGGCAACGTCATCCTCGCCCCGACCTTCGGCAACGCCACCGGCCTGATCTTCCCCAACTTGCTCGCGGTGGCGGGCGCCGCCGACGACGGCACCGCGCCCACCAGCGGCCTGCAGGGCATCACCACCCCGAACTTCGCCGTCAACATGCCGGCTCCCATCGGCCTCAACAACGGCGCCGGCCTCGGCTTCGTCTTTGGCAGCGCGGGTGGCGCGGCCAACCTGAACCTGCGCCTCTCGGCGGCGGAGAACAGCGGCACCATCAAGACCATCAGCTCGCCGCGCGTGGTCACGGTGGACAACGTCGACGCCAGCATCAGCCAGGGCATCAGCATTCCCTACTCGCAGACCAGCGCGGCGGGCGTCTCCACGACGTTCATCGAAGCCCGCCTCGAGCTCAAGGTCACGCCGCACGTGACCCAGGAGGGCTCCATCCAGCTGAAGATCAACGCCACCAACAACCAGCCCAACCCCCAGCTGACCGGCGCCAACGGCCAGCCGTCGATCAGCCGC
>JAYWAJ010000299.1:0-11905 GCA_043782525.1 Deltaproteobacteria bacterium | reverse complement strand
CCTTCCGCGATCTTCCTCCCGAGGTCCAGGCACGGCCCGAAGGCAAGCTGCCGATGGAGACGCTGGCGAACCTGCCCTACAAGGAAGCGGTGGAGGCGGCGCGCGATCGCCTCTCGCGCGACTACCTGGTGGCGTTGATGCGCGAACTCCATGGAAACGTGACGCACGCCGCGGAGCGCGCCGGGATGGAACGCGAGAGCCTCCACCGGCTGTTGCGCCGACATGGCCTGCACTCGGAGGACTTCAAGGAGTAGGAAAGAGGCACCACCAGCAATGCGTGGCCTCAGTGGTGATGTCCCGAAGGCTGCTGCACCGGCGACGCAGGAGCACGCTCGGTCTGCGGGCGCGCCGGTAAGGGTGGCACCCGGGGCCGGGCTCGCCACTCGAAACTGTGGTCCGGTCGATCGCGGAGCAGCGGCAGATTTTCCGCGGCGCCGACCACGCGTTTGTCTGGAAGCCGAAGCTGCGCATTCCGGATATCTACGAGCACCGCGAAAACCAGCTCGCGTTCGCGCGGTTCCTGGATACCTGCGCGTGCTGCAACACCGAGGTGGCGGTGATTGTCGCCATCCGCACCCTCGACGCGCACCGGATCGAGGGCCTCGGGCCTGCTGCAGCCAACCTGTTCTACTTCCTGCATCCGACCATCGCGCCGCCGTTCAATACGGCGATGGTGGATGGGTACAACGCGCTCACCGGCGCGAAGGTGAAGCTCGGACGCTGGGATGAATAGGTTGTTCGGCGTTTGATGGCCGGCTTCAGTGGCAGCCCTTCAGGCCGGCCATCATCGAGGAGCCATGCCGCTCTCCATTCCTTGCATCTGTCCCATCCGGTCTTTCTCGAGACCGGTGTGCGCCTTCATCGCGTCGGCGTGGCGGGTCATCTCGGCCACCAGGTTCGCCGCGGAGCAGCCATTCTTCGCGTGCGTGCGGCCAACGTCGGCGGCGGCCAGCTGCGCGATTCCTCCGATCCCAACTTCAGCAGCAAGGATTTTCAGATCTACCCGAACCAGTTCATCGGCAAGGAGGGGGCCGTTAGCGCGCTCTACTACCACGGCACCGTCTCGATTCCCGTGCCGGGGGCAGCGACGCCGACGAGCTGGACCAACTCCTTTGACCGCGTCGCCGTCTTTGCCGCCGTGCCCGTGATCCGGAAGCTCTTCGTCGAGGGCGGGTTGCTCTTCGGCTGGGACAACAAGTTCGACGCCGCGAGCAACGCGGCCAGCGCCGACCGCTTCCTCTCCACCGGCTGGTTTGGCCAGCTCTATTACCATCACGACGATTACGTCGGCGCGATTGTCCGATTCGACTACTTCGATCCTTCGCGCAGCTCGCAAAACGACCAGATGGAGGCGGTGACTGCGGGCATCAACGGCGCTTTGCTCAACGGAGCGCAGGCGATCCTCGAGTACCAGCTCGTCACCGCGAAGATCGGCGAGAGCTTGAGGGCAACGAGCCACAACGTCCAGCTTCAGCTCAGCTACCTCTTCTGACCTGCGCTCCGCCCCTGATCGAAGGGCTCCTGTCCCGGTTGCCGCTTGAGCGGCTACCTGCCTTCCGGAACCCGGCCCTGAACCGCCGGTGTCTTCAGGTCGTCGGCCAACTGCGCGTGCTGCCGCATCGCGGGAAGCAGCGTGTCGATCAGGCTGCACACGTCCGGGTCCTTGCACTTCTGCAACCAGTGCTGCGCCATCGAGAGCACCTTCTTGTGCTCCATCGACATGCGGTTGGTGAAAGCGCGATCGAAGTCCGCGCCCTTCAGGCTGGAGAACCGGTCCTTGGTCAGCTGCATGTGCTTCTGCATCTCCGGGTTCTTCAGCGTGTCGGAGAGAGTGACGTTCTTCTTCGTCGCCAGGGCCCGCACCTTCTCGTCGGCGTCGTGGTGGTCGCGCTGCAGCGTCCGGGCGTAGCTCTTGATCCGGTTCGTGCCGTTCTGTTCGGCCAGCTTGCCCATCCAGGTCTCGTGCACGTTCGACAGGTGCAGCCGCTGCAACATCATCGGTGGCGTCGCGTCATTCATCATCTCGTCGTGGTCCATGTCGCCCATCAGGTCCGGCCCGGCCATGGGGCCGTCTCCCAGCTGGTCGCGATCCTTGTTCTGGATGCTGTTCGGGTTGCCCCGCTCGCTCGCGTCGATGCTCTGGCCATCAGGGTTGCCGGCTGGCTTGCCGTCGCCCCTGTTCAGGTTGTCCGTGGTGGACGGATTGCCCTTCGCGGCCTCGTTGGCTTCCTGGTTGGTGATCCAGGCCGGGGTGTCGGAACCCTGCTTGTCCCTTGCCTTGGTGGAATGCGGGTTGCCGGGATCGTCGGAGGTCTGCTGCTGCGCCAGCGCAACTCCCGTCGCCAGCAGTGCAGCAAGACAGAGGTATCGGATGAAAGAAAGCATTTGGTCGTCTCCTGAATGTCACCGTAGCGCTGGTGACGCATCGTTGATGATTCTCAAATTCCTCAAGTACTTCGAGCCCGCATCTGGAAGTTTTCAATGCACGAATCGAGCCCGCACCATGAATGGGCGCCGCTGACGGGGTCGCCCATGGTCAGGCTGGCTGCGGAATGGCCTGGCCTCCGACGACCACCGCCTCGCTCGCCAATTCTCTCCGCTTCCAGAGGAAGTACACAGCCGGGTAGACGAGCAGCTCGAGCAGGAATGACGTGACCAGCCCGCCGACCATCGGCGCCGCGATGCGCTTCATCACGTCCGCGCCGGTGCCGGTGGACCAGAGGATGGGCAAGAGGCCCATGAAGGCGGCGCAGACGGTCATCGCCTTGGGGCGGACCCGCTTGACCGCGCCATGGATGATCGCCTCGACGAGATCGGCGCTGTTCCGCAGGCGCCCCTCGGCCTTGGCCGCGTCGTGCGAGAGGTCGAGGAAGACGAGCATGAAGACGCCCGTCTCGGCATCGAGCCCCATCAGCGCGATCATTCCCACCCAGACGGCGATGGAGATGTTGAAGCCGAGCAGGAAGAGGAGCCAGACGGCGCCGATGGCGGAGAAGGGCACGGCCAGCATCACCAGCCCCGCCTTGAACGCTGATTTCGTATTCATGAAGAGGAGCGCGAAGATGAGCAGGAGCGTGATGGGCAGGATGACCTTCAGCCGCTCCTTCACGCGCAGCATGTTCTCGTATTGCCCGCTCCAGGTAATCGAATACCCCGCCGGCGTCGAGAGGCCGGCGGCGAGCGCTTTCTTGGCCTCGGTCACGTAGCCGCCCACGTCGGCTTTCGAGGTATCGAAGTCGATGAAGACGTAGCCCGCCAGCAGGCCGTTCTCGTCGCGGATCATCGACGGCCCCTGCACCAGCTGGACGTCGGCGATCTCCTCGATGGGAATGTGCCCGCCGCCGGCGAGGGGCACGTAGACGCGCTTGAGCGCCGACAGGTCTTCCCGGTAATCGCGCTGGTAACGGACGTTGATGGGATAACGGGCGCGGCCCTCGACCGTGGTGGCCTGGTTTTCGCCGCCGACCGCGGTCATGACCAGCAAGTTTGCGTCGTCCACCGACAAGCCGTACCGGGCAAGCCGGTCGCGCTTGAGGACGAAGTCGAGGAAGTAGCCGCCCGCGACCCGCTCGGCGAAGACGCTGCGCGTGTTGGGAACGCGCTGGAGAATGCCCTCAGCGTCCCGTCCGATGCGCTCGATCTCCTTCAGGTCCGAGCCGCTGATCTTGAGGCCCACGGGCGTGCGGATGCCGGTCGAGAGCATGTCGAGGCGCGCCTTGATTGGCATCGTCCAGGCCGTGGTGAGGCCGGGAGCAGTCATGGCGCGATTCATCTCCTCGACCAGGTCGGGTTCGGAGATCCGGTCGCGCCAGAAGGGACGCAGCAGGCGCTTGAGAACCTCCGGAGCCCAACCCGAGTACCAGCGCGTCTGCTCGCGCCATTGCGACTCGGGCTTGAGGACAATGGTCGTCTCCATCATCGAGAAGGGCGCAGGGTCGGTGGACGACTCCGCCCTGCCCGCCTTGCCGAAGACGCTCTCGACTTCCTGGAAACCGCGCAGGATGCGGTCCTGGGTCTGCAGAATCGCCTGCGCCGCGCCGATCGACAGGCCGGGAAGCGTGGTGGGCATGTAGAGCAGCGAGCCCTCGTTGAGCGGCGGCATGAACTCGCTGCCGAGCTTCAGGTAGACGGGAATGGTCGCCACCACCAAAGCAAAAGCCACCGCAATGGTCGCCTTCGCATGCCGGAGCACGAAGCGGCAGGGCGGCTCGTAGATACGGTGCAGGAAATGGCTGATGGGATGCTTCTCCTCGGCCTGGTACGTGCCCACCAGCAGCGAGTTCGCGATCGAGGCGACCCAGCGCGGCCGGAACGTGAACGGGTCCATCCGGGTGAAGAGCATGCGCATCGCCGGGTCGAGCGTAATGGCGAGCAAGGCCGCGATCGCCATGGCCAGGTTCTTCGACCAGGCCAACGGACGGAAGAGACGTCCTTCTTGATCGATCAGCGTGAACACCGGCAGGAAGGCGACGGCGATGACCAGCAGCGAGAAGAAGACCGAGGGACCCACCTCGAGCAAGGCCTCGAGCCGCACCTTGTGGAAGTCACCCTTCCGCCCATTCGCCTGCCAGAGATGCAGCTTGTTGTAGGCGTTCTCCACCTCGACGATGGCGCCGTCCACCAGCACGCCGATGGAGATGGCGATGCCCGCGAGCGACATGAGGTTGGCATTGAGCCCCATTAAATTCATTGGAATGAACGCCAGCGCGACGCTCACCGGGATGGTGACGATGGGAATGATGGCCGAGGGAACGTGCCAGAGGAAGATGAGGATGATGATCGAGACGATGATCATCTCCTCGATCAGCTTGTCCTTCACATTGGTGATGGCGCGGTCGATCAGATCGGAGCGGTCATAGGTGGTGACCACCTCGACGCCGGCGGGCAGCGATGGCTTCAGCTCGGCGAACTTTGCCTTCACCCGCTCGATGACGTTGAGTGCGTTCTCGCCGTAGCGCATCACCACGATGCCGCCGACCACGTCCCCCTCGCCGTTGAAGTCGGCGATGCCCCGGCGCAGCTCGGGACCGACCGAGACGCTGGCCACGTCCTTGACCGTGACCGGCGTGCCATTCACCGACTTGAGGACCAGGGCCTCGAGATCTTTCGTGCTCTTCACATAGCCGCGCCCGCGCACCATGTATTCGCGGCCGGAGAACTCCACCAGCCGCCCGCCCACGTCGTTGTTGCCGTGGCGCACGGCGTCGGTCACCTCGTTCATGGTCAGGCCGTGCGCGAGCAGCTGGTTGGGATTGACGTTGATCTGGTATTGCCGCACCTGCCCGCCCACGGTGGCGATCTCCGCCACGCCCGGGACCGATTGCAGCGAATAGCGCAAGAACCAGTCCTGATAGGAGCGCAGCTCGTCGGTGCTGTGCTTCCCGCTCCTGTCGACCAGGGCGTATTGGAACACCCAACCGACGCTGGTCGCATCGGGGCCCATCTCCGTCTTGACACCGGCCGGGAGCGTTCCCTGGATCTTGCTCAGGTACTCGAGCACGCGGCTGCGCGCCCAGTAGAGATCGGTGCCGTCCTCGAAGATGATGTAGACGTAGCTGTAGCCGAAGTCCGAGAAACCGCGCACCGCCTTTACTTTTGGCGCTCCGAGCAGCGCACTGGTGATCGGGTAGGTGACCTGGTCCTCGATGATGTCGGGGCTGCGATCCCAGCGCGAGTAGACGATCACCTGCGTGTCGCTGAGGTCGGGCAGCGCGTCGAGCGGGATGTGGGTCGCGTTCCAATAGGCGCCCACCAGTCCAGCCATGACTGCGGCGAGAACGATGCCGCGGTTGTGCGCCGAGAAGGTGATGATGCTCTTGATCACGGCTTCGCTCCATGGACGTGGCTGGTCGGGGGGGCCTTCCCTGCTGGCTTGTCGCCAGCTGCCGGCTTCGAGGTGACCGCGGCGAGTGCCGCCTTGAGCCGCGACTCCGAGTCCACCAGGAAGCTGGCCCGGACGACGACCTGCTCACCGGCGCGAACGCCTTCGGTGACCTCGACAAGGTCCCCCGCCATGTCGCCCGCTTTCACCTCGCGAGGCTCGAAGCGGCCGTCGCCCAGGGAGACGAAGACGACTTTGCGATCGCCGGAATCGATGATCGAGTCGGCCGGAACGCGCAGCCCCTGGTGCGGCCGGGCGTGGAACACGACCTCGCCGAACATCTCCGGACGTAGCTCGCCGCGCGGGTTGGCGAAGGCGAGGCGGACCTTGACCGTGCGGGTCTTCGGGTCGAGCACCGGCTCGATGAAGCTTACTTTGCCGGTGAAAGCGTGATCCGGCACCGCCTCCAGCGTGAGCGTCACCGGGGTGCCGAGCCGGACGCGCGGCAGGTCGCTCTCGTGCGCATCCGCGAGCACCCAGACTTCGGACAGGTCGGTGATCTCGAGCGGCATCTCTCCCGCCGTGAGCCGCGAGCCCTGCACGACGCTCTTCGCGGTGACGACTCCAGAGATCGGCGAGGTCAGCGTCAGCGTCCGGCGCGGAGTGTGCGTCTGCTCCAGCGCCTCGATCTCCGACTTCGGGATGTCCCACAGCTCCAGCCGCCTGCGCGCCGAAGCGACCAGGTCCTCGCCCGCCGGACTTCCGCCGAGCTGCTGCCTGGTGCGCAGCGCCAGCAGGTACTCCTGCTCCGCGCTGAGGAGATCCGGACTGTAGAGCGAAAAGAGGGGGTCTCCGCGGTGGACCAGCTTGCCGGTGTAGTCGACGAACAGCTTCTCGACGAAGCCGTCCACCTTGACATTGATCTTCCGCACCCGCGTTTCGTTGACGGAGACGCGGCCCACCGTCCGCCAATCGCCGGAGATGGGTCCCTTGGTCACCTCGGCCGTGCGCAGGCCGATCAGCTGCTGGCGCTGGGCATCGATCTTCACGCCGGCGAGCCCGGACACCTCGCTCGCGCCGGTCGCCTCGTCGTCGTAGACGGGCACGAAGTCCATCCCCATCCCGTCCTTGCGCGGAACCGTCGAGGTCTCTCCGGTGCCCATCGGCGAGCGGTAGAGGACGATCTTGTGTTCTGGTTTTTTCGCCCCCGCCTCCTCGATCGGGACCAGCGTCATGCCGCAGATGGGGCAGTCTCCTGGCTTGTCCGAGGTGTACGTCGGGTGCATCGGGCAGTGATAGAGCGGGCCCTGCTTCGCCACGCTCTCCGCGTGCCCGTGGTGCAGGCGCGGAACCACAGTGGCGCCCACCACCCCGACCACGAGTCCAGCTGCGACACCAAAGAGGACGGCCTTGTTCCTGCTGATCGACATGGGCTTGCTCACATTCCGCTCGTGCTGCGTGAGGAGGTAGGCGACTCCGTGCCGCCCGTCTGATTTCCGCTTGCTGCCGCGCCCGCGCTGGCGGCCGTCGTGCTGGCGCCGCCCATCGACCCCGCCGGGCCACTGCCACCGCCCAGCGAGGGCACCGGGTCGAGGCTGACTTCCTTCTGGGCGATGGCGATGAGCTGCGCGTCCGCGATCGATCCGAGGTAGCTGGTACGGTCGGAGATGTAGCCGGAGAGCGCTTCCAGTGCGGACGCGAACGGCACGCGCCCCACTTCGTACTGCGAGAGCGTGCTCCGCGCCGCCGCTGCCGAGAGAACCAGGATCTGGCTCCGGTACTGCTGGTTGGTGCGGTTCAGCGCCAGAAGCGTGGTGAGCCGCTCGTGCGTTCGCAGCCGGAGAATCTGCCGCAGGGCTTCTGCTCCCTGCGCCTCGCCGATCTGCCGGTGCGCGCTTTCATCGACAGCGCGGTTCTGCTTGCTGCCCGCGAAGATGGGAAGCCCGATCGAGAACCCGACCTGCCACATCGGCTCCAGACCTCCACGCGGCATGATGGCGGCCGACACCGCGAAGTCCGGCAGCTTCTCCTTGCGGGCGAGATCGAGGCGGCGACCGGCCTGCTCGACGCCCAGCGTCGACAAGAGGATTTCGGGGCTGCGTTCCAGCGCGTCCTGCTGGGCGGCCGCTTCCGCAAGATCCGCGGGGTCCGGTGTGTCGGCGAGGCGGGCAGAAGTCTGCACCGGCTCGTCCAGCGGGCGCACCCGCAGGCGATTCGGCTCAGCCAGGCGCGTCGAGAGCTCTGCGTCGAGCGCCCAGCGGCGCTGCTGCAGGCGCGCCCGCTCCAGCTGCGCGCGGAGCAAATCCGACTGCGGCACCTGGCCCGATTCGTATCGCGCCCGGGCCGTCTGCTCGGCCTGCAACCAGAGCTGCTCCTGCTCCGCCAGCAAGTCGATCTGTGCCCGCACCAGCAGGAGGCCCAGGTACGCACGCCGCACGCGCCCTTCCAGATCGAGCACCGCCCGTCCGAGGCGTGCTTCCGAGCGGCGTTTCTCGAGGGTCGCCACCGCTTCGCGCAGGCCGCGCTTCCCTGGCCAGTAGAGCGGCTGCGTCAGCTGGATACTGAAGAAGCTCGTGTCCATCGTGCCGATGTTGATGCGCCGGAAGCCGTCGTTCTGGATGCCGAGGCTCAGGCTGGGATCGGGCAGCGCCCCCGCCTGCGGAATGCGGGCGCTCTCCGCTTCGACGGCGGCGCGCGCTTGCGCGACTTCGGGGTTCGCCGCGGCGGCGTCGTCGAGAAGTTTTTGCAAGACGGCGTCCTGCGCGCTGGCGCGGCGGCCAAGCGCCGCGGCGAGCATGACGACAACGATGAAAGGGCGGACCATGAAATGGGTGCTCCGGATTTGGGTTACGTGTAACCGCACGCGCCGTCGGGGCGGGAGCGAAGGCCAATGCGTCGGCGATGAAGCCGAGTCGTTTGAGCTAGATCAGGAATGAGCAGTTGGCCAAGACGACAGACCATCCCGACCATAAATCCAGGCGAGGAACCTGCCCGACCTGCCCAACGACCAGCCGTGCGCTCGTGGGGGGACCACGCACCGCGATGAGGATCGGCGCGGATCCGATCGGGGCAACGCGTTCCACCTCCTGCGCCGGAGCCGAGGGGACGGCGATCCTCTCGCAGGCCTGCCCAGTGCCGTGCGTCAATGCACCGAAGGCCGGCGCCGGCGCCTTCTTGGGGCAGCAGCACGACACGCGCACCGTCGATCCACAGCGCATGAACAGCAACCCCTGAGTCGCCCCCGACGCAAGCAGCGCCGGGGCCAAGAGTGCGGCGATGAGCTTGCTGTGGAGGCCGGCCCGCATCTGCATTGGTTATGCAGAGCCCATGCCGGCAATATCGAAGGAGGCGCAATGAGAAATGTGCAAAGATTGCGCTGCGGCGTCCCGTGCCCGCAATAACTGCGTCAATCGATTCGCGTGACGGTCAGGGGGCGGAGACAAACTATCGATTGTTGCCCGGCGGAGCATGAACGTGCCGCGAGGACGACCCTGCGGCATAATCAAAGTGTTCACCGAATCGGGTCAACCTGACAACGTCGCTTACGAAGTTCACGGCGCAAGCACGCGCTTCGTAAACAATAATGTATTGAATTTGTATCAAGGGGTATGGGTGGCATCCAACGATACGAGTGCCGTCAAAGACATCATTATTCAAGGCAATGCCTTCGGGCCGCTCAGGGGTGTCGGGGTCGACTTCTACCGGATGAAGGCCAGCGAGCGGCCCGTGACGAAAGTGATCATCAACAGCAACACTTTTCACTTTTCCCGACGAGCCCGTGCTTGACCCAGGAATCGGCACGCCAGTACGTGGCTTCCTGAAGGCAGCCGTTCAAAAGGGAGAGGTCGGATAAGGTTCGCTCCGGCAACTCGCCCCCCTGCTCCGCATGCTCGGGAGCCTGGCAAAGTCTCGCGCGGCCCGCTCGGTGGAGCGGCCGCGCACCGAAGAACCTTTCGTCGGGCTCGTGGTTGGTGAGCACGTACCCGTTCGCCAGGAGCTGACTCGACTGCTCACCGTGTTCGAGATCGCGCGCTCCTGAACCGCTACTTGAGCCGCCGCAGTAGCGACCCGGCGTGCCAGTAGTACACGGCGGTGCTGTCGACGCGCGGTCCTTGCCAGTTGTTGTCCGCGCCGGTGTCGAGCGTCGTCCAGTTCGAACCGTCCGGGTTCGCGGAGAAGACCCCGCTCACAGTCTCGCC
The DNA here is from genome assembly GCA_043782525.1 of Deltaproteobacteria bacterium. Classification (GTDB taxonomy): domain Bacteria; phylum Myxococcota; class Myxococcia; order Myxococcales; family 40CM-4-68-19; genus 40CM-4-68-19. The sequence goes on along the minus strand of JAYWAJ010000299.1, from coordinate 1,885 downwards.
GTAGGAGCGGACGGTGACCCAATAGGCCACCCCGGCGTTGGCGTCGAGGTCATCGACGCCAGCGCCGGCGGAATCATTGCGCGCGGACAGGACGGTCGGGCTGCCGCCCGCCTTGGGGATGCTGAGGACGTCGGCGTGCTGTAGGTTGGTGAAGAACACCCACGCGCCGTCGGCCTTGATGCTGCTGATGTAGCAGTACGGGCCGCAAGCGTTCATGGTGTCGGCCGCCCCGCCCGTCTTGGGCACGCGCTGCAGGAAGCCGTTCTGGCTGGTGTCGTTTGCGCCGAAGTAGACGTACTTGTCGTCGACCTCGATGCCGCTGCTGGGCCTGCCCCGGATGTTCGCGACCAGCACGGTGGTGACGCGGTTCTGCATCCGGTTCACGTTCCCGTGAGAGCCGGTGGAATCGTACTCGTAGTTCGAGAAGTACAGCGCGCCGTTGGCGTCGAGCGCAAGCCTGCCGAGGCCGTATCCCTGCGGCCCCGAGGAGAAGATCTGCGACGCGGATCCGCCGCCAACGGGAACGGAATAGATCGACGAATTGTCGCTCCAGTACAGGTAACCGTCGTCCGCGGCCAGGGTGGCGGCGTTACCCAAAGCGACGCGGCGCGGCCGCCCGCCGGATTTGGAGACGGCCCAGATGGACCCGCCATCCACGCTGTCGGAACGAGCGTAGAACACGTCGGTCGAGTTGAGTGCCAACGCCGTCCTGTGGCCCCGGTCGTTCGCGACCAGCGTGGTGAGGACGTCCTGGAACTTCGCCGTCAGACGCATCTCGCCGTTGGCCGCGATGCCGCAGGTCGTGCCTCCGCCGCTGCAGGCGCCGCTCCACCCCATGAAGCGGACCTGGTCTCCCGGCGTGGCGGTCAGCGAGACGTTGGTACCCGCATTGACGGTGACGTCGCAGGCGGTGGACCCGAAACCGCAGTTGATGCCCGAGCCGCTGACCTGCCCGTTGCCCTCGACGCTGACGATCATGTGCGCCTTCGCGGGCGGAGGAGGCGGCGGCGGAGGATTGAAGGTGGCCCTCACGCTCGCGTCGGCGTCCATCCTTACCGAGCAATCGCTCACGCCAGAGCACGCACCGGACCAGCCCCCGAAGACCCAGCCGCTCGCGGGCGCGGCGGTCAGCATCACGGTGGTGCCTTCGCCAAAGTCGGCGGAGCACCCGCTGCCCGGACAGTTGATGCCGCCGGGCTGCGACGTCACCGACCCGCTGTTGTCCACCGCCACGGTGAGGCGATGCATCTTGGGCGGGATGACGTTGAAGGTGGCGACCGCGCTGGCGTTGGCACTCAGGGTGAGATCGCACGCGCTGCTGCCGGAGCAGGCGCCGGACCAGCCGGTGAAGGCGTAGCCGGAATCGGGGACCGCCTCGAGGTGCACGGCAGCGCCCGTGTTGTACATGAGGTGGCAATTGCCGCGGCAATCCGCGCCGGCGCCGCGAACCATTCCCTTACCGGCGGTCTGCAGATCGAGCGCGACCTGCGTGGATGGTGGCGGCGGCGGCGGTCCCGCGTCGGGCGGCCCTTTGTTGCCCGAGCCATTGTCCTTGTTCGAAGAGCCGCAGGCGCAAATCAAAGCCGCGGCCAGAGCGGCTGCGATTCGAAAAGGTGGGTGATCCATGGACATCCTTGTGGGAACGTTGGGATGCGGTGATGGCGCAGCAAGGGAAAAGTCTCGCGTCCCGGATCGGTCGCGGACTGCATGCTCGAAGCGACGTGCGGCGGCCCCGGACCGGCTGCGCAGGGGGACCGTGCCCATCACCGCCGCCGGGGCCGACGGTGAACCCCGCGTAGCGGTCTCCCGCAAGTCGCATTGCCGGCTGTTGTGGATCGGGCTGGATCTCGAACGCCATGAAGTCTCCAAGATCCAGCCTGCCCGC
>JAYWAJ010000298.1:0-4508 GCA_043782525.1 Deltaproteobacteria bacterium | reverse complement strand
CGGACTGGGACTTGAACATCTTCTTGAGGAAGCGGCGCATCGGTGACTCCCTGGCGGGAATGGGGGGAAGGCCCGCGTTTCGTACCGGAAGCCTACCGGGAGGCCGGACCTTCGCCCATCGGTCGAGGATCCGAGACGCAACCTCTGCGGGAGCATCCACTCCTCTGCAGGCTTCCGTCAAGGCGCTTGCCCTCCGAGCGGACTCGGGACTACGCTCGAGGCAGTTTCAGGGGGTGCTCATGATCTTCAGGCTCGTTCTCGCAGCGCTGGTTTGCGCTGCCGCCCCGTCCTTCGCCGCCGGCGACAGCAGGGTCAAGATCGCCGTCCTCGACCTGCAGGCCCGCGGCGTCGACGCCGGCCTGGTGCAGAGCGCTGGCACCCTCATCGCCAGCGAGCTCAACAAGCTGGAGGTCTTCAAGGTCATCAGCCGCGAGGACATCCGGAACATGCTGTCCTTCGAGAAGGACAAGCAGGGCCTTGGCTGCGAGGCCAACGAAGCCTGCCTGGCCGAGATCGGGGGCGCTCTCGGCGTCGAGTACATCATCGCCGGCTCCCTGGCGAAGATCGGCGACACCCTGGTGCTCTCGCTCGCCCTCAACAACACCAGGACGGCGGCGGTGGAAAACCGCATCTCGGAGAACGTCTCCGGCAAGGGGGACGCGCTCATCGCCTCCATCAGCCGCAACGCCAAGGTGCTGGTCGCGAAGATCCTCAAGGGACGCGAGGGCTACCTGGTCCTCGCCGTCGCCGAGTCGGGCGCGCTGGTGAAGATCGACGGGCAGATCCGGGGCACCACGCCGGTGAAGGGCCGCATGACCTTGAACTGGGGCCCGCACCTGCTCGAGGTGGAGAAGGCCGGCTTCATCGCCTACAGCGAGGACATCTCCGTCCCCAACAAGCAGGTGCTGGCGAAGAACATCGCGCTGGTGCCCTCCAACGACTTCATCGACGGCTACGAGGGCACCGCGAAGAAGATGCGGACGGCGGCCTGGATCACCAGCGGCCTCGCCGTGGTCGGCGCCGGCACGGCCGTCTTCTTCAACCAGAAATCGGCCAGCACCGAGACCCGCTTCAGCGCCGCCAAGACCACCTATCTGCAGACGCTGGCGCAGTCCGACTACGACAAGATGAAGAGCCTCTCCAACACCGGAAGCTCGCAGGTCCTGCTGGCGCGGGTGGGCCTCGGCGTCGGCGTCGCGGCGCTGGCGGCGGCGACGTACTTCTGGGTGGCCGGCGACGACCCGCACAAGTACGAGGGCTTCCGGGAAGTGGCGCCCGAGCCCCCGGCAAAGAAGGCCTCGCTCCTGATGGCGCCGCTCGACGGCGGCCTGGCCCTGGCGCTCGCGGGCTCGTTCTAGATTGCAGCGGCCCAAGAAGGTCGGACAGATCTGCGAGGAGCTGGCGCGCACGGTGGGCGCGGCCGAGGACTCCTGCGTGCTGGCCTGGGAGGGGGAGGAGGCGCCGCGCATCGTCTTCGCCACCGGCAACACCGAGAAGGTCTTCCAGCGCAAGGCGGGCACGATCCTCGGAGCGCCGGCGGGCTTGCTCTTCGCGGGAGGAGAGCGCGCCGCACGGGACCTCTCCACCCTTTGCGCCAACGTGCCCGCCGCCGAGCAGCGCCTCATGCTCCGCAACGGCAAGCCCTTCTCGGCGCAGCTGCTGCTGCGGGGGGTGCCGGCCGGCGCGGTGGCGCTGGTGCGCGACCTCACCGCCGGCAACCAGCAGGCGGACGCGGTCATCCGCAGCGAGGATCTGGCCCGCTTCGCCTCGCTGGTGGCGCACGAGGTGCGCAATCCCCTCAGCGCCGTGAAGATCGCGCTGCAGACGCTGGAGCGCCACGGGACGCTGGCGCAGAACGACCTGCGGCGCACCAGCATCGCCCTGCGCGAGGTGCTCAACATCGAGCTGCTCCTCAACGAGGTCCTCGAGTTCGCGCGGCCGCCGTCGTTGTCGCTGGTGCCCGGCGACCCGCGCACGCCGGTCGAGGAGGCGGTGGCCGGCGTCGAGGCGGAGTGGGCGTCCCGCGGCGTGACCTTCGTGCGCAAGCTGCCGGAGCGGATGGCGCCGGTGCTGCTCGATCCGGTGCGGGTGCGGACGGCGGTGAAGATCCTCTGCCGGCAGGCGGCGGCGGCCGCGGACGAGGCGGGCGGCGGCGCCGTCGAGGTCCAGGTGCGCGCCGAGGGCAAGGGCTGGGAGCTGTCGGTCGCCGATGCGGGGCGGACCCTCGCGCCCGATCTGCGCCAGCAGGCCTTCGTGCCCTTCACGCCCCAGCGCGCGCGGGGCTCCGGCCTCGGCCTGGCGGTGGTGATGCGCATCGCCCGCGAGCACCAGGGCGACGCCCGCATCGACGAGCGTCCTGGCGGCGGAAACCTCATCACCGTCACCTTCGCCGGCTGAAGTTGTAACGGCTTCAAGCGCACCGCGGAGGCGCGGAGTCTTTTTTGGGGGGCGCGAGCGCTTCGGCGACGATCGCCGCTCCCGCCCCCCGAACCCAAAAAACTCCGCGATGCCTCCTTTTTCTCCGCGACTCCGCGGTGTGCTTTGAATCCGTTGCGCCTATGATGCAAGGGATCGATGGACCGGATCCTCATTGTCGACGACGACCGCAGCATCCGCGAGCTGCTCTCGATGCACCTCGAGGAGCGCGGCTTCGGCGTCGACTCCGCCGGCACCGGCGCCGAGGGCGTTCGCATGGCGGAGAAGTCCCCGCCGGCGGTGGTGGTCCTCGACATGCGGCTGCCGGACGCCTCCGGCATCGACCTCATCCCCGAGCTGAAGAAGCACGCCAGCGAGGCGCCGGTGCTGATGATCACCGCCCATCACGACATGGCGACGACGATCCTCGCCATGAAGGCCGGGGCCTTCGACTACATCCACAAGCCCATCGACATCCAGGCCTTCGACGTCGCCCTCGACCGGGCCATGGAGGTCCGCCGGCTCTCCAAGGGCAGCGACTACCTCTCGGTGGAGGCGCACCGCGGCTTCAAGATGGACGACATCGTCGGCTCGTCGGCGGCGATGCAGCAGCTCTTCAAGGACGTCGGCCGCGTCGCCGCCAGCCGCGCCACCGTGCTCATCCACGGCGAGAGCGGCACCGGCAAGGAGCTGATCGCCCGCGTCATCCACAGCTACTCGGCGGCGCAGAAGCCGTTCATCGCCATCAACTGCTCGGCCATCGTCGACACGCTGCTCGAGAGCGAGCTGTTCGGCCACGAGAAGGGCGCCTTTACCGGCGCCATGCAGGCCAAGGCCGGCAAGTTCGAGCTGGCCGAGGACGGCAGCATCTTCCTCGACGAGATCGGCGAGCTCTCGTCCAACCTGCAAGCCAAGCTCCTGCGCGTGCTCCAGGAGCGCGAGGTCGAGCGCGTCGGCGGCGTGCGGCGCATCCCCATCAAGGCGCGCATCCTCGCCGCCACCCACCGCGACCTCACCGCAGAGGTCCGCGCCAACCGGTTCCGGGAGGACCTCTACCAGCGGCTCAAGGTCGTCACCCTCTCGCTGCCGCCGCTCCGGGAGCGCCCCGAGGACATCCCCATCCTCGTCGAGCACCTGCTCATGAAGATCAACCAGCGCCTCCACAAGAACCTCCGCCGCGTTCCCCGCGAGGTGCTGGCGAAGCTGCAGAAGCGCGCCTGGCCGGGCAACGTCCGGGAGCTCGAGAACGTGCTCACCCGCGCGGCGGTGCTCTCGCAGGGAGACCTGCTCCTCGAGGAGCACCTGGTCGAGCAGCAGACGTCGTCCGCGCGGGTCGAGACGCCGGCGTCTTCGCCCAAGGTCGCCGGCGATGATCGGATCCAGACGCTCGACGAGGTGGAGCACAGTCACATCGCCCGGGTCTGGACCCTGACCGGCGGTCACAAAGGCAAGACCTGTCAGATGCTTGGCATCTCGCGGCCCACCCTGGAGCGGAAGTTGCGAAAGTACGGGCTCGCCAACGGGGAGGATTGAACGTTTCGTTCGATCCTTTCGACGTTTTGAGCAACCGCTGGTTAACGTTCCGTTCAACCGCTCCCTTGCCTGAAGTGCGTGCTTTTGTTCATATCGTTGAAAGTACTGCAATAACTCAAGTGCTCACCACTTGGCATGGCTGGTGCTCTGACAGGGTAGCGACCCCTTCGCCCCGGAGCCTCAGCCATGCGTCCCCAGACCGACCCGCGCTACGCCCAGCAGTTTCAGCCCCTCGCCTCCCCCAGCCTTCCTCCGGCGGACGTGGTCGATTTCCGCGGCTACTTCAAGGTCGAGACGTTCGGACACAGCTCGGTCATCTACCGGCCGGGCATGCCTGCCGACAAGGTCTACCTGCTCCGCACCGGCCGGGTGCGCCTGCTCCGGCAGGGCAAGGGCAAGAGCCGGTCGGTCCTCTCCATCCTCAAGCCGGGCGACCTCTTCGGCGAAGTGCTCCGCCCCGAGGGCTCGCTGACCGAGGAGCTCGCCATCTCGTCGGGCAAGTGCGAGGTGTGGAGCATCGAGAGCCGCGACTTCCGCGCGCTGCTCGAGGCGCGGCCGGC
>JAYWAJ010000297.1:0-11943 GCA_043782525.1 Deltaproteobacteria bacterium | reverse complement strand
AGAGTTCGTCACCGGTACCGCTTCAACTCCATCTTCCCGATGTGCGGCGCTCGACTTCAAGCTCGGGTACGCATTCGGCGAGCGTAGTTGGGCGCCGTACATTTCTGTTGGGCCGTCATACTGGGCCTACCGCCACGGCGTGAAGCTCGACTTCATCCGGCCGGGGCGCCCGATGGGGAACGGCTACATCGAGAGCTTCAACGGGAGGCTCCGTGACGAGTGCCTAAATGGCGAGCTATTCTTGAGCTTGGTTGATACCCGCGAGAAGCTCGAGGCTTGGAGACGGGACTACAGAACACGCACTTGCTGTTGGCTTCTCACCTGGACCGGCGCGAATCCATCTGCCCGTCCGGCTGCGCACCCCGCGCCGCTCCGCCGCCACCCTCGCAGCGAAGCCCCTGTGCGCGCAGGAGCCGCGCCACGACGCGCGCTTCTGCCCTGCCCCATCTGACTGACCACCTCCACCGCGACCATCGGCAACCTCCACCGCGAGAGGGGGGCCACGCACGCTTCAAGCGACCGGTCCCAATTCCTCGTGAGGCAGTAGATCCTTCCTGTTCGCCTTTTTTTGCTTCGTAGATGGGGCGCAGGTCCATCACCATTGATTGAAATGCGATTCCGGGCCCGGCCGAGCCTGCAAAGGCTCTCTCTATCCCCCGGTCCCGCGTCCCCCGCCTTCCATCAGCCACCCGATCCGCAGCAACCACGTCCGCGGCGGCACCACCGGCGCCTCGTCGTCCGGCCTCTCGCGCACGAACCGCGCCGACGAGAGCGGATCCTCCCACCGCGCCGGCAGTCGTTCGCGGGTGTGGTGGCGGAAGTTGCGCAGCACAGAGCGGACCGCGATGGCCACCTCGCGCCGCGAGACCAGCGCGCGCGCGTGAAAGCGGTCGGCGAAGACGGCCCCCTTGCGCGCGGCCAGCGCATTGAGCCGCCGGGCGATGCGGACGGAGAGCCCCTGCATCGCCCGCGACAAGGCGGCGCGGCTCTCCACCTCGACGATCAAATGCAGGTGATTGCCCTGGATGGGTCCAGCGGCGAAGGGGGTGCGTGCTCGTTTCTCGGCGCAAGGCCCGGCCACCCGAGAAAGACCGCGTCGCGCGGTCAGGGCGGGCTCGACTCCGGCTCCTCCAGCATCCGCGACAGCTCCGGCATCAGCTTCTCCAGCTGCTTCAGGGCCTCCCGCACCTCGGCCTCGCCGCCGCTCCCCGAGCCCTGCAGCCCGCGCAGGAGCTGGGCAAAGCCGTTGCCTCCGCCGCCCAGCGCGTCCATCAGCGCCAGGCCGTCGAGCTGCCCGACGTCCTCGTCGCCATGCTTCTCCTGCCACCACCTCTTCTGCAGCCCCGAGAGCGCGTCGGCGTGCTCCGGATCCGTCCGCCGCGCCGCCAGGAGCCACCCGTCCGCGCCCGCCTCGCGGAAGGCCCACGCCTGCCGGTACGCCCGCGAGGCCGCGTCGAAGCGCGCGTTGCCGATCAGCTCCCGCGCCCGGGCGAAGAAGAGCGGCGCCTTTCCATAGACCAGCCCCGCGTAGGCGAGCGGCGTGCGGAATTCGTCGGCGGGCCGCGCCACGCGTCCGTCCGCCAGGTGCGCCATCCGCATGCCGTGGTAGTTCAGCAGGACGAAGGTGCTCAGCGCCTGCCCGGCGGCGTCCTTCCCCTTGGCGTCCTCGGTCACCAGCACGGCGCTGTACTGCGCGAGCGCCTCGTCCACCCAGGGCGTGCGCCGCGGATCCGAGCCGACCACGCCCTGCCACCATTGATGCGCGACCTCGTGATAGCAGGTGAAGTCGAACATGCCGGGCGGCGAGAGGCTCCCCGGCGCGCGCGGCGAGAGCGCCTGCGCCACCAGCGCCAGCCCGGGCAGCTCGACGCCGCCGGCGCCCCCGGTCAGCGAGACTTCCGCCAGCGCCAGCGAGGTCCACGGATAGGGCCCGAAGCGCGCCTGCAGCGACTGCAGCGCCGCCCGGGCGCAGGTGAGGAGCATGCGCGCGCCCGCCTCGCCATGCATCGACGAGGCGCGCAGCTGGACGCCGGGCGTCTGCTCCGTCACCTCGTCGTACTCCGGCGAGGCCGCGAGCCCGAGCGCGCCACGCACTCCGGCGGCAGCGAAGGTCGCCGTCTCCTTGCCGGCCCCCGCCGGATGCTGTCCCAGCGCAGATCCGGCGCCCGCCACCCGCCAGCCTTTCGGCACCGTCAGCGCCACCACCGCGCTGCCGGGATCGGCGTGGCCCAGGTCGCCGATCGGCCCCGGCTCGTCGCGATCCCAGACGCCGTGGGCGCGGGCGGCGAGCTGCGGATACCAGTCCACCAGCGTGGCGCCGTGCGCTCCGACGGCGAAGGTGCCGTAGCCCTGGTCCGCGCGCGGCTTGCCGTTCGACGAGGCGAGGCCCGGGGCCAGCTGCGACAACATCCCGGCGGCGGCGGCCAACGGATCGTCGTCGCCGTCGTGCAGCCGGTGCAGCTGGCCGCGGAAGGTCAGCGAGATGGCCACCTCCGCCCCGGGCGCGAGCTCCGCCGGGACCGCGATCACCGTCCCGTGGGTGCGGACCGCGACGCGCTTGCCGTCCACCCGCACGTCCTCGACGCGCAGGGAAGTCCCGCGGGCAGAGTTGGGATACGCGCGCAGCACCACCTCGGACCAGGGCGCGGCCTCGCGGTTGTGGACCACCAGCCGCAGCTGGCCCTCGACGCGCGCCGCCTTGGGATCGAGCTCCGCCTGGACTTCCGAAACCGGAAGCCGGGCGATGGGCGCGGCGTTGCCGAGCAGCTCCGCCAGCCCCTCGGGCCGCAGCGAAGCGGCGAGCAGGTCCACCTCTTCCGGCGAGACGCCCTGCCCCGCCGCCGCCGCGCCAGCGACGACCCAGAGCGCGAGGGCGGCCTTGCGAAGGCGCATGATCCAATAGTACAGCGGGCACCCATGCAGCGCGCCTCGACTTTTGCCGCGATTCTCCTCTGCTCCGCGTCCTGCCGGAAGTCTGCCCCGAGCCCCGCGCCCGCGGCAGCCCAGCCCGCGCCGCCCGCCGCCGCCTCCTCCCCTGCCGCCGCGAGGTTCTGCGAGCAGGATCTCTCCGGCGTCTGGATCAACGCCTCCGACCCGCACTTCGCCTACCGCTTCCGCGATCACGGCGACCTCATCCGCGGCGAGTTCCAGGAGCGCGCGGACGACGGCACGCTGAAGAACCCCGACGAAGCGGTCACCTTGGAGCTGCACCGGACCGCGACCGCGCTCGCCGGAGTCATGCGCAGCAGGCAGCAGACCCGGGGCGGGCGCGACTGCCCGGTCGAGTTCGGCATCGACGTCACCACCTGCGGCGCGGCCCGCCTGCAGGCGACGGTGGAACCGGAGGCCTCGATCACCGAGGAGTGCAAGCGGAAGACGGCGGAGGACGGCGGCGACTTGCCCACCAGTCGGACGGAATACGTATTCGTCCGCGACGCGCTTCATCCGTCAGGTGGCGGAGGACCGCGGGACGCCCATTGAAGCTTCCCGAAGGGCGCTGGTAGGGTCCCGGCCACACTCGGTCTGGATCTCGGGAGCTACAAATGACGTCGTCGCTTGCCCGCCGCGCGCTGCTCGCGGCCTGTCTCATCGCCGTGTCCGTCTCGGGCTGCAGGCGCTCGAAGGTCACCGGCGTCGGCTGCTCGAGCGACGACGATTGCAAGGTCCAGTTCAACGGCAGCGACCGCGCTTTCTGCGATGCGCAGAAGGCTCCTTCCGCATGCGCGCTCCGTCCCCAGCAGTGCGACACCGCCGCCGACTGCTGCCCCGCGCAGGTCTGCAATGCGCAGGGTCATTACTGCTTCGATAAATATTTGCCCTGCACGCAGGACGGCACCTGCCCGGCGCAGGGCGAGGTGTGCAAGGAGATCGGCGTCTTCGCCAAGGGTCTCGGCTGCACCTTCAACAAGCCGGATCCCGCCAACGCCTGCCCGCCCGGCACCACTTCCTTCAACAGGTATTGCGTCGGCGAGCCGCCCTGCAACGGCGGCTGCAAGAACGCGGCGAGCCCGGTCTGCATCACCGCCACCAACCTCTGCTCTCCCGCGCCCAAGGATCCGTCCTGCAAGCAGAGCTGCCCCACCGGGAAGATCCTCGTGCTGCAGGACCCCGCCAACATCTTCGACACCTGCAACAACGCCGCCGAGCGGTGCGAGTGCGACGCGCTGCCGCCCCTGCACGTGCGCGACGTCGCCCGCCACTCGAGCATGGCCGCGAGCGGAGAGAACCTCTACCTCTCCGCCTACGACGGCGAGCACGGCGACCTGGTGGTCCACACCTTCGACCGGACCGACCCGCCCAGGTTGCTCAAGACCCAGTGGCTCGACGGCGTGCCCGCCACCGGCCACATCGGCGGCGACGTCAACGGCCCGCGCGGCGGCATCACCGACCTCGGCCCCGACGTGGGCCAGTACAGCTCCATCGTGGCCAACGGCGCCGGCGACCTCTTCGTCGCCTACTACGACGTCGACAACGGCGACCTCAAGTTCATCGCCCGCTACGGCGGCCCCGCGGCGCAGTGGACCGCGCCCATCACCATCGACGGCTCCACCGCGGTCGGCTCGGCGCTCACCAACGGCGACGTCGGCATGTACGCCAGCATCGCGCTCGACGCGAGCGGCCTGCCCGCCATCGCCTATTTCCGCCGGGGCAGCTACGACCCGGCGGCGCTGGCGGAGACGGGCCCGTCCACGGCGCTGCTCTATGCGGTGGCCAATCGCACGCAGCCGACCAGCAAGGATCACTGGACGGTGGTCGGCAAAGGCAACCTGGTCGGCGCCGACGTCGACTCGGCCCTGCGGCCGCCGCCGCCCTGCAACGGCGGCTGCACCTCGACGCAGATCTGCGTCGTCGATGCGGGCACCAGCTCGGGCGATCGCTGCGCCGGGAAGAGCACCGCGCAGTGCAACCCGACCTCCACTCCGGCGGGCTGCGTCGGCAACCAGGTCTGCGTCGTCGACACCGACGCCAACGCCTCGGCGGTCTGCCGCTCCACCAAGGCGTCGGAAATGCTGGGCGAGCTGCCCACCGGCGTCGGCCTGATGCCGTCGCTCGCCTTCCTCGACAACCATCCGATCATCGCCTACTCCGAAAATCTCAAGACCGCGGACGGCTCGCCGCTGCGCGCGGTCAAGGCCGTGATGGGGAGCGGCTCCGGCATGACGCCGTCGTTCGGCACGCCGGTGGAGATCGACGGACACGATCCGGCCCCGGCTCCGCCCGCCACCGCCAGGCCGCAGCGCGACACCGGCCGCTGGCCCGCGCTGGCCGTCGGGCCGCCGGGACAGGCGGGCGGGCGCATCGCCATCGCCTTCGCCGACCTCTCGGCCCAGCAGCTGCTCCTCTACCAGTCGGACACGCTCACCGCGCACGCGGGGCACGTGCTGGGCGCGGGCGACGCGGGGCTCATCCGCATCGTCGATGCCGGCCTTCCGGCGGCGTGCGAAGCCTGGCATCCGCAGAGCTTCCCGGGAGTGCAGACGAGCATGTCGTTCACGCCCAGCGGCAAGCTCGCCCTCGCCTACCAGGACGCGACGCCGGTGGATCTGATCTTCTCCCTCTACGATCCCGCGCAGGGCAAGACCTCCTCGCGGACCACCGTGCGGCCCACCGGCGCGGCGGGGTTCTGGCCGCACCTGACGCTGGTCAGCGGGACGGCGTATCTGTCGAGCGCCACCATCAAGGCGGCCACCGCGTCGATCCCCTTCAACCAGCTCTTCGTCGACGCCCGGCCCGCGCCCTAAGATAAAGCCAGAGGCACACCGCGAAGGCGCGAAGATCCACGAAGGTTCGCGAAGAAATGCTTTGGCTTGGATTCGAGGCCGCACGCCACCTTGATGTGGCTAGGCCCCCCAAGCCCTACCCACCAAACCTTCGCGAACCTTCGCAAACTTTGCGCCTTCGCGGTGTGCTTTTGCCTCGGCTTATCCGAGAAGCAATTCGAGCTCGGCGCGCACTTCTCCAGCGAGCTCCGATTCATCCGGGCACAGCTCCGCGGCGCGGACGGCGGCGGCGAGGGCGCGCGACGGATCGCCGCCGCTTTCGCGGATGGCCCGCGCCAGCCCGAGGTGCAGCGCGGCGTCGTCGGGAGCGAGCACCGTCGCGCGGGTCAGCATGTGCAGCGCTTGGCCGGGAGCCTTCTCGAGCAGCAGCGCCCCCAGCCGCGCGTAGAGGTCGGCGCCGTCGTGCAGCTTCACCGCCGCGCGCAGGTGGAGGACCGCCTCGTCGTCGCGGCCGGCCGCCTCCGCCAGCGCGGCCAGCTGGGCCGAAGCCTGGGCCGCGGTCGCCGGGTCCTCCGCCGTCTCCCGCGCGGCGAGGTAGAGCTGGCGGGCGCCCGGCTCGTCGAGGTGGAGGGCGCGGTAGTCGCCGAGGAGGAGCAGCGCCTCGGCGTCGTCGGGGCGCAGCTCGACCAGCCGCTCCAGCGCCCAGAAGAGGGCCGGCATCCGGTCGGTGCCCAGCGCGTCGCGGGCCGCCGACAGCAGCGTCCGGGGCGCTGCCGACAGCTCGGGGATCTCCTCGCAGAGCGCGAGCAGCCCGGAAGCGCCGTCGTCGAGCTCGCCGGCCTCGAGGCGCCGCGCCGCCCGGGCGAGCCGCAGCACCGCCTCGCCGGGGACTTCCCCCTCGACGCCCTGCGCGGCCGCCGAGGCGTCCTCGCCCAGCGCCAGGAGCACCGCGCGGGCCAGCATCGGCGCCAGCCGCGGGGCCGCGCCCAGGGACAGCTCCTCGCTCCACTGCGAGCGCACCTCGCCGTTGGCGGCGACCAGCATCGCCGCCAGCTCGACCCTGCCTTCCTGCAGCTGCAGGGTCGCGCCCAGGGCCGCCTCCGCCCCCAGCTGCGCGGCGGCCTCGCCCAGCGCCCGGGCGGAGATCTCGACCACGTCCGCGACCAGACGCGGCTCGATGATCCCGGGCAGGTCGAGCGCCCGCGCCGCGTCCAGCCAGATCCAGCGCGAGAGCTCGTTGGCGTCCGGGTCGACCGCGTCCGCCGCGAAGGGCAGGACGGCGAGCACCCTCATCTTAGCTCCGGCACGTGCCGCTGCAGGATCTCCTGCACCTCGCGCAGCTCGGGCCGCCGCTGCAGCGCCTCGCGCACGTAGCCCAGCGAGGCGGGGATGTGCACCAGAAACGACGGATTCTTCTTCACCTGGTCGATGAAGACGAAGCGCCCCGCGTCCTTCAACTTCCGCTGCACGGTGAGGAGATCGAAGAAGCCGGCGAACTCCGCCCCGTCGAGCGCCGGCCCGCCTTCCGCCGCAAAGCGCGCCAGGTACCGCTGCAGCATCTTGTCGATGAGCGGCCGGGGGAGCTCGACGTAGCTGTCGCGCAGCAGCGCCACCAGGTCGTACTGCCGCGGCCCCTGCAGCGCGTCCTGGAAATCGATGACCACCTGCGCGCCCGCGTCGGTCACCATGAGGTTGCGGCTCTGGTAGTCGCGGTGGGTGAAGCCGCGCGGCGCGCTGGCCAGCTCGAGGGAGATGCGCGCGAACTCGCGGCGCAGAGTCTGCAGCTCCGCGTCGGTGGGCTGGGAGCCTCGGGCGAGGAGCCCGTACTCGATGAAGTGCTCGAACTCCCAGTGGTAGAGGTCGTAGTCGAAGGCCCGCGTCCAGGCGAGGCACGACGGATCAGGCGCCCGCTCGGCCTGGGCCCGCAGCCGCGCCAGCGCGTCGATGGCCGTGCCGTAGAGCTGCTCGCGGTCCTGTCCCTCTTGCAGCGCGCGCTCGAGCGTGCGGTCGGTCAGGTCCTCGATGACCAGAAAGCCGTCCTTGGCCGCGTCGAGGAGGAGGGCGGGCACCCGGACGCCGAGGCCGCTCAGGTAGCGGTGCACGTTGAGGAAGGGCAGCTCCGCCGGGGCGTGGTCCTTGGAGGCCTCCTCGCTCTTCACCGGATCGGCCGGCAGCTCCATCACCACCGCGGTCTTCCTGCCGTCGGCGGAATAGACCCGCCAGTAGGTCCGGTTCCCCGCGCCCCCGGGCAGGCGGGTGACGGAGCCGGCGGGCTGTCCGGTGGCGGAGGTATAGGCGGCTTGCAGTTGGGCGTCGTTCATCGCCGCGCCACAGTAGTGAAACCGCGGCGGACGCGCCACCGGGACCTGCGCTATAACGTGCCCCCGCTCCGGAGAGCCCATGCCCGTCTTCCAGAACATCCTGCAGGCCATCGGCAACACCCCGCTGGTGCGGCTCAACAAGATCGCCGGTCCCGAGGACGCCGCGGTCTACGTCAAGTGCGAGTTCATGAACCCCGGCGGCGCCATCAAGGACCGCATGGCCATGTTCATCCTCGACAAGGCGGAGAAAGAGGGCCGCATCAAGCCCGGCACCACCATCGTCGAGAACACCTCCGGCAACACCGGCATGGGCGTGGCGCTCTGGGCCGCGGTCAAGGGCTACCGCTGCGTCTTCACCATGCCGGACAAGATGTCGACCGAGAAGGTCAACGCCCTCAAGTCCTTCGGCGCCGAGGTGGTGGTGACGCCGACCAACGTCGCCGCCGAGGATCCGCGCAGCTACTACGAGACCGCCAAGCGCATCCACCGCGAGACGCCGGGCGCGTTCATGCTCAATCAATACCATAACCCCGATAATATCGAGGCTCACTATCGATTGACCGGCCCCGAGATCGAAAGCGATTGCCGGAAGGCGGGCTTTTCCCTCGACTTCTTCGTCGCCGGCCTGGGGACTGGCGGCACCATGTCGGGCGCGGGAAGATATCTGAAGGAGAAGTATCCGCAATCGCGCAATATCGGCGCCGATCCGGAAGGGTCGGTGTACCTCGATTACTTCAAGACCAAGAAATTGATCCAGCCACACGTCTACAAGGTCGAAGGAATCGGCGAGGACATGCTCTGCAAGGCGATGGACTTCTCCGTCCTCGACGACGTCCGCCGCGTCGACGACAAGCAGAGCTTCACCATGGCCCGCCGGCTGGCGCGCGAGGAAGGCCTCTTCGCCGGCGGCTCGTCGGGCTCCGCCGTCCACGTCGCCATCGACCTGGCGCGGGAGATCGGCCGGGGCAAGAACATCGTGGTGGTGCTGCCCGACTCGGGCTCGCGCTACATCAGCAAGTTCTATTCGGATGAATGGATGAAGGACAACGGCTTCATCGACCCCACCGACCGGCTCGGCACGGTGGCCGATCTGCTGGCCGGGCGGCGGCCCGCGGTCATCACCGTCTACACGACCGACACGGCCCGGCACGCGGTCGATCTGATGAAGAAGCACGGCATCTCGCAGCTGCCCGTCATCGAGCAGGGCAACAAGCCCATCGCCATGCTCCACGAGGTGGATCTGCTGCAGGCGCTGCTCGACGGGCGGCACAAGCTGGCGGAGCCCATCTCGGCGGTGATGAAGCCGCTCGCCGGGGTGGTGACGCTGCGGACGCCGGTGTCGCGGCTCAGGGAGCTGTTCGCCACCGACCACGTCGCCATCGTCAAGGACGGCGATCAGCTGGCGGCCATCCTCACCAAGATCGACCTCATCGACTGGCTGGGCGCGCGCGTCACCGTGCGCTGAGCGCAAAGGCGGCCAGGAGCAGCGGCAGGGCGAGCAGCGCCACGGTCAGGGCGCCAGCCAGCGGGTTGCCGAAGTTGAAGGTGTAGCCGTAGCCGAGCCGCTTGGGGACGAGGAGCGCGGGGTCGTCGCGGTCGACGTAGAAGAGGCCGCCGTGCCAGGCCGCGGGATTGCGCAGCGCCGTGGGCGGGGTCCGGCGCGCCATGACGAGGATGGCAACCAGCAGCGCCGCGGTGCCGGCGGCGGTGAGGATCAGCAGCGGCTTCAGCATCCTTCCGGAGGTGGCCGCGGCGGCCAGCACCCCGCAGCAGGCGAAGGCCGCGAAGTATTCGGCGGCCAGCACCAGGCGGAGCGAGAACGGGCGCATGGCCGTGCGCGGCGCGCCGTAGCGGAGGCCGAGCTGCAGGCAGATCAGCAGCAGGCAGAGCGCGAGGCCGAGCAGCAGCGGCAGGGCGGCGCCGGAGGCGGTGTGCGAGACGAAGCGGTCGGCCTCGCCGCGCCAGTTCCAGTGCACCGGCAGGCGCGCCGGCAGGTCATCCCAGCGGGCCCGCAGCCAGAGTGCGCTCGCCGCCAGGAGCAGGAACGGCCCCGCCTGGCCCAGCGCGCCGCCGGGCAACCGCGACGTATCGCGCTCCACCGATGCCTCACGCACATTGCTCATGGCAGCTCCTCCATCGCCCGCCGCAGCGCCGACTGCAGCGCCGGTGCGGAAAGTCCGGCCGCGCGCGCCTCCGCCAGCAGCGTGCGCAGGCGTCCGGCAAACCGATCCTGCTCGCCCGCCGGTGGCCGCGGCGCCTTGCGCTCGAGCACCACCGCGCCGGTCCGCCGGTCGAGCCGCAGGAAGCCCTCGGCGGCCAGCTGCCGGTACGCCTCGGCGACGGTGTTGTGGTTGAGCCCGAGGTCGAGCGCCAGCTCGCGGACGCTGGCGAGCTGGGCGCCGGGCCGCAGCTGTCCGGAGACGAGGGCGGCGCGGAGCTGGTCGGCGATCTGCCTCCAGGCCGGAGCCGCCGCTTCGAGGTCGATGCGCACCTGCATGGCTTGTATGTATAAGGTAGACACCATGTCTAGTCAAGCCATACACCAGCCTCGCTGCGCGGGCGGCCGGATCAATGCTATGCAGCGCCCCATGAGCACCCGCGACGCCGACCACTTCGAGACGCTGGCCATCCACGCCGGGCAGGAGCCCGACCCCACCACCGGGGCGGTGATGACGCCGGTCTACTTCACCTCCACCTACGCGCAGTCGGGGCCGGGCGAGCACAAGGGCTTCGAGTATTCGCGCACCCGCAATCCCACCCGGGACGCGCTGCAGGGCTGCCTCGCGGCGCTGGAGAAGGGCAAGCACGCGCTGGCCTTTGCCAGCGGCCTCGCCGCCACCGACGCGGTCTTCCACCTGCTCTCGGCAGGCGACCACCTGGTGCTCAGCGACGACCTCTACGGCGGCACCTTCCGGCTCGCCGACAAGGTCTTCAAGCGGCTGGGCATCGAGCAGACCTTCGTCGACGTCGCCGATCCCCGCGCGGTCGAGGCGGCCATCCGGCCCGGCAAGACGAAGTTGCTCTGGGTGGAGACGCCCACCAATCCCATGCTGAAGATCTGCGACCTGGCCGCGCTGGCTTCGGTGTGCCGCAAGCACGGCGTCATTTCCGTCTGCGACAATACCTTTGCCACGCCCTTCTTCCAGCGGCCGCTCGAGCTCGGGATCGACATCGTCGCCCACTCGATGACCAAGTACCTGAACGGCCACTCCGACGTGGTGGCCGGCGCGTTGGTGGTGGGCCGCGACGACCTGCACGAGAAGCTGGCCTTCTTGCAGAACGCGGTCGGCGCGCAGCTGGGACCGATGGACAGCTTCCTGGTGCTGCGCGGCCTGAAGACGCTGCACGTGCGCATGGAGCGGCACGAGCTGAACGCCCGCAAAGTCGCCGAGGCGCTGCGCGGACACGCCCGGATTGCGCGGGTCACCTGGCCCGGCTTCGAGGACCATCCGCAGCACCAGCTGGCGCGGCGGCAGATGAAGGGCTTCGGCGGCATGCTCACTTGCGTGCTGCGCGGCGGGCTGCCGGCGGCGCGGACCCTGCTCAAGTCGCTGCGCCTCTTCACCTGCGCCGAGTCGCTGGGCGGCGTCGAGTCGCTCATCGAGCATCCGGCCATCATGACCCACGCCTCGGTGCCGGCGGAGACGCGCAAGATGCTGGGCATCGACGACGGCTTCATCCGGCTGAGCGTCGGCATCGAGAACGGGCAGGACTTGGTGGACGATCTCTTCCAGGGACTGGACCGCGTCTAGCGGGCAGTGTTCGCTCAGGCAGGACCCGTGCTCGTCCTCGTTGCGGTGCTCGGTGTCGGGCTTGTGCTGGTGGTCGTTGGAGGGCGTTCGTCTCGGGACCGCTGGAGCCACGGCGTTTCCATCTCGCCCACCGGCACCAACACGACGTCG
>JAYWAJ010000296.1:0-4522 GCA_043782525.1 Deltaproteobacteria bacterium | reverse complement strand
CCAGCCCGAGAGCCAAGCCGAGCACCGTCGCGGCGACGATGCCGAAGAGCAAGCCCTCGATCAGGTGCCGCTTCCGGAGAAGAAGCACGATGACGAGCGCGGGAACGGCGAGCATGGGCAGGCCGCGCGCGGAGAGCGAAAGTGCGGTAGCAGCGGGAACCGGTGTGCCCCCGGTCCCGAGGCCGTCGAGCAGGGCGGAGGCGACGGCCGCGGCGAGGCCGGCGGGGAGCACGTATTTGAGCCGGCTGCGGACCACGCCGCCGATGTCGGCCCCCTGCGTGCCGGCTGAGGCAATGGTGGTGTCCGAGATCGGTGAAATGGAATCACCGAAAGTGGCGCCGGCGAGGATGGCGCCGATGAGCACCCCCGGGCTCGCTCCCACCGCGCCGCCCGCTGGATAGAGCAAAGGGCCGGCGAGCAGGATGGTGCCGAAGCTGGTGCCGGTCGAGGTGGAGACGAGCGCGCAGACGGCGAAGGTCGCCACCACGAACGCCGGGCCGGTGAGGTGCGCCGCATTGGCGAGCCAGGCGAGCGACTGGATGAGGCCCGACGCGGCCAGCACCGTACCGAGCACGCCGGAGAGCAGCCAGGCCATGATCATCACCATGACGATGGGCTGGCTCATCCCCGCGAGCAGCACCTCGCAGTAGCGGGTGCGGTCGCGCGCGAGCAGAAGGCCGAGCGCCAGCGCCGCGAGCAGCACCGGCCAGAAGCCCTTCTCGTCCGGTGCGCCCGAGAGCGCCAGCCAGGCGACGCCGGTGAGGAAGAGCGCGAAGGGCAGGAGCGCGCCGAAGAGGCCGCCGTGGAATTCGAGTGTGTCGCGCACCAGCGCATCCTACAGTGTCGTTGCCGCGCGCGGTGCAGCCCGCGCCCGAGGAGGTCTGCGTGGCCGCCGCCGAGGACCGCTTCACGCTCTACGACCTGCGCGTCGAGGTCATCGCCACCGGACGCCCGATGGTCTGTGGCCATCGCGCCGGAGATTGGTTCGAGCTCTCTGGCGAAACGCTCCGCTTCGGGCAGCCTTTTCCGCTCTATCCGCTGGCGGCGCTCCTGCCGATCCTTCCGGCCAAGCAACGCCAGACCGCGCCCGCCGACTGGATGACCACCGACGCCGAGGTTGCCTGCCCCGATCCGAACTGCGGCGCCCGCTTTCGCATCACGCGGACGGGCACGCGCGAGTTCCGCCATGGAGAGGTGACCGTGCCGCAACCGCTGGATCGCGTCGAGTTGGCCCCGGGCTATTCGATCTCGCGGCTGCTGAAGGGAGGCTGGCAACTCGCTGGCGGCCACGGAAACATCGGCCGGGACGAGGCGGTCGCCGACATGTTCGCCTTCGCGGAGGCGGGGCTCGATACCTTCGACTGCGCCGACATCTATACCGGAGTCGAGGAGCTCATCGGCGCCTTTCTCTCCGAGTGGCGAAAGACTCACCCTTCGCGCGCGGACGCGATCCACATCCATACCAAGTACGTGCCCGACCTCGAGAGGCTGCCCACGCTGACCCGCGCAGAGGTGGCGCGCACCATCGACCGTTCGCTCGCGCGGCTCGGCGTCGAGCGGCTCGACCTGGTGCAATTCCACTGGTGGGACTTCGAGGTGCCTGGCTGGGTCGAGGCCGCGGGGCACCTCGCAGATCTAAAAGCCGCCGGCAAGATCCGCCTCGTCGGCACCACCAATTTCGACGCCGCGCACCTGGCCGCGCTGCTCGACGCGGGAGTGCCGGTGGTGTCGAACCAGGTGCAATACTCGCTGCTCGACCAGCGGCCTGCGGGCGCGCTGTCGACCCTTTGCGCGGCGCGGGGCGTGAAGCTGCTCTGCTATGGCTCGCTGGCCGGCGGCTTCTTCGCGCCGCGCTGGAGTGGAGCGCCCGCGCCCAAGGAGCCGCTGGAGAACCGTTCGCTGACCAAGTATCGACTGATCATCGAGGAGGCGGGCGGCTGGGAGCGCTTTCAGGAACTGCTGGCCGCGGTCTTTTCCATCGCGCGCAAGCACGGCGTGCCGCCCGGCGCGGTGGCGATTCGCTGGACTCTCGACCGGCCGCACGTCGCCGGAGCGATCGTCGGCGCCCGCCACCGCGGCCACCTCCACGCCACGCTCGCAGCGCTGCGACTGCGGCTCGACGCCGAGGACCATGCCGCGCTCGACGCGCTGCTTGCCCGCGCGCCCGGCCCGGCCGGCGAGGTGTACGCGCTCGAGCGTGTGCCGGGCGGCCGGCACGCGCGAATCATGAAGACCAACCTGGGCACGCGGTGAGCGGCAGGTCCCGCCCCGCCAGCGCACGGAATTCGCATAGGTTCGCCCGATGATCCTCGCGCTCCTGCTCGCCCTTTCCTCGACCGACGCCCTCGTCTCGCGCTTCATCGAGCGCTACTTCTCACAATATCCGACGCGCGCCACGCAGGCGGGCAGGGCCGACTTCGACGCCCAACTCGAAGATCTCACCCCCGCGCGCATCGACGGCTGGCTCGCCTTTCTCGACGGAATCGAGAAGGAGGTGGCGGCGCTGAAGCCTGCGGACCGCGACGAGCGGCTCGACCTCGACGTCGTCCACCGCCAGGTCGCCGCGCAGCGTTTCGAGCTGCGCACCCGGGCGGCGCCGTCGCGCAATCCCCTCTTCTGGACCGGTATCGCCTCGGAGTCGGCCATCTATCTGTTGCTGCGCGAGGACCAGCCGCTCGAGGCGCGCGTGCGGGCGATCGAGGCGCGGGCGCGGCTGATGCCGCGGCTGTGCGCGCAGGCGCAGGCGGCGCTCGCCACCACACCCGCGGAGCAGCTCGCGCCCGAGTTGGTGGCGCCCGCGGTGCACCAGGCCCGGCAGCTCGCGCAGCTCTACCAGACCGGGTTGGCGAAGTTTGCGCCGCAACTCGCCGAGGCCGGGCAGGGCGCGGGCGCGGCGCTTTCCCGGCTGGCTGCGTTCCTCGAAAAGCTGCCCGCGCGAGGCTCTCCGCGGCTGGGCAAGGACTATGCGGAGGCGTTCCGGCTGGGCCTCGGCGAGCGCGCGACTCCGGAGCAGATGCTGCCGCGCTTCGAGCAGGATCTCGTCGAGCTCCGTACGTCGGCGGCCGCGTACGGCGCGCAGATTTTCGAGCGGGTGATCACCGGCGAGACGAAGCCCGCCGGCGAGAAGGCGTTGCTCCGGCGCCTGTTCTCGGCCATCGAAGCCGACCGCGACACCGACGTCGCCGAATACACGCGCCGCTGGCAGGAGGCGGTGCCTCGGCTTTTGCAGCTGGTCCGCGAGCGCGAGGTCATCACGCTGCCGGGGCCGCTCACGCTGCGCATCTCGCCCGCGCCCGGCTTTCTCGGAGGCCAGGCGTACGGCGGCGTCTTTGCCGAAGGTCCCTATCGCCCGGACGGGGACACGCTGCTCCTCTTGCCGGTGCCGTCCGCGGAGGCGACGCCCGCCGAGCGCGCGCGGTTTTTCGCCGCCTTCAACCGGCCCTTCAGCAAGATGATCGCGGCGCACGAGGTGCTACCGGGCCACTACGCCCAGCTCAAGATCGCCGCGCACCATCCCCACAAGGTTCGCGCGCTGTTTCCCGACGACGTCTACCAGGAGGGTTGGGGCACCTTTTCCGAGGAGCTGATGCTCGACCAGGGCTGGGGCGGCCCCAAGGAGCGCATCGCGCACCTCAAGAAGGCGTTGGAGAACTGCGCGCGCGCCATCGTCGACATCCGCGTGCACGCGCAGGGAGCGAGTCGCGAGGAGATCGCCGCCTTCGTGCGCGACGAGGGCCTTCAAGATTCGCAGCTGGGCGAGAACCTCTGGCAGCGAACGCTGACGAGCTCGCCGCAGATCGTCACCTATCACCTGGGCTCGCGGCGCTTCGAGGCGCTCTATCGCGACGCGCGGCGGAAGCAAGGGGCGCAGTTTTCGCTGCGCGCCTTCACCGACAGCATGATGTCGCTGGGGCCGGTGCCGCTGCGCGAGTATGGCGCGCAGTAGACGTCACCTCGTTCAAGAGGACCTGCGGGTGGTCCTGGTGCATCGCTGGTCGAGGCGCTAGCAGCCGCACCAGGACGATTTCCGAGTAGGGCCGCGGTCAGCGCCTGATCTACCTCGTGTCGCTCGCGAGAAGCGCGACCATCGGGACCCGGATCGGCACCTTCAGCGTGCTGCAAGCTCCAGGGTGACCCGCACTACAACGCGCTACTCAGGAGGATGAACTTGCCTACCGACTGACCAGGCGCGAACCGACCCTGCTACGATGCGTGAGGGGATCTGAGCTTGGACGCCGCGAACCTCGTTGCGGAATTGAAGCGCCGGCGCGTGTTCCGCGTGCTGGTGGGCTACGGCGTCGTCGCCTTCGCCGTCCTGCAGATCGTCGAGCCGATCATGCACGGACTGCACTGGTCCGAGTCGGTGCTGACCTACGTCGTGGTCGCCCTCGCGGTCGGCTTTCCCATCGTGGTGGGGCTGGCCTGGATCTTTGATGTGAACGCGGGCCGCATCGAGAGGACCGCGCCCGTCTTGCCGGAGCGAGGAGCGCGGGGCCCGCTGCTCGCGGCGCTCCTGGTCGGC
>JAYWAJ010000295.1:0-12008 GCA_043782525.1 Deltaproteobacteria bacterium | reverse complement strand
CGCCGATGAGCGCCTGCACCCGCGCGTCGCCCAGCGCGGTGAGCGAGGTCTCCGCCGCGGAAAAGAACGCCGACCCGATGAGGGCAGCGCCGAGCGTGATCCATTGCCAGGCTGGAACCAAGTGTCGTCTTTCACGCCGCGGATGCGGCAAACGGCTCAGTCTAACGGAGTGCGCAGGACAGTGCAGCAGGCCAGGCGCCCGGCTGCTCGCGGATGGCGTGATTCGACCGGTGCCGGCGTGTTAGCGTCGCGACGATGCTTCGCAACGCTTGGTCGACGGCCCGCGTGGACGACATTGCCGCTTTCGAGGCCGCGGTGCGGCCGGCGCTGGAGTCCGCCGCCTCGATGGAGGCGGCGAGCCAGATCATGGCCCGGGAGCTCTTCCAGAGATTCGGGGCCGGCGTGCTGGTGCGCCTCTACCAGACGATGCGGTACCACCAGCTTCCCGCGGCCGCGCGCCAGTTCGTCCGCGATCTGGCCGCCGCCAAAGGAGCTGCGGAACGGCTGCACGGCATGAGCCCGGTGCTGGCGCTGATGGGCACCTGGGGCACCGAGGAGGAGTGGTGCGACCGCCGGAAGTCGAAGGGCCACGTCGCCATCCCGCTCTTCGACGACCGCTTCGTCCAGTCGATTCCGATGGTGGCCCGCCTGCTGCAAGACCTGGGCGTCGGGATGGACTTCTTCGATCCGCAGCCCGCCGTGCAGACCTGGAAGCTCCTCGGCGGCGTCAACGGCGTCTTCTATGTTCCGGAGGCCGCGACGGCGGCCGATCAGCTGGGCCGCCACATCATCCCGGCGCAGGACTTCGTGGCCAGGCACGGCGTCAAGACCGTCTTCGGGATGGGCGGCGCCTACCTGGCCGGCTCGCTGGTTTGCGGCATCGTCTTCGCCGCCGAGCAGGTGCCGCGCGCCCAGGCCGAGCGCTTCGCCCGGACCATCAGCATCTTCAAAGCCGCGACCCTGCGGCTGGTGCGGCAGAACCTGCTCTTCGAGCCCGACCCCGCCTAGCGCTTCCAGTCGTACTTCACCAGCTCGGTCTGGGCGAAGAAGTAGGCGATCTCCGCGCGGGCGTTCTCCGCCGAGTCCGAGCCGTGCACGCTGTTCGCCTCGATGCTCTTGGCGAAGAGCTTGCGGATGGTCCCGTCGGCGGCGTTGGCGGGGTTGGTGGCGCCCATCACCTCGCGGTTCTTCGCCACCGCGTTCTCGCCCTCGAGCGCCTGGACGATGACCGGGCCCGAGGTCATGTACGCGACCAGCGACTTGAAAAAGGGCCGCTCGCGGTGGACGGCGTAGAAGCCCTCCGCCTCCTGCTGCGTCAGCTGCAGCATCTTCAGGGCGACGGGCTTGAGCCCCGCCTCCTCGAACTTCGCCAGGATTTTTCCAATGACACCGCTCTGCAGGGCGTCGGGCTTCAGGATGCTCAAAGTGCGCTCGGTAGCCATAGGGCCGGCGCGTTTACCATGAGGTTGCAGGTGGAATCAATCTGGATGGCGTGTTGCGTATTTCTACGCTACACTCCGTTCACCATGAAGATGCATCAATTCATCGTGGCCAATCGCGAAGAGTTGCTGACCCGCGCGAGGGAAAAGGTCGCCTCCCGTTACGCGCCCCGCGCCACCGATGCCGAGCTGCTCAACGGCGTCCCGCTCTTCCTCAGCCAGCTCACCGAGACGCTCAAGATCGCCAGCCGCCCCACCAACTTCCCCACTCCCGACATCGACGAGACCGCCGCGGCGCACGGCAGGAATCTGCTCCGGATGGGCTTCTCCGTCGGGCAGGTGGTCCACGACTACGGAGACGTCTGCCAGGCCATCACCGAGCTGGCCCTCGACCTGGAAGAGGGCATCTCCACCGACGACTTCCACACCCTCAACCGGTGCCTCGACAACGCCATCGCCGGCGCCGTCACCGAGTACGGGCTGCAGCGGGATCGCGAGATGTCCGAGGAGGACGACGTGCGGCGCGGCATGGTGGCGCACGAGCAGCGCAACCTGCTCTCCACCGCGACGCTCGCCTACCAGATGCTCCTCAAGGGCACGGTCCCCATCGGCGGCAGCACCGGCGCGGTCCTCGGCCGCTGCCTCGCCAACCTGCGCAAGATCGGCGACCGGTCGCTGGCCGAGATCCGGCTCGCCGCCGGCCTGCAGAAGCGAGCCCGGACCCGGGTGGCCACCATGATCGAGCAGGAGGAGGTGGCCGCCGCGCTCGACGCCAACGCGCGCGGACTGCGACTGACCGTCTCGCCGGTGGACTACTCCCTGGCCATCGACGTCGACGTCCTCATCCTCGGGTCGGCGCTCTCGAACATCCTCCACAACGCCATCAAGTTCACCCATCCCAACGGCAACGTCACCCTGCGGGTGCGCGCCTCCGGCAGCCGCGTGCTCATCGAGGTGGAGGACGAATGCGGCGGCCTCCCCTCCGGCCGGGTCGAGGAGATCTTCCGCCCCTTCAGCCAGCTGGGCGCGGACCGGACCGGGCTCGGCCTGGGCCTCACCATCGCCCGCCAGGGAGTGAAGGCGAACATGGGTGAGCTGGGCGTGCGCGACCTGCCCGGCAGGGGCTGCGTCTTCACCATCGACCTGCCCGCCGGCGAGCCCTTCCCGGTGACCGACCTCCCGCTCGGCAAGACCCGGCAGCAGGGCTAGAACTTGATGGGCAGCGCCGCGATGAGGAGCTTGATGTCGTCGTCGGTGAAGAAGACGCCCGCGCCGATGAAGTAGTCGCGCCCGCTGGTGATGCGCGTCCGGTTGTTCGGGTCGGTGAAGGGCGTGTTGACGAGATCGTCCGCGCCGGCCGTGACCAGCAGGTGGTCGAGGAACTTGTAGTCCGCCCAGATCTTGATGCGCGGATGATCCTTGAGCGGGTTGGCGAACTCGAAGGCGTCGGCCGAGACGGTGAGCGAGTCGTTGGCGAGGTGAGCCTTGATGCCGAAGCCGCCGGTGTTCTCGAGGATGCCGAAGCGGCCCGAGATGGGACCGTAGCGCTTGGCCATGTAGACGCTGAACTTGAGCTGCCGCTGGGTGGTGGTCTGCTGCAGGGTGCCGGGCAGGAGCGGGCCGCAGCCCAGCGCACCGCAGTCGTTGGTGGTGGTGACGCGCTGGGTGACGCCGCGCGGGTCGTCGATGAGGTCGACGCCGAACCACTTGTCGGGCTTGGGGATGATGCGCAGCCCGAAGTAGTTCTTGGTCCACGGGTTGTACGCGGTGGCCCGCGCCACGTTGCCGATGTTGGTGAGCGTCGGATCGGAGACCCCTCCCTTGGGCGCGCCGAAGAGCAGCTCGCTGCGCTCGCTGATCTCGATCTTGAGGTTGTCGGGAGTGCCGAGGATGCTGGTCAGCTGCTGCGAGGCCCGGTCGAGGTTCTTGGCCAGCTTGTCGTCGTTGAGCAGGTGGCCCAGCGTCCCCTGGCCCTTGTTGATCTTGTCGGTGATCTCGCCGACGTTGGCGAGGGCGTGGTCGAGCTTGTCGAGGTTGCCCTTCAGGCTCTTGACGCCGTCCTTGAGGTCGCTCTTCTGCTGCTGCGAGCCGACCACGTCCCCGATGGTGCGCAGGATGTCGCGCGCCTCCGCCGTGGCCTCCCGGGTGTTCTTGATGATGGCGATGATGTCGCCGCTCTCGCCGCCGGTGATCCGCGAGAGGTCGCCCGAGAAGCGCTGGAAGTTGGCCAGCGTCGCGTCCAGCTTGGAGCCGCTCGAGTCGATGACCTTCTCGATGCCGCTGGTGATGCGCTGCAGCTTCTCGATCAGGCTGCGGATGTTGTTCTCGCCCTCGTCGCCGCCCAGCACTTTACGCAGGTTGCCGGTGATGTCGGAAATGTCGCCGGCGATCTTGTTGAGCGAGTTGAAGACGTCGTTCATCGACGGCTGCCGCAGGACGTTCCGGATCTCGTCGCCGTCCTTGAGCAGCGGCTGCGCCGGGGTGCCGGGGTGCACGTCGAGGAGGAAGTCGCCGAGGATGCTCTCGCTCCGCTTGGTGATGTTGGCGTCCTGGTGCAGCTGGAACTCGCTGCGGACCTTGATCCACACCTTGGCGTGCGAGGTGGTCTGATCGAGCTCGACCAGGTCCACCTGTCCGATGGGGATGCCCGCGATCTGCACCCGCGACCGCACGCCCAGGCCGGTGGCGTCGTCGAAGACGGCGTAGACGCGGTAGTTGCTGTTGCGGCTGAAGATGTTGGAGCCGATGAGGAGCAGGCCGAAGCCGAAGGCCGCCGCCGAGGCAGCGACGACCAGACCGACGCGGATGGGAGTCCAGAAGGAGGGCACTTAGGCGTCGATCCTATGTCCGGGCGAACCAGGTAGCGAGAAATTGCCGGGTGAAGGGCTCCTGCGACTTGCGCACCTGGGCGGGCGCGCCCTCCTCGACGATGCGGCCTTCGTTGATGACGGCGATGCGGTCGGCGATGTGGAAGGCGGAGCCGATGTCGTGGCTGATGACGACGCTGGTGACCTTGAGGCGCTCGCGGGCGTGCATGATCATCTCGTCGACGCTCTCGGTGGTCAAGGGATCCAGGCCGGTGGTGGGCTCGTCATAGAGCACGATCTTGGGGTCGCGGATGATGGCACGGGCGAGGCCGACGCGCTTGCGCATGCCGCCCGACAGTTCAGCCGGATACTTGCCCTCGACGTCGTGGAGGTCGACCACCGCCAGCGTCTTCTTCACCTTCTCGGCGATCTCGCTCTCGCCCAAGGTGCCGTGCTCCCGCAGCGGGAAGGCGACGTTGTCGCCCACCGTCATCGAGTCGAAGAGCGCGGCGCTCTGGAAGACCATGCCCATGCGCTCCCGGAAGGTCGAGAGCTCCTGCCGGCTCATGGTGGAGATGTCCTGGCCGTCGACCATGACCCGGCCCTGGTCGGGCTTGAAGAGGCCCATGATGTGCTTCATCAGCACCGTCTTGCCGCTGCCCGACCCGCCCAGGACCACCGTGGTGGTGCCCTCGGCCATCTGCAGCGAGATGCCCTTGAGGACCGGGAAGCCGTTGAAGCTCTTGTAGAGATCCTGCACGTCGATCATGGGCGCGGCGGCGGCGGGGCTCATCCGCCGAGGCCCCCGGCCGCCGCCTGCGTGCCGCTGAGCGAGATGGCCGTGTAGATGTAGTCGATGAAGAAGATGGCGACGAGCCCGCCCACCACGGCCTGGGTGGTGGCGATGCCGACGCCCCGGGCGCCGCCTTCGGCGCGGTAGCCGCGGTAGCAGGCGATGATGGTCACGACGAAGCCGATCACCACCGACTTGCCGAGGCCGCTGGTGAGGTCCTTCACCTGGACCAGGCTCTGGATGCGGTTGAGGAAGGTCCCGGGAGAGAGGTCCTTGGCCCAGACCGCGATGCCGTAAGCGCCGAAGAGGGCGATGGCGTTGAAGAGCATGGTGAGCATCGGCGCCGCCAGCGCCGCCGCCAGGATGCGCGGGACCACCAGGTAGTTGAGCGGGTCCACCGCCATGGTCTCGAGGGCGTCGATCTGCTCGGTGACCCGCATGGTGCCGAGCTCGGTGGCGACGGCCGACCCGACCCGCGCCACCACCACGATGCAGGTGAAGATGGGCGCCAGCTCGCGCGCCAGCGAGAGCTCGACGGTGGCGCCGGCGAGGCTCTGCGCGTTGAAGAGCGAGAAGGCGTAGACCGTCTGCAGGGCCAGCACCATGCCGGTGAAGAGCCCGGTGAGGCCGACCACGAACATCGAGCCCCAGGCCATGAACTCCAGCTGGGCGAAGAGCAGCCCGACGCGGTAGGGGCGCCGGAAGATGGCCAGCACCGAGGCGCCGGTGAACATCGACAGCTCGCCCAGCAACTCGAACGGCGCGCGCAGCGGCTTGAGCCACGCTGGCGGAGCTTTGGACGGGGCGGCTGTCTGCTCGGCCATCAGACAGGCTTTCTACTCCGAGAGCGCCCCGCGAGCGAGAATTCTAATTTCGGGGACACCATACGCAACTCGTGCCAACCTGCGTCCTGGCACGGAGGGTTGCGTATGGTGTCCCCGGAATTCGCGGCGGAGGCGTCCTGGCTGGAGATCGACGCGCGGGCGCTGCGGCACAACATCGGCGTCTTTCGCGAGGTGCTGGGCTCCGGCGTGCGGCTGGGCGCCGTGCTCAAGGGCAATGCCTACGGCCACGGCTTCGCCCAGGTGCTGCCGACGGTGCACGAGTGGTGCAACTCGATCTACCTGATCGATCCGCGTGAGGCGCTGGCGGTCCGCGCCTACGAGAGCGAGAAGGGCGCGCCGGCCCGGCAGGTGCTGGTGCTGGGGGCGGTCGATCCCGACGAGGCGGTCGCGCTGGCGCGGGCGGGGGTCGACCTGGTGCTCACCGACGCCGGCCAGGAGCGCCTGGTCGCGGCCCTGCGGACCGCGGGCGCGAGGAAGCTGCGCGTCCACCTCCACCTCGACACCGGCCTCGGGCGCGAAGGGTTCACCGCCCGCGACTTTCCCGCCGGCGTCGCCTGGATCGCCGCCGCCCGTGACGTCCTCGACGTGGTCGGCGTGCTCTCGCACTTCGCCAACATCGAGGACGTCACCGAGCAGAGGTACGCCAACCAGCAGCTCGAGGCTTTCGAGCGGGGCCTGGACCGGGTGCGGGACGCGCTCGACCTGGACGGGGCGCTGGAGCAGCACATCGCCGCCAGCGCGGCGGCGCTACTCCTGCCCGCGGCGCGCCTCGACGTGGTGCGGGCCGGAATCGCGCTCTACGGACTCTGGCCTTCGAACGAGACGCGGCTGTCGGCGCGGGCGGTGCTCGGCAGCGTGCCGGAGCTGCGGCCGGTGTTGTCGTGGCGCTGCAAGAGCCAGCTCATCAAGTGGCTGCCGGCCGGCAGCTACGTCGGGTACGGCTGCACCTACCGCTGCCCGGCCGAGACGCGCATCGCCGTGCTGCCGGTCGGCTACTTCGACGGCTATCCGCGCCTCCTCTCGGGGAAGGCGCACGTGCTGGTCGCGGGCCAGCGCTGCCCGGTGCTGGGCCGGGTGATGATGAACCATCTCGTCATCGACGTCACCCGCGCGGCGGGCGATGAGCCGGTGACCGCGACCCTCCTCGGTCGCGACGGGAGCGAGCAGCTCACCGCCGACCAGCTCGCCCTCTGGTCGGAAAGCATCAATTATGAGATTGTCACCCGTGTCGGATCACATCTGCGGCGCACGCTCGCCTGACATGTTATGCATCTTTGAAGAATGCAAAAAACTGTCAAAGTTGGCGGCGACATCGACGCTTGGTGCACCCGCTGCAAGCTGGTTCTCGGTCACACCACCCTCGCCATGGTCGGCACGCGCCCCGCGCGCGTCCGCTGCAACACCTGCCAGGGCGAGCACAACTTCAAGGCCGCCGCCGCCGAGCCGAAGAAGGGCTCCTGGGAGCCCAAGGTCGACCGCGATCGCCGGCTGGCCAAGCCGGTGGTGACCAGCTGGGAGGCGCTGCTGGCGAAGAAGGACGTCTCGCGCGCGCGCCGGTACTCGGTCAAGGAGCGGTTCGAGACCGACGACGTGCTCGACCACCCGACCTTCGGAATCGGCCTGGTGCAGGAGGTCAACGGCGACAAGATGCGCGTCGCCTTCAAGGCCGACACCAAGCTGCTGGTGCACGGCAAGGCCAGCAGCTAGAGGCGAAGGCTGGCTCTCGCGCCTGCTCGAAATCAGCCTTCGCGCCGCGCGGCCCGGAGGAGATCGAGGCAGCGGGCCATGTCGTCGGCCAGCGGCGACTCGATCTGCAGCCAGCCGCGCCGCGCCGGATGCGGAATCCGCAGCGCCGCCGCGTGCAGCGGGGTGCGGCCCAGGACCACGGTGTCGGGGTCGGGGGCGCCCATCCAGAGATCGCCGATGCGGAGCGGGCCTTCGTCGCCGTAGCGCGGATCGACTGCCAGTGGATGCCCGAGGGCGGCGAGGTGGACGCGGATCTGGTGCGTCCGGCCGGTGCGCGGTAAACAAGTACACAACGTATACGTTCCAAACCGCTCGCGCGGCTCGAGGTCGGTGACCGCGGGCAGCGCCCCTTTTTCCGAGGCGCGGGCGACCCGCATCCCGTTGCGCCGCGTGGCGAGCAGCGGCAGGTCGACGTGCTGCTTCGCCCCCAGGTCGCCGCGCACCAACGCCAGGTACGTCTTCTCGGCGCGCCGCCCCTCGAAGGACGCATTCAGGGCCTTGTGCACCGCCCGGTCGAGGGCGAAGACCACCACCCCCGAGGTGTCGCGATCGAGCCGGTGGACAGCGAGGGCGCCGGGCGCGACGGCGCGCACTTCCGCGATCAGCGGCGTCGAGGAGTCGCCGCGGCCCGGCACCGTGAGCATTCCGGCGGGTTTGTCGGCGGCGAGGACGTGATCATCACGGTAGAGGATTCGCACGCCGCGCACCTATACCAGCACTTGGAGTCTGCGCTCCGGACTGGAAGAGCGTCCCCGCCGCGCCACGCGGGAGCGTCCCCGCTCCACCGCCACTCGCCCGATGCGGGAAAGCCCCTCTCTCCGCTACATGGCACGGCGGCACGGAACCGGCCCTTCGCGCCTTCCACCCACCGCCGGAGTCCCCGCATGCGCCGCCTCCCTGCCCTGCTCCTCGCGGTCGCCGCCTGCGGTGGACTGCCCTCCGGCGAGAGCGCCGGCTCCGACGCCGCCGACCTGGGCGGAGTCGGCAGCGTCGCGGGCGACGGCCGCTGGGGCGCCGCCACCACCTGCAAGGATCTTCCGGCCGGACTGCCGCAGTTGAACCATCCCGCCGTCGTCGTCTCCCTCGACGGCCTGACGCTGCACCTCTGGGACCAGGCGGGCACCTTCGACAAGGTGTACCCGATCGGCCCCGGCGCCATCGAGAACGGCGTCTCGCTGACGCCGCTCGGGCACTTCACCACCGGCCCAGCCGACAGCGGCGCCGGCGCGGTCGACAACCCCGCCGTCGTGGGCGGCTCGCCCTGGGCCTGGTGGTACCGCTGCAAGATCTGGTGGACCGATCCGACGACGAAGAAGGTCCAGCCCGTCTACGGCGGCCTGCCCCTCATCCGCCTCGACGGTCCGCCGACCCTGGGCTACGCGCTGCACGGCCCGGTCGACAGCTTCGGCGCTCCCAACGGCGGTGCGCTGCGCCGCGCCTACGTCTCGCACGGCTGCATCCGCCTGCGCGCCGAGGACATCGCCGAGGTCTACGTGCTGCTGCACGGCCACGGCAAGGTGCCGGTCACCATCCAGCGCGCCGTCGAACGCGATGCCTCCGGCCGCGCGGTCGACCTGGCGCAGAAGTGGATCGGCAGCGAGTGCGGCAAAAGCGCCGACTGCAACTTCCCCGGCGGCACCTGCCACGCCAACGCTTACGGCCGCGGCTTCTGCACCGCCTCCTGCACCGGCTCCTGCGCCGACCGCGCCGGGGAGATCGCCACCGCTTGCGTACCCGACACAAGCAGCTCGGGCATCTGCGTCCGGCAGGCCAGCCTGCTCAACAACTTCTGCCGTCCCTACGAATCGTTTGCGTACAAAGAATCGGGCCCGCGCTTCGGCAGCACCCGGGCAGTCGACGCCTGCGTACCCGGCTCCTCCGGCTTCGTCGGCGACGCCTGTCTCTCCAGCGCCGACTGCGCCGCCGGCCGCACCTGCGAGCGGCACGGCCAGGGGCCCGGGCTCTGCACCCAGCCCTGCGGCGCCGGCTGCCCGACGGAGCACGGCCTCGCCACCACCTGCGTCGCCGGCCGCTGCCTGAAGCGGTGCGACGTCCAGGAGGCGTGCGGCGCCGCCGTCGCCACCACCTGCGCGAAAGCGGGCACGGTGCTGGCCTGCCTCCCGTAGTACGCTGCCGCTCGCGTGCCCTTCGTCCTCGCTCTTCTTCTCGCCGGTCCGCTCGGCCTGCGCACGCAAGGGCCGCTCCGCGAGCTCTTCCTCGACGTGACCTCTGCCGACGCGCGGCCCATCGACCGCCCCGAGCTCGACCTGCGCTGGTCGATGGCCAACAGCTGGAACGAGTTCATGACCCTGCAGCACGGAAAGAGCATCGCCGCGCAGGAGCTGGACGATCAGGCCGATTCGCTCTCGGTGGCCGTCAAGGTCCCCTGGCGGCGCCGCGCCTGGACCGCGGTCGAGTGGAAGCTGACGGAGCACTGGGGTGGCTGGTCCGACCGGCCCATCGAAACCTGGCATTCCCTCATCGGCGCCTTCAACTACCAGCGGTCGATCAACCCGCGCAACCGCGAGCGCCTGCTCTACCAGGACGACGGCGGGCGGGCCTTCTCCATCGACTCTGCGACGCTCGCCCCCGGCGACGCGACGGTGCGCACCCAGGTGGCGGTCCTCGAAGGGGCGGTTTACGTCGCGGCGCGCTTCGATCTCAAGCTGCCGGTCGGCTCGCTCTCGGCCGCGGGCGGATCCGGCGGCGTCGATGCGGGCGCGGGCCTTCTCGCCACCTGGCCCTTTGCCTCCTGGGGAACGCTGCACGCGCTGGTGGCGCTGAGCCGGTTCTCGCCGCTCTCGGCGCCGACGCTCCTCCAGCCCAAGGAGTGGCACTTCACCGCGGAGGCGTCGTTCGAGGCGCGCATCGGCGAGACGGTGCTGCTGGTCGAGGACCGCGTCCTCTCGCCGCTCTTGCCGCCGGGCTGGGAGCGGCTGCCCTCGGGCGTGGGCGGCGACGACGCGCTCCTTTCCTCCGGCCTCTACGCCGGCTTCCGCGCACACAACCAGATCAGCGCCGGCCTGCGCCGCGGTCGCTTCTCCTTCTGGATGAGCGAGGACTTCACGCCCGGCTCCAACCCGCACAGCGTGCAGCAGTGGATCTGGGTCTCGAACGCTCCCGACATCGTGCTGGGGCTGGCCTTCACGCAGCGGCTCTAGCTAGGCGAACTCCTCCAGCTGCCGGACTTCCACCGGGCAGAGGCCGGCGAGCGCGCGCCGGGCGACCTCGGCCTCGCCGACGACGACGAGCTGCGCGCCGGGCCGCGCCGGCGACAGCTCCGCCGCGATAGTCCGGGCCTGCTCGGCCGTCACCGCCAGGATGCGGCTGCGGTACTTGGCCAGGTGATCGAGCCCGACGCCGTCGAGGAGCGCGTCGGAGATCTGCTCCGCCAGCGCCTCGTGCGCCTCCAGCCCCAGCGGGAAGAGCCCGGCCAGGTAGCGGCGCGCCTTGTCGAGGGAATCCTCGGAGGGGCCGTCGGCCGCGTAGCCGCGCATCTTCTCCAGGGCCACGTCGACCAGCTCCCGCAGCGTCTCGTTCTTGGTGAAGCTGGAGAAGATCGACAAGCCGCCGCGCCGGTTCATGTGCAGGCGGGTCGAGACCGAGTAGGAGAGCCCGCGATCGACGCGGATGGCGTCGACCAGGAGCGAGGTGAAGCCGCCGCCCAGCGCGGTGTTCATCGCCACCGCCTCGGCGTAGCGCGGCGTGGTGCGGGGCAGGCCGGGCGAGACGATGCGCACCTGCGCCTGGGTGGCGTCGGGCTTGTGGATGATCACCGCGCGCAGGCCGTCGCCGGGCGGGAGGGCTGCGAACTGCAGCGGCAGCCGCTGCGCCGGGCCGGGCCACGACCCCTGCCACTGGGCGAGCTTCTTTTGCAAGAGAGCGAGCAGGCTCGCCGGCGCCTCCTGCCCGACCACCGCGAGGAGCGCGCCGTTCTGCTGGTAGCGGGTGGCATGGAAGCCGCGCGGATCCTCGGCGCTGAAGCTCTCGACGTCGCGCCGCCAGCCCGAGCCGGGATGCGCGTAGGGATGCCCCGGCCCGTACCCGAGCGTGACCACCGCCCGGGCGGCGACGTTGCTCGGCTCGTCGAGGTCGCTCTGCAGCGCCGCCACCGTCCGCCGCCGCGCCGCGCTGACTTCGCTCTCCTCGAAGGCGGGCTCGAGGGCCACCTCCAGCAAGGCGTCGAGGGCGCGCTCGGCCAGCTCGGCCGGCACCGTCAGCGAGAGCGCCGCTTCCTCCATCGAGGCGTCGGCGTAGAGCTGGGCGCCCATCGACTCGATGAGATCGTCCACGTCCTGCGCGGGCCTTCTCCGCGTGCCGCGTCGAAGCAGGTCGACGGTGAACTGCGCCAGCCCCGACTTGCCGCGGGGATCCTCGC
>JAYWAJ010000294.1:0-4546 GCA_043782525.1 Deltaproteobacteria bacterium | reverse complement strand
CTCTGCCGCTCGATGAGGAGGCCGAGGTTGAAGGCGATCCTCGCGGCGTCGGGGCGCTGGCCATAGGCCTTGAGATAGCGCTGCCAGCCCGCGAGCGCGCCGGCATCGTCGGCGAGGCCCTCGCGCCACACCGCCGCGTTGAAGAGCCAGTCGGGCGCCTTCTCGTCGGTGGGCCAGCGCGACTGCGCCTCCTCGTACCAATGGATGGCTTCCGGGTAGCGCGCCGCCCGCTCACAGGCGGCGGCCAGGCCCGGCACCGTCCGCTTGACGATCTCGGGATCCGCCTCGGGATATTGATTCATCAATTGCTCGCCGGCCGCGATCTCGAGATCGAGCTGTTCCGCTTGGTCGGCGATGATCATGGCGTTGTAGAGCGCCTTGGGCGCGTGCTCGCTCTTCGGATACTGCGCGACAAACTCCTTGAACTCCCGCGCCGCCAGCGGGTAATCCTTCTTCTCCTCGTAGACCTGCATCACGTACTTGAACCGGGCGCCCTCGCCGATCCGGGCCACTTCCTTTTCGAACTTGCCGCCGCTGGGCGTCAGCTTCTTGTTGAGGAGGAACTTGTGGGCAAGGTCTGCGAGCGCCAGCCACTCTTCCTTGGTGTTGAGGATGTCGAGCGAGAGGTCCGCCGCCTTCTGCGACCAGGCGTCGTTGGGCCACTTGAGGATGATGTCGCCGAACCGCCGGGCCGCCTCGACGAAGTGGCGGTGGTCGTAATAGACGAAGGCCGCCTTGTAGCGGATGACGATCTCGTCCCGGGAGCCGGGCGCGGCAGCCAGGTACTTCTCGCAGGCGCCGATG
The DNA here is from genome assembly GCA_043782525.1 of Deltaproteobacteria bacterium. Lineage (GTDB taxonomy): Bacteria > Myxococcota > Myxococcia > Myxococcales > 40CM-4-68-19 > 40CM-4-68-19. The sequence goes on along the minus strand of JAYWAJ010000294.1, from coordinate 3,742 downwards.
AGCTTCTGCTCGTTGTCCGGAATCGGCTCCTCGGGAATTTCCTTGGTCACCGTCTGCAGGCGGAGGGTGCGGGTCTGCTCGACCTGCCCCTTGGCCTTGCGCTCGTCGATCCTGGTGGCGTCGGCCAGTTCGCGCTTCTTCAGCTTGCCCTTGCCGATGTCGACCGACTTCTCCAGCGCGAGGATGGCGTCATAGGCGGCCTTCTGCGCATAGCTGCCCTTGGGGTCGGACTCGACCACCTGCCCGTACTGCTGGGCCGCCGCGTCCCAATCCTCCAGCGCATAGAGGATCTCCGCAAAGTAGAACCGCATCGAAGAGGCGGTCTCGCTCTCGGGGAAGGTCTCCAGGTATTGACGGTAGATGTCGCGCGCCAGCTTGTAGGTGGCCACGCTCTTCGTCTTGATCGCCTCCTGGTGATAGTCCTGCACCAGCTCGCGCAGGGCGCTCTCGGCCAGGTCGTTGGCCTCGGCGATGGCTCCCTTCGACCCGGCGTTGGCCTTGGCCCAGGCGCTGGTCGGGCCATAGTCGGCCACCAGGCGCTTCATCTCCTGCAACACCCGGTCGCGCTTGTTGAGCTTGTCGTAGGCGAGGAGGATCTTCTGCTGCCAGGCCGGCGCACGCACGTGGGTGGGCGCTTCGGCCTCGAGGTTCTTGTAGACGCGGATGGCCTGGTCGAACTTGCCGGTCTCGAAATAGGTGGCCGCCAGCTTGTTCACGTAGTCGAGCGCCTTCTCGCCGCCCTTGTCGTGCAGGTAGGCATTGGCGCTGTCGATGGCGTCGATCTGCGCATAGGCGAGCACGATGTCCTTGAGCGCCTCGCTCTTGAGCTGGATGCGGTCGCGCGGGCCCGAGGACTGCGCGTCGGAGTAGGCGATCACCTCCTTGAACTTGTCGATCGAGCCCTGGTAATCGCCGGCGTTGTAATCGCACCAGGCCAGCTTGTAGACCGCGAAGGGATAGAGCTTGGGCAGCTTGAACGACGCCGCCTTCTCGAAAGCGGCCCGCGCCCGGGTGAGGTCGTTGGAGGTAAAGAAATGCTCGCCCATCTGCACATAGGCGTCGGGCACGAAGCGGCTCTGCGGATACTGCTTGATGAGCGTGTTGTAGCTCTCGATCGCCTCCGGCTTCTGCCCCGCCTCGTAGAGGTTGTAGGCGACCACGAAGAGGACCTCGTCCTTGCGCTGGTAGGCCGGGTAGTTCTTGAGAATGATTTCATAGAGCCGCAACGCCTCCTTCCGATAGGCGTCGCTGGTCTTGGTCGCCAGCTTCGGCTCCTCGCCCTTCCTCGCTTCCGACCATTTCGCAAAGGCGTCGTCGTAGTCCTTGTTCTCCTGGAGGTAGAGGTAGCGCGCCTTTTCCCACCACAGCTCGGCGAGCTGGAAATAGAGGTCGGCCTTCTTCTCGCCGTCGGGGATCTTGGGGATGATGGTCTTGAGGTCGGCGATCAATTCGTCGCGCTTCTTGTCGGCGGCAGCGTCCCGTTCGACCTCGTCCTCCGACGTCGGCACCTTGACCTGGGCCGGCCCCGTTCGCCCGGCCGGGACATCCTTCGGCGCCGGCTTCAGCTTGAGCGCGCTGGCCGCGAGCGCTGGCGTCGCCAGGAGAAAAGGCAGAAGCAACAGCACACCACGGAGGCACGGAGGGCACGGAGTTTTCTTTGGCTTCTGGCCTGAAGCCTGAAGCCTGAAGCCTGAAGCCTGCTCTCCCTGGCCTGAAGCCTGAAGCCTGATGCCTGAAGCCTGAAGCATCATTCATCCTTCCTTCCCGGCGCGCAGGCATCCTTCACCGTGTACTTGTAATAGCCGATCTCATCCGGCCAATACTCGCCGTCGAAGGGCCAGTATTCGTGGCCCGCGGCGGGCATGGGCGGGCGGTAGAGGGCCTGGGCGTCGAGCCGGCCCCGGACGTCGAAGTTCGTCTCCAGCATCTCCTTCTCGCCCTTGGTGGTCTCGAAGCCGATGATCTCCTTGTCGCCGTCGAGCACCTCGATGAGGTGCGCCATGTCGGCGAGGCGGCCCTTGATGAACTTGCCGGCCACCTGCGCCATCAGGGCCTTCTGCTTGCCGATCAGGTCGAGCAGGTCGGTCCCCAGCGGGCTCCTGGCCAGCTCGGCGTCGCGCACGACCCTGGCCGCCTCCTCATCGAGCCTGCCGAGGTAGCTCACCATCGCCTCTACCCGCTCGTTCTTGGAGAGGTGCTGCCGCACCGCCAGCGGCAGCCGCGTGTCGCCCTGCTGCAAGAACTGCCAATAGGTCTCGATGGGCGGATTTCCGTCGATGATCTGCTTCAACCGTTCCTTGACCGGCACGTACTCGCGGTTGAAGTCGGCGATCACCTCACGCACCTGGGGGTAGAGGCAACGCTGGTGGTAGATGATGGCAGTGAGGTTGAGCGACTCCGGCGCGAACTGGTCGGAGAGGTGCGGCGAGTGCAGGCTGTGCAGCTTGCCCAGCGCGGCGCCCGGGTCGTCGTTCTGCAAGTCGGCGTAGGCGCCTTCGAAGAGCCCCTCGTCCCAGTGGCGCGAAAAGCGCGGCAGGGCCTCGTAGGCAGTCGCGGCCTCGCCGTAGCGCTGCAGGGCATAGAGGGTGCGGCCCAGCGCGAGGGCAGTCAACTCGCGGAGCCCGGCCAGATCGCGGTACTTCGCCCCCTGCATCCCGAGGATGCCGCGAAAGATCTGGACCGCCTGCTCCGGATTCTTGCGCTGCAGGAGAAGGCCGCTCAGGTATTGCGCCTGCGGATAGGCCACGCTCTCTGGAGGAACGCCCCGCAGGAACTGCTCGGCCTCGTCGTACTTGCCGGCGCGGTATCCGAGCAGCGCGACGTGATAGTTGATTTTGGCGAGGACCTCCGGCGGCAGCCGGCCGAACTGGTCGTTGTAGGCCTTGTTGAGGACGTTCGGGCCCAGCACCTCGTCGTGGGATTGCTCGGTCACCGCCACCGCGCCCTCGACCGCCTTGTAATAGTAGGGATGGGCGGGGCCGGCCTTGATGATCTGGCCATAGTAGAAGAAAGAGCCAAAGCCGAGCCCCAGCTTGTTCAATGACTGGGCCAGGTAATATTCGGCCTTGAACCGGTTGTCCTCGACGGTGGCGGTCTCTTCCACCCGGTAGAACCCGATGGCCGCCTTCTGGTTCTTGCCGTCGTTGTAATCCTCGATGGCCTGGTTGAGGAGGCCGATCTCCTGCGCCCCGGCCCGCGGCGCGGCCAGACAAAACAAAAGCAAAAGCACACCGCGAAGGGGCGAAGGAAGCGAAGGGGCGCGAAGAATGGCTTTGTTAATGGCAGTCAAATCTTCGCGATCCTTCCCGGACCTTTGCGCCTTCGCGGTGTGTAGTTGCATTTTTGGCGTCGGGTTCATCGTGGAGGTCCTCAGAAGAGCCAGCTGACGCCGCCCTGGAAGGCGATGTTGTTGATCACTTCGGCGGTGGGATTCTTGAGGAGGTCGTAGGCGGCCGAGGCGTTGAGCGTGCCGGTGCCGTCCTTGCCGGGCGTTCCGAAGGCCTTGACGTTGCAACCGCCGCCGACCACCGGGCTGCCCCCGATGGCGTAGGCCTGGACGATGGCGTTGGCGTCCGTCGCGCTGCAGCCGTTGACCTCCGAGACGTAGCCCGAGTAGGCGAGGTCGCGCAGCTCGAGCCGGATGGTGAACTGGTCGTTGACGAAGAGGCGCACGCCCAGCCCCAGCGAGGCCATCGGCCGAAAGCCGGTGTCGCCGAAGGTCCGCCCGGTGAGGAGGTCCGTC
>JAYWAJ010000293.1:0-4551 GCA_043782525.1 Deltaproteobacteria bacterium | reverse complement strand
ACCGCGGAGGCGCGGAAGGCACGGAGAAAAGCCTTGGGTGTGATCGAAGCACAAGCGCCCGCCCGAGCAGGGGCGTCCGCTTCCCCGCCACCCCTGGCAGAAAAATCCTCCGCGCCCTCCGCGCCTCCGCGGTGCGCTTTGGCTTTGCGTTAGACTGCGGCTCGAAATGGCTCTGTTCGTCGTCAGCGATCTGCACCTGGGAGAGAGCACCCTCGCGTCGATGTTTCGCGACCCCGAGCAGGGCCACCGCTTCGCCGATCTCTGCGCCAGCGTCGCCCGCCAGCCCGAGAGCGAGCTGGTCCTCCTCGGCGACATCTTCGACCTCACCGCCGCGCATCCGCCGCGCAAGGGGCTGACGGCCTTCGGCCTCGCCCTCGACGTGCCGCTCGAGGACAGGGCGGCCCGCCCGCTGCCGGCGATCATGCGGGCCATCCGCGAGAACAACCCGGTGGCGCTCGACGCGCTGGAGGCGCTCTCGGCAAAAGTGCGCGTGACGCTGGTGCCCGGCAACCACGACCGCCACCTGGGTGAGACGGGCGGGCGCGAGGCGCTCGACGGGGCGGGGCTGCCCCGGGTCGTCATCGAGTCGCAGGCGGTGCGGCGGGTGATGGACAAATGGGTGGTGCTGCAGCACGGGCACCTCTGGGATCCCTCCTGCGCGACCGCTTCCGGCGGCGGCGAGACCATGACCGGCGTCCTCCACCACGCGGTGATTCCCTTCCTGCGCCACCTCGCGCCGCGCAGCAACGTGCGCATCGATCCCGACCGCGTGGTCGCGCTGCGCCCCGAGGAGCGCGTGGTCCCGGTGCTGGAGCGCTGGCTCAAGCCGGGCGTGTACGAGCGCTTCGTCGACGCTTTTCTCGAGCTGCTGGTGGAGAACGGCTACCTCTCGCGGGCGGCGGCGTGGCTGGCGACGCCGGGCCTGATCCGCTCGAAGCTGAAGGAGGACGACGACCTCTGGGAGCGCGCCGGCCACAGCGCGCTCGAGGCGCTCGAGGGCAACCGGGCGCTGCCGGGCAAGCCGCCGCCGCCCGACGTGCTGGTGCTCGGCCACACCCACGTGATGGACTGGGCGGTGCACGAGGGCCGGCCCGGAGTCGAGCGGCTCTACGTCAACCTCGGCACCTGGAGCGCGCGGGCCTCCGACGCCGCCGGCCCGCTCGACGCCACCATGCCGCTGTTGCGCATCGAGGCCGACCAGCGGCAGCTGCGCGCGCAGCTCCTCGACGTCTCGGCCAGCTGGCGCACCCTGCAGCGCTTCGAGGTGAACCGGTGAGGCGCCTCTTCCTGTTGGCGCTGATCCTCGCCGCGCCGGCCTGGGCGCGCCGCCACCGGCCCCACAAGCCGGCCGGACCGCCCCCGGCGCGCGCCGAGGACGATCCGCGCAAGAAGGGCGACCACCCGGCCTTCGCCAAGGCAGCCGTCCGCTTCGCCGCGCCGGCGGACCTGGCCGAGATCGATCCGGCGCTGCCGGTGCACATCGAGCTGCGCGTCTCCGGGTATGCGATCGGGCCGCTGCAGCCAGGAGGACCGTCGCCGCACCTGCACCTCATCGTCGACAACGAGCCGGCGGTGGAGGTCAGCGACCTGTCGGCCCCGCTGCGTCTCACCGGCCTCTCGCGCGGTCCGCACCTGCTGCGCGCGGTGCTGTGCAGGCCGTGGCACGAGGTGGTGAAGGCGCGCGGCGCCTTCGCGCTGGCCCGCTTCTGGGTGGGCCCGAGGCTGGGAGGGAAAGCGGGCAAGGCGGCGGAGTACGTCGCCTGGCCGGATGGGAAGAAGCCCATCCTCACCTACGTGCTGCCAGTCGGCGGGCCGCCCTCGGGCTTCGAGCTGATGCGCGAAGTGCAGCAGCAGCCGGACGCGGCCCAGCCCGAAAAGGGCGCGCCGCTTGCCGCCGCCTCGCCCGGGGCGGACAAGCCCGTGCTCGACTTCTACCTCGCCAACGCCAGGCTCGCCCGGCGCGGCGACAAGGTCCGCATCGTGCTGGACCGCCGCGAGCTGCCGCTCATCACCGAGTGGAAGCCGCAGCACCTGAGGCGCGCCCGCGGCGGCACGCACAAGGTCACCATCGACCTGCTCAACCGCCGCGGGCTCAAGGTGAAGAACGCGGTCAACCGCACCGACCGCGCCTTCTCCTTCTAGCTCTTCTCGACCGGCTTCCCGGCCTTCTGCCAGCCCTGGAACCCGGCCGACATCACGAACACGTTCTTGTAGCCCAGCTTGACCGCCTCACGGGCGGCCTGGTGGCAAGCCATTCAATGTGTGTTGGCGCAGTAGAAGACCAGCTTGCGCCCGTGGTCCTGGGGAAGATCGCTCGCTTTCACGCCGTTGAACTGCACCCACTTCGCGGTGGGGAGGTGGCCCTTCTGCCAGTCGTCCTGGCTGTTGTTGTCGTAGACGTCGGCCTCGTGTTTCGCGACCAGATCGGAGACCTGGTCGATGGTCAGATCACTGAAGCCCTCGCTCTTCATGTCCGCGCGTGCGGACAGGGCAAAGAGCGCGACTCCGGCGGCGACCAGCAGCGTGCGCAGGGTGTGCATGGGGTCAGTTGTAGCGGCAGGCGGCACGCCGTCAAGCGGGCTTGCTCATCGAAATATGCGGGATGCCGGCGTCGTCGAACTCGGGCCCTTCGGCGCGGTAGCCGGCCCTCTCGTAGAAGGGCCGGGCGTGCAGCTGCGCCCAGAGCGTCAGCCGCAGGGCGCCCCGCTGCCGCCCTTCCTGCTCGAGAAAGGCGAGCAGCGCCCGTCCGACGCCGCGCCCGCGCACGTCGTCGATCACCGCCATCCGCTGGATCTTCGCCACCCCGGGCGACTCGAAGATGAGCCGCGCCGCGCCGCAGGGCACGCCGTCGAGCAGGGCGAGCGCGTGGACCGCGGCCAGAGGGCCGGGGCCGGGGCCGTCGTGCGCGTCCACCTCCTCCGAGGGGCGGACCCCCTGCTCCTCGACGAAGACCGTCCAGCGCAGCCGCAGGCAGGCGCGGAGGTCGCTCTCGGACTCAGCGCGCCTGACCAGGATCATGCTTGTCCGCGAGCCAGCGCTCGGTGGCCACCGCCCAGAGGACGGCGCCGAGCGCGATGAAGAGGAGCAGCGAGGCGAGGTCGGAGTTGGCGAAGCCGGGGATGCGCGCGCTGACGTTGATGGAGTTGAGGAAGTTCCGCGTCGGCTCGGAGAGCTGCAAGAACGCCAGGATGGTGCCGATCACCGAGGCGCCCGCGATCAGCCCCGAGGAAAAGAGGACGCCCGGCCCGCTCTCCGCCTCGGCGTCCGACAGCTTGCGGCGGGCGGTCTTGTCGGCGACGAAGCGCACCAGGCCGCCCAGCATGATGGGCGTCGAGGTCGAGAGCGGCAGGTAGACGCCGACCGCGAAGGCGAGCGACGACATGCCGCACAACTCCAGCACGATGGAGATGAAGACGCCGATGAGCACCAGGCCCCAGGGCAGCCGCTGGGTCATGATCCCTTCGATGATGAAGGACATCAGCACCGGCTTGGGCGCGGAGAACTTGGCCTTCACCTTCTCGCCGTTGTCCCGGGTGTCGAGCTTGCCGTTGATGCCCGGGTCCTCGAGGTACTTGATGTGGCCGCTGTCGTCGACGAGGTACTTGCCCGAGGGGATGTCGCCCCGCGGTTCCGGCAGGCGAACGACGTTGTACTCGCCCGAGTCGCGGTCCTGGTCGGGGCCGCGCAGGTGCTCGCGGCCGCCGCTGTAGTCGGACTGGGAAAAGGTGGCATTCGGGAAGCTGCGGGCGGCGAAGATGGTGCCGGCGTCGTTGAGCTTGAGGATGACGAAGCCCAGCACCAGCGACGAGGCCAGCGATCCGACCACGATGGCGATCTGCTGTCGCGCGGGGGTGGCGCCGATGAGGTAGCCGGTCTTGAGATCCTGCGAGGTGGTGCCGCCGTTGGAGATGGCGATGCAGACCACCGCCGCGATGCTGAGGGCCGCGAGCTTGTAGGGCGCCGTCACCCAGCCGAGCGCGAAGAAGATGAGCGAGACGATGAGCAGCGTCGCGACCGTCATGCCGGAGATGGGGTTGGACGACGAGCCCACTTCCCCGGTGAGCCGCGAGCTGACGGTGACGAAGAGGAAGCCGAGCACCAGGATCAAGAACGCGCCCAGCACGTTGATCTTGAACGACGGCACCAGCGCGCAGACGACGACGAGGAGGATGGAGCCGGCCCCCACCACCCAGAGCGGGATGTCGCGGTCGGTGCGCAAAGGGCCCGAGGCGCCGCCCGCGCCGGAGAGCGACTTCATGCCGCGCATGGCGCCGCCGACGATGGTGGGCAGCGACTTGAAGAGCGAGATGATGCCGCCCGCCGCCACCGCGCCGGCTCCGATATACAGAATATATTGGTGCCAGACGTCGTCGGTGGACATGTCCTTGATGAGCGTCGTCGCCGGGTAGATGGGATGGGTGGCGCTGCCGCCGAAGAGCTTGATGGCCGGCATGAGGACGAGGGCGGAGAGGATGCCGCCCGCGCCCATGATCATGGCGATGCGGGTGCCGATGATGTAGCCGACGCCCATCAATTCGGGGCCGACCTCGA
>JAYWAJ010000292.1:0-12123 GCA_043782525.1 Deltaproteobacteria bacterium | reverse complement strand
AATCCAGCGCCGTCGCCGTCGCGTCCAGGTCGCTGGAGGTGTGGCCGAGGAAGGGAAAGGGGACCGCGCCCGGCCAGGTGTGACCTCCGCCCTCGATGCGGCAGCTGATGGCCGGGACCGCGCAGCCGGGCGCGTCTTCGCAGATGGCGTCGCCGTGCTGCCAGGCGATGCGCGGCTCCCCGCAGCCATAGCGGCGACGCAGCCTGGCGGCCGTCTCCTGCGCCGACCCGAGGCCGAAGCGGCCGGACTCCCAGCGCACCAGCCGATCGCTCGTGCCGTTGAAGGAGAGCACCGGCACCGGCCGCCGCGGCGTGCAGCGCGGGACGGCCTCGACGCCGTCCACCGGCGCCACCGCGGCGAAGAGGTCGGAGGCTTCGCAGGCGAGCCGGTACACCATCATCGCGCCGTTGGACATGCCGGTGGCGTAGACGCGGTTGCGGTCGATGCACGCCTCGCTCTCGATCTCGCCGACCAGCTGGCGCAGGAAGCGGACGTCGTCGATGCCCTCGGCCTGCGCGCGGCCGCAGCAGCTCCCCGCATTCCAGGAGTTGCCGGCGCCCTGCGGATAGACGGTGATCATGCCCCGCGCGGCGGCCTTGGCGTTCATGTCGCTGTAGGTCTCCTGTAACGACGCGGTCTCGACGAGGCCGTGGAGGTTGAGCACCAGCGGGGCGGGACCGCTCTCTGCGCGCGCGGGGATCACCAGGCGGAAGCGGCGGGTGCGGCCGCCGCTGGTCAAGGTCCGATCGCCCTGGACCGCGGGGACCCGCGCCGCGCAGCCTGCGCTGGGGCGGGGAGGCGCCGGCGCCACGAGCGCGCCGGGGTTGAAGCGCACCGAGGGCGCTGCGGCGGCGCAGGAACAAAGGAGGCCGAGGAAGAGCGGGCGCATCGATTGCTTCTGATACCATGCGGCCGTGCAGCTGCGCCGCGGCGAGGGCCGCCTCTTCCTCCTGCTGCTGGTCGCCTATGGCTGGCTGTTTGTCTTCTTCGAGAAGATCAACAACCCCAACGAGCTGGTGCGCATCTATGCGGCGCGGGCGCTGGTCGAGGAGCACAGCTGGTCGATTGGACGGCGGACAGGCGCGGGCGACGCCGGCCCCGTGCTGCGCGACTGGGGTTACGTCAACGACAAGGCGCTGGTCTGCGACGATCCGCGCCTGACGCCGCCCGGCTGCGAGGGGCGGCTCTACGCGGCCAAGGCGCCGGGCGCGAGCGCGCTGGCGGCGCCGGTGCTGCTGGTCTTGCGCTGGTTCGGGCCGCTGCAGAAGACGCCCTCGGTCTTCGTGCTGCGCTGGCTGCTGGTCATCCTGCCGACCCTGGTGTTCTGGATCCTGCTGCGCAGGCACCTGCTCGATCTCGGCATCGCCGAAGAGATCGCGCTCGCCTGCACGCTGGCCGGCGCGCTCGGGTCCTTGTCCTTGACCTATGGCCAGATGTTCGCCGGCCACCAGATGGCCGCCCTGGCACTGGGCGCCGCCTATCTCTCCGGCTTCTGGACCTGCCGGCCCTTCTGGGTGGGCTTCTTCTGCGCCGCCGCCGTCGCCTTCGAATATCCCGCAGCGCCCGCCGCGGTCATCCTCATCGCCGCCTTCGTCTGGACCGGCAAGCTGCGGCACCTGCGCGGCATCGTCCTGGGCGCGCTGCCGTGGGCGCTGCTCGTCGCGCAATTCCATGGGTCGGCCTTTGGCGCGCCCTGGTCCACGCCTTATGGTCATCTGGAGAATCCGGCCTTCGTGCGCGACCTGGCGCCGGGCTTCATGGGCATCTCCATTCCGGACTTCGAGCGCTTCTACGGCTCGCTCTTCGCGCCCTGGCTCGGGCTTCTCTTCTGGGCGCCCTGGATCCTCTTCGCGCTGCGGCCGCGCCGGGACGTCCCGTTTGCAATCATTGCCTATTACCTGGTCTTTCAAATCACCCACGCCCTCTGGCGCAGCGGCTGGGTGGTCGGCCCGCGGTACATCACGCCGCTGGTTCCCTTTGCCGCCATCAGCGCCGCCCTGCTCCTGCGCGACCGCCCGCGCCTGTTGCCCTGGTTCTCCGGTCTGGCCGCCGCCGGCATCGCCGCGACCGGCCTCGCCTCCGCTGTCTGCCAGGGCTTCCCGCTGGAAGTCGGGAACCCCCTGCGCGAGGTGGTCTGGCCGCTGCTCTCGCACGGCTGGATTCCGCGCAATCCATTGCAGGCGCTGGGCGCGCCCGGCCTCTGGAGCGCCCTGCCCTATTTCGCCGCCCTCGCCATCGCAATCGCCGCCCTGCTGCGCCGCAATCGAATTGCCTATGCCGTCGCGGCCCTGGTCATTGCCCTCCAATGGCTGGCACCGGGCAACGACGATCGCGGCGCCGCCCATTTCCTCGCCGCGCAATGGGAGCCGGAGCACCCGCCGGGCGCCAGCGATTTCTAGCCGGCCCGCCGGATGAGCCCGCTGAGCAGCGCATAGACCGCCTCCGCATGCCGCGCCCCAGCCCGCGCCGCCCCCGCGGAGCAGCTGGCCGAAAGCAACGCCAGGTCGAGCGCCGCCACCACCTCGCCGCATTCCCCGCGCGCAATGGAATAGACCCGCGCCTTATCCGGCCAGCTGGTCCGCCCGGCACCTTCGGCAATGTTCAGGCAAACACTGCGCGCCGCCCGAAGCGCCTGATCCCGAAGCCTGGCATCGGAGATCCCCGCCTCGACCACGCACGCCAGCAACGCCCGCGCCTCCTGATACGCAACCAGCTTCTCATGTGGAAGTTTTGAAAAGTTCGTCATCGCCGTCTCCTTTCACCAAAAAAGGAGACGGCGATGACGAACAAATCAGACCCAAAGCCAAAGCGCCGCAGGCGCCCCAACCCCAAATCCCCCTTCCCCTACCCGTCCCCTCAAACCTGCAGGCGGCGTGACGGCCAAAGGCCGGCGCGACGCTTGCCCCCTCCCCCCAAACGCTTTACCGCCAGACAAATGACGAGCTATGGCGCACCAAAGCGTTTGCGGGGAAGGTGAAGGGGAAGGGGACGGCGACGGGAAGCGGCGGAGGAGACGGGACCGGGCCCTCACCCCGCCTCCATCCACCCCTTGAACGCCTCAAACCTCGCCTCCCTCCCAAGAAACGCCTTCACCAACTCCCCGGCAGGCCGCCCACCTCCCGGCTCGAGGATGCTCTTCCGATACCTCCCCGCCACCTCCGGGTTCATCAGCCCAGCCTCCCGGAACACCCCGAACAGATCCTTGGCAATCACGAGCGACCACATATACGTGTAATAGATCGCCGAATACCCTTCGAGGTGCCCGAAGCTCTCCTGGAAGTACGTCTCCGGCACCTTCCGGAACGGCGTATATTTCTCCTGCAGTTCCCCCGCCAGCGCCGTCGTATCCAGCCCCTTCGGGTCGCAGTCGTGAAACCGCAGCGAGGTCGCCGCATAGAACATCTGCTGCCGCACCCGCAGCCCCTTGCCGCACTCGTCAGCCGCCCGCATCCGCGCCACCAGCTCCGCCGGAATCGGCGCGCCGGTCTGCTGGTGCACCGCGAACTTCTCCAGCACGGCGGCGTCCCAGCACCACTCCTCCAGCATCTGCGACGGCGCCTCGACGAAGTCCCACTCCGTCCGCACGCCCGACAACCCGGCCCAGCGCGTCTGTCCGCCGAAGAGGTGGTGCAGGAGATGTCCGAACTCGTGGAAGTACGTCACCACCTCGCTGTGCTCGAGCAGCGCCGGAGCCCGCGGGAAGTTGCAGACCAGCGCGCCTTCCGGCAGCGCCCCTCCCGCCCGTCCCGAGGCCAGCGTGAACTGCGCCGCGTGCTTGTACTTCCCGTCGCGCGGGAAGAGGTCGAGGAAGAACCGGCCCAGGACGCGCCCCTCCTCCACCACCTCCCAGGCGGTGACGTCGGCGTGCCAGACGGGCGCGTCGCAGCGCCGGTACTCGATGCCGAACATCCGCGCGGTGGTGTCGAAGATGCCCTGCTGCACGCGGGCCAGGTCGAAGTAGGGCCGCACCGACTGCGAATCGAATCCGAACTGCTCGGCGCGCACCCGCTCCTTGAGCGCCTCGGCGTCCCAGGAATCGACCCGCTCGGCGCCCGGCTCGTCCTGGCGCTTGCGGGCGAGCAGGACTTCATAATCCCGCTCCGCCCGCGACGCGGCCGCGGCCGCGATCTTCTCGATGAACTCCGCCGCCGCCTTCTCGCTGCCGATCATCTTGTCTTCGGTGACGTAGGCCGCCCAGCTGGCGTAGCCAAGCAGCCGGGCCAGCTCGAAGCGCCGCCCCAGCATGCGGTCCAGCACCTCGAGGTTTTTCGGGTGCGCCCGCTGCCGGTTGACCTTCCAGAGCCGCTCTCGCGCCGCGCTGCTGCGGGCATAGGTCATGAATGGGACGTAATCCGGGTAATCGGTGGTAATGACGCCCGCGGCGTGCGCGGCGCGGTAATCGTCGGGCAAGCCGGCGAGCTCCTCTGGCGCGACCGTCACCGAGCGGACGTCGTCGCGGATGTTGCGCTGGAACTCCTGCCCGATCTTGACCAGCTCCTCGTTGAGCGCCCGCACCCGCGCCCGGGTCGCCTCGTCCTGGTCGACCCCGGCGCGGCGGAAGTCGCGCAGCACCCGGAAGAGATACCAGCGCGTTTCTTCGTCCTCGCCGGCGGCCTCGATCTGCGAGAGCGGCCGGTAGATCAAGGGATCCAGCGCCAGCGCGGTCGCGAGCGCCTCGGCCTCCTGCTCGCAGCGCTCGCCGGCCTCGCGCAGGGCCGCGTCGGGATGCACCGAGCGCAGGAGCGACGCCCGCGCGCTGGCGTCGGAGATGGCCCCCGTCGCTTCGTCCCAGGCGGCCAGCGTGGCCAGCGACGGCGGCATGCGCTTGAGCCGCGTGACGGCAGCGCGGGCGCGATCCAGATCTGCCTTCGACGCCCGCTCGAATCCGGCGGGCGTCCCTGCGAAGAGCGCGGCTGCGGTCATGCCGCTCTCTACGCAGCGATCAGCTTCCCGCGCAAGCCCTGGTACGCTTTGAGCGTCGCCTGCACGGTGACCCGGTCGCCGGGGTCGAAGCAGCACTGCCCCGCCGGGTCGAAGAGGGTCTCCCCGGACTTGCGCACGATGTGGATGACCAGCACCCCCGCCTCGTCGCGCAGCTGCGCCACGCTGCGCCCGCAGAGGGGCCCCTGCATGATCAGCTCGGCCACCACCATCAGCCGCCCGCCCACCTCGAACGAGTTCTTGATCGAAGGATCGAGCGCCGCCATGGCCAGCGCAGGGGCCGCCAGCGCCGAGGTGGAGAAGGCCTGCGCCTCGAAGCTGACCCGCGTCTTCTCCACCAGGTCGTCGTCGAAGAGCCGCATCACCACCCGGATGCCGGCCTTCAGCTTGCGGGCGTCGAGGGCGACGTTGAGGTTGGCCAGGTCGTCGTCGGTGGCGCAGACGATGGAGCGGGCCTTCTGCAGATTGGCGCGGGTGAGCGCGCCGGCCGCGCGCACGTCCTCGATCAGCACCGCCACGCCGGCGGCGCGAATCTCGGAGAGGAAGGGCTTGGACTCGTCGCGCTCGATGACCACCATCGGCACGGCCAGCTTCTGCAGCTGCTCGAAGACGCGGAAGCCCACCCGTCCCGCGCCGCAGATGATCACATGGTCGTTCATTGTCTGCGCCAGCACCGAGAACCACTCCTTGTCGTTTCGCTCACGCGCGAAGAAGAGATAGGCAAAGCGCACCAGCCCTTCGGCCACCGCCGTGATGCCGAGCGGAGGGATGAGCACCGCCAGGATTTCGACCGGGCCGTTGTCGGGGATGTCGATGATCGGCTGCGCGAAGAGCAGGAAGTAGGCGGCCACGATCGAGCGGCCGAGGCCCACCGGCCTGCCGGCGCGCTCGAGCAGGAGGTGCAGCAGCGAGCCTCCGCCGAAGACCAGCACCACCAGCATCAGGAAGGTAAAGCGGAACCGCTTGAGCAGCGTCCAGAGGTAGAGCGACTGCGCATGGAGGGTGTGGCGGCGCGGCAGGAAGTCCATCGGCGCGGGAGACTCGCACGGCGGGAGGCGAGGGGGAAGCGGTCACCGCTGCGGGTGGCGGCGGCCGGGCTTCGCTGGCGGCGGCCCGGGAGCGAGCCCGCGCCGCCGCGCTTCGGCGAGCAGGGCTTCGTCCGCGGAGGGGCCGTCGTTGACCCAGCGCGGGGCGTGATCGAGCACCAGCCGCTCCAGCGCCAGCTCCTCGCAGAAGCGCAGCACCTCGGCGGCGTCGAGGCCGGTGCGCGCGGGCAGGTCGCGGGTCCCCAGCGCGCGGCGCCACTGTTTCTGCGCGGCCTCGATCTCCGCCGGCGTCGCCCGCAGCCCTGCGTCGCGCGCCCAGCCGGCCAGGAGCGCGCGGCGCAGTCCGGCGTCGGAGAGGGCGGCGGCATCCGGGCGCTGCCAGAGGTCTCCGGCCGAGGCGCGCCGCCTGCGCACCAGTGAAGACGGCGCCGGCTGCCGCGGCGCCGGTGAGCGCACCGCCAGCACACCTCGCCGCGACGGGTTCGTCGGCGGGTCCGCGTGGATCGCCACCGCCTCGCGCGCCGCCTGCAGCGTCTCCCGCGCGTCCTGCGCTTTCAGGTTTGGCACCCGCCACTTCTTCCACTTCGCCCGCGCCGCGGCGGGCAGCGCCTGCAGCAAGGGCTCCCAGGTCCGCTCCTGGTAGAAGATCCGCGCCGATCGCTCGACCAGCGCGCGCGCCTCCCTGGCCCGCAGCACACCCGCGCGCACCGCCTCCTGCGCGGCCCAGCGCACGTTGACTTGCGGGAGCGTCAGCGGCACGAAGCCGTGCTCGGCGTCGGCGTGGAGCAGCGCGACCTCGGAGTCGTCGGTGATGACGCCGTCGCGGTACCAGCGGAAGATGCGGCCGACGCCGACCATCCCTTGGGTCGGGCCGCGCCCGGTCATCTCCGACTGCAGCTCCGCGGCCCGCAGCGCGCCCATGCTGGCCCCGCCGAAGACAGCCACGCCGGCGTCGAGCGCGTCGAGGATCTCGTGGTGCCAGACGCTGGGCTGCGACTCGAAGACGCCGTCGATGAGCGCGATGGCCCGCGGCCGCAGGCGCAGCGCCCGCCAGAGGTCACCCTGCCGCGCCGGCGGGAGCACCCGCAGCGAGGCCGCGCCCTTCCCCGCGGCGCGGCGCGCTGCGGAAGCCGGCAGCGAAGGTCCGAGGAAGGCGACGATCACAGGAGCCCCGAGACGCGCAGCCCGGGCGCGATGATCTTGACGACGTGCAGCGGCTCGCGGGCCAGCTCGACCACGGCCGCGCCCGGCGACAGCATCCGGAAGTGCGCCAGCAGCCTTCCTTCGCGGACTGCCGGCATCTCGCGCAGCTGGCGCACCGGACGCGCCCGCGCGCAGGCCTCGGCCATTCCGCGCGTCTCCGCTTCCGCCCGCGGCTCGACGTCCTCCCGGGCGCCGTGCACGTCGGTGAGCCGCGACTGCGCGGCCTCCAGCAGGGCGCCCCGCACCGCCTCGAGCGCCGTCAGGCCGCAGGCATAGCCCGCCGTCAGCGGCACCGGGCCGCCGTCGAGATCCACCAACACCGCGCCCGCCACCGGCAGCGCGCCCGAGAGGTCGAAGACATGGGCCTGCAGCCGCGCTTCGCGCAGCTGCCGCCAAAGCGCAAGCCCCGAGACGTCCAGCTTGCGGGTGGCGATGGCGCGCTCCGTCCAGCCGTGCGGCAGCGCGCGGGCGAGCTGATCGCGCTCCAGCGCTTCGAGCAGCGCGTGGCGCACCGCCAGCTCTCGTCGAGGGTGCGCGCCCATTCCGTTGGTGCTCCAGCGAAAGACGGCCGGTCCCAGCGGCGCGCTTCCCTGCGGCGGGCAGTAGACCGCCTGCGCCGGCACCAGCACCTCGGTTCCAGAGAGAGCCAGCGCGGGAGCCCAGGCGAGGCGCGTGTCCGCAGACCAGAGCCGCGGCGCCACCCGGTCCTCCGGCAGGGCCGTCTGCCGCTCCGACAGTTCCCCCTGGGATCCCCAGACGAGGCCGGCCGGCGGCCGCTCCGCCGCCCACAGCTCCGCCGCCTCCGAGAGCGCCGAGGCGCGCGCCTGCTCCCAGCTCTCGCCCTTGCCGTTGGCGATCTGCAGCACGTGTCCGCCCGGCCGCACCGCGCATGCGACTTCCACGCCGGCGCGGTCGAGGCCGGTCACCCGCGCGACGCGCGTCACTCCCAACGCTCGCTGCAGGCGGTCCAAGGGGCGGCAAGGTACGGCCTCCCCGGCCGCGGTTCAACAGTTGCCGCGGCCCGCGCGCTATGGTGGCGCCATGCAGGCCTTCCTACTCTGCGACCGGCTCTTCGGGACCTCCACGCCATGAAGCTGGAGTCGGCGGCGCGCATCAACCTGCGCTGGATCTCGCGGCTGCGCTGGGGCGCCGTCGCCGGGCAGGTGATCACCATCCTGGTGGCGGGACGCTTCCTCACCCGCCCGCTGCCGGTGGCGGCGATGCTGGAAGTCTGCGGGGCGCTGGCGGTCGCCAACCTCGCGTTGGGCGCCTGGCTCGCCCGCGGCGGGCGGCCCACCGACCGCACCAGCGCGCTGAACCTCCTGGCGGACATCGGCGCGCTCACGGCGCTGCTCGCACTCTCCGGCGGGCGGGAGAATCCTTTCTCTGTTTTATACCTGGTACATATTACCATCGGCGCGGTCATCCTGCCGGCGCGCTGGAGCATCCTGGTGGCGGCGGCCAGCATCGTCGCCTTCAGCGGCCTGCAGCTGGCGCCCGCCCACGAGCTGGCCTTCCGGGGAGACCCGG
Source organism: Deltaproteobacteria bacterium (assembly GCA_043782525.1). Classification (GTDB taxonomy): domain Bacteria; phylum Myxococcota; class Myxococcia; order Myxococcales; family 40CM-4-68-19; genus 40CM-4-68-19. Next base: position 3,403 of record JAYWAJ010000292.1, on the reverse strand, counting down.
CCTCGCTGCTCCTGAGCGGGCGCTACATCGCCTTCGTGGTGGCGGCCGCCTTCATCTCGACCTTCTCCCTGCGGATGAGCGAGGCCCTGCGGCGGCGCGGCGAAGAGCTGGAGCGCGCCCGCACCGACGCCGAGGCGGCCGAGCGGCTGGCGGCCCTGGGGACCCTGGCGGCGGGGACCGCGCACGAGCTGAACACGCCGCTCGGCACCATCGCCATCCTCGCCGGGGAGCTGACGGCGCAGCTGGAGGGGGACCGCCGCGCCGAGGCGGAGGAGATTCGCAGGCAGGTGCGCCGCTGCAAGGAGATCACCGGCAGCATGCTCGCGCCCCGCGGCGGGGCCGACCTCGAGGAAGCCAAGGAGTTCGAGCTGGCCCCGGTGGTGGAGGCGGCGGTGCGGCGCTGGCAGGAGGGGCGGCCGGGGCCCAGGCCGGAGCTGCTGGTCGCGCCGGACCTCCAGCGGGCCCGGGCGCGGCTGCCGGTGCGCGCCTTCGAGCAGGCTATCGCCAACCTCCTCGACAACGCCGCCGAGGCGACCGGCGGCAGCGCGGCGAGCCGGGTGCGGGTCTCGCTCTCCCGGGTCCGCGACGAGCTGCAGCTGACCGTCTCCGACAACGGCGTCGGCGTGCCCGAGCCGCTGCTGCGCCGCATCGGCGAGCCCTTCTTCACCACCAAGGAGCCGGGGCGCGGGACCGGGCTGGGCCTCTACCTCGCGCGCCACGTGGTCGAGCGCGAGGGCGGGGAGCTGGAAGTTCACTCCACCGAGGGCCGGGGAACCCGCGTCACCCTGACCATGCCCGAGGCCTGACTGCGGCGGGGCCACGCTGTTCTGGCAGCGCGGCCTGCGATTTGTTAGACACCGCCCCATGCGGATTCTCATCGTCGACGACGACGAGCCCTTTCGGCTGGCGCTGCGCAACGCTTTCCTGCGGCGCAACTACGAAGTGTCGGTGGCGGCCTCGCCCGCGGACCTGGCCGCCGCCCTGCGCGAAGGGGCGCCCGACTACGCGGTGGTCGATCTGCGCATGCCGGGCGGCTCGGGGCTCGAGGTGGTGAAGACGCTGCGCGGGCTGCCCAAGCCGCCACAGGTGGTCGTGCTGACGGGGTACGGGACCATCGGGACCGCGGTCGAGGCGGTGCGGCTGGGCGCCATCAACTATCTCAACAAGCCGGCCGACGCCGAGGAGATCGAGGCGGCGCTGCAGGGAAAGCGGCCGACGGCGATGCACGACGTGCCCTCTCTCGACCGGCAGGAGTGGGAGTACCTGAACCGCATCCTCTCCGACTGCGACGGCAACATCTCCGAGGCGGCGCGGCGGCTGAAGATGCACCGGCGGACGTTGCAGCGGAAGTTGCAGAAGCACCCGCCGAAGGCGTGACACCTTCGGCCGCTGCAGGCCTCAGGCTTTCGGGTGCAGCCTGAGGGCATTCCCGGTGGCCCGGATGCTGCTGCTGTGTTATTTGCGGCCCCCTTATGATTCAGGTTCAAGACGTCACCAAGGCCTTTGCCGGCAAGAAGCTGTTCGAGAACGTCTCCACCGCGTTCCCGGCCGGCCGGCGCTATGGCCTGACCGGGCCCAACGGCGCCGGGAAGACCACCTTCATGAAGATCCTCGGGGGCGACCTCGAGCCCGACTCCGGCGTGGTCTCGCGCCCCAAACGCTTCTCCATGCTGAAGCAGGACCAGTACGCCTTCGAGGAGCGGACCGTCCTCGACACCGTCCTGATGGGCAACTCCGTCCTCTGGGAGGCCATGCAGGAGAAGGAGAGCCTGCTCGCCAAGGCCGTCCTCACCGACGAGGATGGCTCGCGGCTGGGCGAGCTGGAAGGCGCCATCGCCGAGGAGGACGGCTACTCCGCCGAGGCGCAGGCGGCGACGCTGCTCGAAGGCCTGGGCGTGTTCGAGTCGGAGCAGCACAAGAAGATGCGCGAGGTCACCGGCGGCAACAAGGTGCGCGTGCTGCTGGCGCAGGCGCTCTTTGGAAAGCCCACCGCCCTGCTCCTCGACGAGCCGACCAACTCGCTGGATCTCGACTCGATCCATTGGCTGGAGGACTTCCTCCTGCAATTCGAAGGAACGCTGGTGGTCATTTCCCACGACCGGCATTTCCTCAACGCCATCTGCACCCATATCGCCGATATCGATTACGAGACTATCATCACCTATACCGGCACCTATGACGACATGGTGCGGGCCAAGGCCAGCGTCCGCTCCCGCATCGAGTCGGAGAACTCCGACAAGACCAAGCGCCGCGAGCAGCTGCAGGAGTTCGTCGCCCGCTTCTCGGCGGGAACGCGCGCCTCGCAGGTGCAGAGCCGCATCAAGCAGCTGGAGAAGCTCTCGCTCTCCGACGTGAAGAAGTCCAACATCGCCCGGCCCTTCATCAAGTTCGAGCAGAAGCGGCCCAGCGGGAAGCAGACGCTGACCATCGACGGCCTCTCGAAGAAGTTCGACAAGCCGCTCTTCACCAAGTTCTCGGCGCTCATCACCAAGGGCGAGCGGGTGGCGGTGGTGGGGCGCAACGGCGCCGGCAAGACCAGCTTCGTGCGCACCCTCCTCGGCGAATTGAAGCCCGACGCCGGCAGCGTCACCTGGGGCCACGAGGCGCAGATCGGGTACATGCCGCAGGACGTGAAGCCGATCATCCCGGTGGGGACCACCTGCTTCGACTACCTGCACGACATCGACCCCTCGGCGGGCAACGAGCAGATCCGCGGCCTCCTCGGGCGCATGCTCTTTCGCGGCGACGAGGGCATGAAGCCCACCAAGGCTTTGAGCGGCGGCGAGGCGGTGCGGCTCCTCTTCTGCAAGCTGATGCTGGTGCAGCCCAACGTGCTGGTGCTGGACGAGCCCACCAACCACCTCGACCTGGAATCCATCTCGGCGCTGGGCGAAGGGCTCGCCAACTATCCGGGCACGGTCATCTTCGTCGCCCACGACCGCGACCTCATCGACACCGTCGCCACCCGCATCCTCGCCTTCCACCACGGCGGCATGGAGGACTTCGCCGGGGACTACGAGACGTTTCTGGAGAAGCACGGCGGGTTCATCGAGGCGCACTGAGGCAGGCTTCAGGCCTGAGCCCAGGTCTGCTGCCCGCCCGCCGGCTGCTGACCCGGCGATACCGCCCCGCCGCCGGGAGGTGTACGCTTGCACCCATGGCGGACCCGGACCGCATTGCCATCATCGGCCTCGGCCTCATCGGCGGCTCGCTGGCGCTGGCGCTGCGGCGCGCCCGGCCGATGCTGCGCATCATCGGCGTGGACCTCGACCCGCGGGCGCGGGAGCAGGCGCTCGAGGAAGGCGCGGTCCATGCCGCCACTTCGCTGGAAGACGCCGCCCTCGAGGTCTGCGACACGGTGGTGCTGGGCACGCCGGCGCAGGCGCTGCTGGAGATGTTGCCC
>JAYWAJ010000291.1:0-4577 GCA_043782525.1 Deltaproteobacteria bacterium | reverse complement strand
GCCCGGGCGCTCGCCGACCAGTGCCTGCGCAACCTGACCGCCGCGGAGCCCTCGCGGCGCGAGCAGGCCGCCCGGCACCTCGCCGCGGTGCCGCTGGCCGCCGCGGCTCCGGTGCTGGCCTCCGCGCTCGGCGTCGAGCGCGACTCCAAGGCGCGCGCGCAGATGGCCCGCGCGCTGGCCGCCTGCGGGGCGGAGGGCGCCGCCGAGATCGTCGCGCAGCTGCAGGCGACGCACGAGCCGCCCCTGGTCCGCCTGGCCGCGGCGGAAGCGCTCTGTACCCTGCCCTCCCGCGCCCGCGCCGCGCTGGTCTGCGCCGCGCAGGATCCCTCCGCCGCCGTCCGCCGCCGCGCCGCCGCGCTGGCCGCCGCCGAAGGCTTCGAGGACCTGCTGGCGCAGCTCTCCTCCGACCCCGAGGCCTCGGTCCGCGCCGCCTGCGAAGCCGCCCGCCGCGAAGCGCCCGCCCCCGTCGAACCCGCAGCGCCGCCCGCCCGCGATCCCGCCGCGGAGATCCTGCAAGCCGTGCAGGCCGCGCTCTTCGGCCTCACCGAGGCGGAGATCGCCGCGCACGTCGGCGTGCCCGAAGACGAAGCCAGGTCCCTCGCCGGCAGGCTGCTCGCCGCTGGCCGCCTCGGGCGCCGCGGCAAGCGCCTGGTGCTGGCCGATGGAGGTGGAAGGTGATGGAACAGATCCGCTACTCGAGCCGCCGCTTCGCCGAAGTGCTCGGGCTCTCCGCCCGCGAGCTCGTGCAGGCCGAGGAGAGCGGCGCCGTCCACTCCACCGTCAAGCCCGGGCCCGGCGCCGCGCAGAAGACGCTCTACTCCGTCGACGACCTCGCCGCCGCGCGGGAGAAGCTGGGCCGCGTTCCCGCCCGCCGCCCGATGCGCAAGCAGCTCTTCCTCAACTTCAAGGGCGGCACCGGCAAGACCTCGGTGTCGTCGAGCTACGCCTTCCGCCTGGCGGAGATGGGCTACCGCGTCCTCGTCATTGACCTCGACTCGCAGGGCCACGCCTCCAAGTGCCTGGGCGTCTCCGGCGAGGAGGCGGAGAGCACCCTCTTCGACGCCATCATCAAGAAGACGCCCCTCGCCAAGGTCATCGTCAAGACCGGAATGCCCGGGCTCGACCTGGTGCCGTCGAACCTGACCATGAGCACCATCGACCTCTCGCTGATGCCGCTGGCCGCGCGCGAGTTCCGGCTGCGCAACGTGCTCAAGGAGGTCGAGGGCGCCTACGACTTCGCGGTGCTCGACGCGCCGCCCAGCTTCGGCCTCCTGAACCTCAACGCGCTCATGGCCGCGCACGACCTCTTCGTGCCGGTGCTAGCCGACTTCCTCTCATTCCATGGCCTCAAGCTGCTCTTCGAGACGGTGCAGGGGCTGGAGGAAGATCTCGAGCACGTGCTCGATCACATCTTCATCGTCATCAACGCCTACAACGCGACGTACAAGATCGCGAAAGAGGCGAAGGAAGCGCTGGAGAAGCACTATCCGGACTTCCTGCTCAAGCAGGTCATCCGGCAGTGCACCAAGTTCGCGCAGGCGTCCAGCGAGGGCGTTCCCATCTTCGCCTACGATTCCGAGAGCAAGGGCGCGACCGACATCCAGGCCGTGCTCGACGAAGTGCAGGGGCGCATCGGCGAGTGGGGCAAGCTGAAGCTGGCGGAGCCGGCATGAGGAGCAGGGAATGAAGAGCGGCTTCGAAGACAACGTCCCCAAGGTGCGGCCGCGGGTGCGGCTGGGACGGGCGCTGGACGAGACCGGCTTTGCCGGGCGACGGGCGGAGGACCCGGCGCCCGGAGCAGCGGAGGCCGACCCGTTGGCCGAAGCGCAGGAGCAGGCGGCGAAGGAGTCGCTGGCGCCGCCGATCGCGCCGGTGGTCGAGGAGTCGGCGCCGATGCTCTCCGCCGTGCCGCCGCCGCCCCCGACGCCGGAGCCGATCCGCGCCGCGACGCCGATGCGCGCGGCGATGGCCGAGCCTGCCCGCGCACCGGTCCCCGATCACGACCGCTCGTCGCAGCTATCCGAAGTCCGCCGCCGCGCCGCCGCCGCCGCCGAACCGCTCACCGAGGCGCCCCCGCCTGCCGGCAAGCGCCGCCGCCCCTCGACGGCCGCCGCCGAGGTCGCCGATCTCGCCCGCGAGCTGACCTCCGATCTCTCCCGCGCCGCCGAAGCCAACGCGCGGCTCAAGTCCGACCTGGACTCCGCCCTGCAGAGCCTGCAGAAGGCGGCCGACGAATCCCGCGACGAGCGCGCCGAGAACCAGCGCCTCACCGGCGAGGTGGACAAGCGCGCCGCCGCCGCCCGCGACCTGCTCGGCGAGCTGGAGCTGCTCGAAGCCGAGCGCGACGGAGCCCTCGCGCAGGTGGCCCGCCTCTCCCGCGAGCAGCGCGAGGAGAAATCCCGCAGCGCCGCCGCGGCGCAGGACGTCCAGCGCGCCAGGGCCGAGGTCGCCCAGGCCCGCGAGGTCGCCCAGCGGCTCACCCTCGAGCTGGCCGACCGCACCCGCGAGCGCGACGAGGCCCGCGAAGAGCTGCTCGCCGCCCGCAGCGATCGCGACCGCCTCGCCGAGGAGCTGCTCGCCGCCAACGCCGAGGTCGACGAGGCAGCGCAGAGCCGCACCGCGCTGGAAGAGATCCACCGCGCGCTCTCGGAGGCGCGCAGCCGCATCGGTCGTTGATTCGATACGGCGGGTCGGCAGCGCCCCCGCCAGGGCCATGGCGATCGATTTACAGCCGTGCTCGCGCTCGTCCTCGTTTCCGTGGCCGATGTCGTGTTGGTGCTGGTGCTGGTGCTGGTGGACGAGATGGAAGCGCCGTGAAATCTTCAGCTGCGATTCTGAGCGCAATCGCGTGGCGCGCGATCCACGACCACCAGCACAAGCCCGACACCGAGCACCGAAACAAGGACGAGGACGAGCACGGGTCCTAACTACGCGAGCCGTCAGGTAGCGCGCCCCAGAGGAAGATCCGCGGGTACGTGTAGAAGAAGGGCCGCTGGTCGGGGATCCGCGCCAGCAGCAGCTCGCGGTAGCGCTGCAGGAAGCGCTCCCAGTCGGGCGGCGCGAGGCGCTTCTGGTAGTCGGTGAGGAGCGCACCCCGGACCCACTCGACCACCTGCTCGCTGCTCTCGAGGAGGTGGCCGTAGACCTCGACGCGGACCTTCTGCCGGACAAAGCCCAGCCCCTGCAGCAGCTCGGCGTAGCGCACGGGCGCAAGCAGCGGAGGGCGCCCCTCGAAGCCGCCCAGCCGCGCGCGGAACTCCGGCGTCCGCGCCAGCTCGTGCGCCGCCTCATGCGAGGGATGCGCGTCGTTCATCGGCATCTGCACGGCGAGCTGGCCGCCCGGCCGCAGCGCCGCCGCCAGCTGCCGCAAGAGCGCCGGATGGTCGGCCACCCAGTGCAGCGCGGCGTTGCTGAAGACCAGGTCGAACTTCTCCGCCGGCGCGAAGCGCTCGATCTCCTGCTGCTCGAAGCGCAGCCCGGGCTCCTCGGGCGCCTTGGCCAGCATCGCCGCCGAGCTGTCCAGGCCCACCGTCTCCCGCGCGCAAAGAGTCCGGTGCAAGAGCAGCGTCAGCGCGCCGGTGCCGCAGCCCAGGTCGGCGGCGCGCAGCGCGGGCCGCGGCTCGACCAGCGCCAGCAGGTCATGAAAGGGCTGTTCCCGCTCCTCGCGGAAGCGCTGGTACTGCGCCGGCTCCCAGACGTCCTCCACGGCGCAACACTACTCCACCCGGGCGCGCGGGGAAGGGGTGGCCAGCGCCTCCCCGGCCAGCGCCTCCCCGGCCAGTTCTTCCTCGGCCTCGAAGCCGAGCGCGCCGTGCTGGAGGCGCTCCTGGAGCAGATCGAGCTCGGCGGCGCCGCGGACCTGATCGGCCCCGCGCAGGAGCGTCAGGGAGAAGCGGGCGCGTTCGAGGTGTGCGACGTCCTCGTGCAGCCGGGCCAGCGCGCGCTCCCGGGCGCGGCGGACGCGGCCAAAGTGCTCGAGCTGGCCTTCCAGCGCCTCGGCGGCGCGCCGGTAGCTGCTCCGCGCGGAGGTATCTTCCGCGCTGGCCGCGCTCCGGGTCAGCTCCGCGAAGCGGGTCTTGATCTCCTCCTCCAGCGCGGGCGCGGCGGAGCGGGAGAGCGACGCCGTCCGCCCGGCGACGTCGAGCGCTGCCAGCGCCAGGGATTCGAGCAGGCCGCGCAGATCGCCGCGCGCTCCGGCCGGCAGCTCCGCGGCGGCGCTGCGCCGCGCCTGGGCTGCGCGCTCGGCGAGGCCGCGCACCTCCGGTGTCAACGAGGGCCGCAGCGCCAGCAGCCGCGCCTCCACCGCGTCGGCGCCCAGCGCGACGTGCAGCGGCGCCGCGGCCAGCCCGGCCCAGAGCCCGAAGGCCGCGCCCGACGCGCCCGTCGCCAGCCAACCGGGAAGGAGCACGGCCAGCGCCGTCGCCAAAGGGGAGAGCGCCAGCGCGGCCAGCGCCACCGCACCCGCGCCCAGAGCAGCCGCGATCCCGACGGCGAGGAACGACGGCCCCGGGTTCCCGCTCGCCTGGGCCGCGTCGCGCCGCAAAAGCGCGAAGAGGACCGCGAGCAGCGCGCCGCTC
>JAYWAJ010000290.1:0-12258 GCA_043782525.1 Deltaproteobacteria bacterium | reverse complement strand
CCGGCCTCCATCGCCAAGCAGCTCCAAGGCCTGCGGCCGTTCGAGCGGCGCATCGTCCGGCTGCACGCGCGGCGGCCCGCCAACGTCGTCATCGTCGTCCTCGAGTCGACGCGGGCGATCGGTACCACTCCCTACGCGCCGAAGCTCGCCACCACGCCCTTCCTCGCCGACCTCTCGCGCCACAGCCTCTTCGTCGAGCACGCCTATTCCGTCATCACCCGCACGCCCAAGGCGCTGGTGGCGGTGCTGTGCGGGCTCGAGCCGTCGCACTCGGTGGAGCCGAAGTCGGCCGTGCTCGGCCTGCTCTATGGCTGCCTGCCGGCGCTGCTCGCGGACCAGGGCTATGCGACCGTCTACTTGCAGTCCGCCGACCCGCGCCTCGACGACCGCATCCAAACCGCTTACGAGATGGGCTTCCGCCAGTTCATCGCGCCCTCGGCCAGGGACACGAAGGGCTTCGAGCAGCCCAACGTGCTCGGGACCGAGGACGACGCGCTCCTGGCCCCGACGCGGCGCTGGCTCGCCGCCCACCCGCAGGGCCCGTTCCTCGCCACCTATCTCACCGTCAACGCGCACTACCATTGCCAGCCGCTCACCCGCCACGGCTTCGTCTCCTTCGACGGAGACGCGGAGGTGAACTGCTACGACAACGCCATCCGCGCCGACGACTTCTTCCTCCGGGCGCTCTTCGACGTCTACCAGGAAGCGGGGCGGTTCGACGACACCCTCTTCGTGGTGATCGGCGACCACGGCGAGGCGTTCTACGAGCACGGCCTGGGCGGGCACAACAACGTGCCGTACGACGAGACCCTGCGCATCCCCTTCCTCATCCACGATCCTTCCGGCGTGCGTGTCCCTCCGCGCCGGATCAGCGAGCCGCGCACTGGCGCCGCAGCCCGGAGCTCTTCGACCTGGGCAGCGATCCCGGCGAGCGCGTCAACCTGGCCGACCTCTATCCCGACCGCGTCGCCCGCGCCCACGAGCAGGTCTTCGCCTGGCATGACGGGGTGGTCCGGCAGTACCAGGTCGAGGAGGAGCGAAAGAAACACCGCTGAGGGCGGCGGGAGCGGGGACTGCCCTTTCCGCCCGCTCCTACGCTACATGTACCCCGTGCGCGTCCTCCTCCAGCATCGCAGCCGCTACCGCTATCCGCGACCGGCCGTCCTCGGGCCCCACCTCATCCGGCTGCGTCCGGCGGCGCATGCCAAGGCGCACGTGGAGACCTACAGCCTGCGGGTCACCGCGCCGGGCGACCTCCGCTGGCAGCAGGACCCGTCGGGAAATCACGTCGCCCGGGCGACCTGGGCCTCGCCGGTGCCGGAGCTGGAGGTCGCCGTCGAGCTGGCGGTGGACATCCGGCCGGTCAACCCCTTCGACTTCACCCTCGACGCCTACGCCGACGACTCGCCCTTCGAATACGGGCCGCTGGCGAGCGACCTCGCCGCCTACCTCGACCGGACCGACCCCGCCTTCGCCTGCGGCCCGCTCGCCGACGCGTTCTTCGGCACGCTGCCGCAGAAGGGCCGGACCGTCCCTTTGGTGGTGGAGTTCAACCGCCTCGTGCACGAGAAGATCCGCTACGTCATCCGCGAGGAAGCGGGCGTCTGGACGCCGGAGGAGACGCTGCGCCATGGCCGGGGCAGCTGCCGCGACTCGGCGGTGCTCCTGGTCGCCGCCCTGCGCAGCCGGGGCCTCGCCGCGCGCTTCGTCAGCGGATATCTCGTCCAGCTCACCGACGAGGGCATGCTGCCGGACCAGCCCAAGGGCGTGTCCCGCGACGTGGTCGACCTGCACGCCTGGGCCGAAGTCTTCCTGCCCGGCGGCGGCTGGATCGGCCTCGACGCCACCAGCGGGCTCCTCTGCGGCGAGGGCCACATTCCCCTCGCCTGCACCGCGCTGCCGCTCCTGGCGGCGCCGGTCGAGGGCGCGAGCGACATCGGCGCCGAGGGCGTCGATTTCGAGATGCGCATCGGCCGCCTCGGCCACGAGGTGCGGCCCACCGCGCCCTTCACCGAGGAGACCTGGGAGTCCCTCTGCGCGGCAGGCGCGGCCACCGACGCGAAGCTGTCGGCGCTGGGCGTGGCGCTGACTTGCGGCGGCGAGCCGACCTTCAACTCGCGGCTGCACACCGAGCGGCCCGAGTGGAACACCGACGCGCTCGGGACCACCAAGTGGGAGCAGGGCCTCTCGCTCTCCCGCGAGCTGCAGCAGCGGCTCTGTCCGGGCGGCATCCTCCTCCTGCGCCAGGGCAAGCACTATCCCGGCGAGAGCCTGCCGCGCTGGACGCTGGCGCTGATCGGTCGCAAGGACTCTGCCCCGCTCTGGACGCAGGAGACCGACGCCGCCTGGCCGCAGCAGCCCGGGCTCGCCCAGGGCGCGACCGATGCCAGGCTGGTCCCGGCGGCGCAGAAGCTCTGCGAGGCGATCGCCGCGGCGCTGGGGGTCGCAGGCTTCGTCCACGAGGCGAGCGAGGATCCCTGGCGTCACCTGCAGGACGAGGCCTCGCTCCCCGTCGAGCAGGATCCGCTCCTGGCCGACCTGCGCGATCCCGAGGAGCGCAGGCGGCTCGCGCGCGTCCTCGACCGCGGGCTCGCAACTCCGGCGGGCTTCGTGCTCCCCCTCGCGGCGCGGGAAGGCGTCTTCGTCAGCGAGCGCTGGAGCTTCCGGCGTGGCCGGCTCTTCCTCCTGCCGGGCGACTCGCCGATGGGCCTGCGGCTGCCCCTCGCCTCGCTCGGTGGCGCCGCGCCGCCCTTCGTCGCCGAGGAGGAGCCCTTCGCGCCCCTCGACCCGCGCGGGCCGGAAGCCGCCGCCCAAGCGCAGGAGCAGGAAGAGCAGCGCCGCGCCCGCAAGGAGCGCGAGGCCCCGCCCGGCGCGCCGCTGGCGCCGCCGCGCAAGCAGAAGCTTCCGCCGCCCAAGAGCGAGGCGGTCCGCACCGCGCTCTGCGTCGAGCCGCGCGGGGGCGTGCTCTGCGTCTTCTTGCCGCCGCTGCCGTCGGCCAACGACTTCCTGCGGCTCATCGCCGTCATCGACCAGGCGCGCGCCGCGGCAGGCGCTCCGGTGCTGCTCGAGGGCTATCCGCCGGCCAGGAACCCCGGCCTCGTCGAGCTGTCGGTCGCGCCCGATCCCGGCGTCCTCGAGGTGAACCTGCCTCCGACCGCGAGCTTCGCCGAGCACGCCGCGCTGGTGGAGACCGTCTTCGAGGCCGCGCTCAAGGTCGGGCTCTCGGCGGAGAAGTACCTGCTCGACGGCCGCCAGGCCGGGAGCGGCGGAGGCAACCACATCACCGTCGGCGGCCCCAAGCCCCTGGTGAGCCCCTTCGTCCGCGACCCGCGGCTGCTGGCCAGCCTCTTGACCTTCGTCCAGCACCACCCCTCGCTCTCGTACCTCTTCAGCGGCCTCTTCGTCGGCCCCACCTCGCAGGCGCCGCGGCTCGACGAGGCCCGGCACGACGCGCTCTACGAGATGGAGATCGCCCTCGCCCGCGCCTTCGACGGCGACAAGGAGGGCGCGCCGCCGCCGCCCTGGCTCTCCGACCAGCTCTTCCGCAATCTCCTGGTGGACGTCACCGGCAACACCCACCGCGCCGAGATCTGCATCGACAAGCTCTTCGACTGGCGCACGCCGCACGGGCGGCAGGGCCTGGTCGAGCTGCGCGCCTTCGAGATGCCGCCGCACCCGCGCATGATGGTGGCGCAGACCGAGCTGGTCCGCGCGCTCATCGCCGCCTTCGCGCAGGAGCCGTACCGCGCGCCCTTGGTGCGCTGGGGCCAGGAGCTGCACGACCGCTTCCTCCTGCCCACCTGGATGTGGCGCGACTTCGAAGACGTCCTCGCCTTCCTCGAGGAGCGCGGCCTCCCGCATCCCGCCGAAGCCTACCGGGCCTTCCTCGAATTGCGCTGCCCGGTCGCGGGGCAATTGCAGGCGGGGCCGGTGCTCCTGGAAGTGCGCAACGCGCTCGAGCCCTGGAACGTGCTCGGCGAGGAGCCGTCGGGAGGCGGCACCTCGCGCTATGTCGACTCCTCGGTGGAGCGGATCGAGGTCCGCTGCGAGGGCCTGGTGCCGGGCCGCCACCAGATCCTCGTCAACGGATACCAGCTGCCGCTGCGGCCGACGGGGCGCGCCGGCGAGGGAGCCGCCGGAGTCCGCTTCCGCGCCTGGGCTCCCCCGCACAGCCTGCACGCGCACCTGGGGATCCACCATCCCATCCGCCTCGACGTGGTGGACGCCTGGGCGCGAAGGTCGCTGGGCGCGTGCGCCTACCATGTCTGGCATCCCGAAGGCCGCGCCTACGACGCGCAGCCGCTCACCCGCTTCGAGTCGGCCTCGCGCCGGGCGCAGCGCTTCACCACCGAGGGAGCGCTGCCCTGGCCCGTCGCCGCCGCGCCCGCCGCCCAGCACCCCGACGCGCCCTGGACGCTCGATCTCCGCAGGCTGCCCCTCGACCGGCCGCCCCCGCCGCCGGACGGACATTCTTGATGAAGTCACGGCGCGTCGAATCGCGGGGTTCCAAAACTCCAACCGAGTAACATCCTCCCCTCGCATGCCCAACCTGCTCGCCATGTCGTTCGAGGCCTCGCTGACCCCAGCGTTCGACCTCCATTGCCTCGACCCCAATCGCACCCCGCCGGACGGCTGGGGGATCGCCTGCTATCCCGGCGGAGAGCCTGCCGCCCTGGTCCTCAAGGAGGCGGCCCCCTCGCAGGGCAGCCTGCGCAGCGCGCTGGTCTCGGCGTGGGAGCGGCTCGAGTCGTCCATCTTCGTCATGCACGTGCGCACCGCCATCTGGGGCGCGATCACCGAGGCCAACACGCAGCCGTTCCAGCGCTCCTGGGGACGGCGCGACTGGCTCATCGCCCACAGCGGCAGCCTCGAGCGCAAGCTCGCCCTCACCTCGCAGTTCGAGCCGGTCGGATCGACCGACACCGAGCAGATCCTCTGCGACCTGCTCGCCCGCATCGCCGACTGCGGCTTCCGCAGCCTGGGCGAGGTGCCGCCCAAGGTGCTGCTCTCCTGGTTTCACGATCTCAACCGGCACGGCGGCCTCACCACCGCGCTCTCCGACGGCCAGGATCTCGCCATCTACGCCGACCGGCGCGGGCAGGGCGAGGCGTACATCTGGGAGATCCTGCCGCCCCACGAGCAGCTGGCCTTCGGGGACCAGGACGTCACCATCGACCTGACCCGCCGCGGAAATCGCGGCCGCAAGGGCATCGTCGTCAGCTCCAACCCGCTCAGCGCCGTCATGGGCGACCGGACCGACTTCCGCAGGCTCCAGCCCGGGCACCTGCTCATCGTCCGCCACGGGCTGGTGCGCGCGGAGCTGGGGCCCGACGCGCTCGGTGCGCGTCCCACCGAGGCGCCCGCCGCGCTGCCGCACGCGCTCTTCGCGCAGGGCACCCTGGTCAGCCACCCGACGCCTCCCCAGGTCCAGTCGCAGTCGGCGCAGGCGTCGGCGGCTCCGCCAGCCGGGCAGATGCCGCTGGGCATGACCGCGCCCCCCGCCGTCTTCGTGCCCCGCGCGCGCCCGCTGCACACCACCACCCGCGCCGAGGTGCGCCGCTACGAAGTCCTGCACCGCACCGTCTACCGCTACCTGAAGCAGGTGGAGCGCAGCGCGCACGTGCTGCGCCTCTTTCCCGTCCACGACCGCCTGCAGACGGTGCACGCCTGCTCGGTGCAGGCCTCGGTGCCGGGCCAGAAGCGGGACTTCGAGGACGTCTTCGGCAACCGGGTGCGGCGGCTGATGCTGGAGACGCCGTTCACCGAGCTCGCCATCGAGGCGCGCTCCGACGTCGAGCTGCTCGACATCGAGCCCCTCGACTTCCGGCCGGCGCGGGTGCGCTCCACCATCCCGCTGGTGTGGATGCCGTGGCAGCGGCAGATCCTGCAGCCGTTCCTGCTGCCGCCCGAGCTGCCCGAGAGCGAGCTGGCCGAGCTGACCGACTATGCGATGAGCTTCGCCTCGCGCAACGACTACGAGCTGCTCGATACCTTGCTCGATCTCAATGCGACCATCTTTACCGATTACCAATACCGGCAGGGCTCGACCAGCCTCTCCACCTCGCCCTTCGACGTCTTCGTCAACCGGCGCGGCGTCTGCCAGGACTTCGCCAACCTCTTCATCTGCCTGGCGCGCCTCATCGGCGTGCCGGCGCGCTACGTCTGCGGCTACCTCTTCACCGGCGAGAAGGCCGAGAACGCGCGCATGGCCGACGCCTCGCACGCCTGGGTGCAGGTCTACCTGCCGGAGGTGGGCTGGAAGGGCTTCGACCCCACCAACGGCGTGCTCACCCAGACCGATCACGTCCGCGTCGCCGCCGGCCGCAACTACACCGACGCGACGCCGACCTCGGGCACGCTCTACGTCGGCGGCGGCGGCGAGACGCTCTCGGTCGAGGTCGCGCTCAAGCGGAAGTAGGAGCGCGGACCTGGTCGGTCCAGACCTTGAAGCTGGCCAGCGTGTTGGGACCAAAAGAGCTGCTGAGGGCGACGTCGGAGGCGTCGCGGCCGCGGGCGATGAGGACCCTGCCGATGCGCGGCGTGTTGTTGCGCGGATCAAATGTATACCAGCGGCCGCCCAGGAAGGCCTCGAACCAGGCGGCGAAGTCCATCGGGCTGTAGGGCGGCGGCAAGCCGATGTCCCCCAGGTAGCCGGTGCAGTAGCGGGCCGGAATGTTCAGGCAGCGGCAGAAGGCGACGGCCAGGTGCGCGTAGTCGCGGCAGACGCCGGTCCGCTCCTGGAACGCCTCCAGCGCCGTCCGCGTCATGCGCGCGTGCTCATAACCAAAAGTGATGTGGTTGTGGACCCAGTCGCAGATCGCCTGCACCCGGCCCCAGCCGGCGGGCGACTGGCCGAAGAGGTTCCAGGCCGTCTCGGAGAGCCGGTCGGTCTCGCAGTAGCGGCTGCCCAGCAGGAAGAGCAGGGCCTCCTCGGGCAGGTCGGGCACCGCGATCTGCTGCGCCTCGGGGACGACGGCGTCGGGCACTCCGCTGTCGTTGACGATGGCGTCGGCGGTGACGCGGGTGCGGCCCGCGGGCGCGACGATGCGGGTGCACCAGTTGCCGAAGCTGTCGCGGTAGGCCGAGACCGGGACCCGCGGGTCGAAGACCAGGTCGTCGCGGCTGACCAGGTCGCCCACCCGGGTGAAGTGGACGTTGAGGTTGAAGATCATCGGGGTGGGCTGGGGGCAGTCGTAGACCAGCTCGAAGCCGACGCGAATCTGCATGAGGAGTCTCCGGCGGGCGGCGCTTGAAGTCGTGGCGTAACCAGATTGATCGGCGCTGTCCAGCGTCAGGTTTGGGTTGACGTCATCGACGACGACCCACCCTCACGTCAACGTTTCGCTTCTCGACCTGCGGCGCGAGCTGATCCCTGTTGCCGCTCGCGTGGTAGAGGTACCCGTTTCACAGCTGCCACAGACGGCACCGCCCTGCTTTCCCTCTCTCCAAAGGTGAAAGACATGAACCTGCCCAAGACCTGGATGCTCTTCCTCCTTCTCGCTGCCGTCACCGGCCCGGCCCGCGCCCAGATCAAGCTGGTCTACATCGACCCGCTCTCGGGCCTGATGGCCGCCACCGGCGATCACGGCCTGCGCGAGCTGCAGTTCGCGGCAGCGCGGATCAACGCCCGCGGCGGCATCCTCGGGCAGCAGCTGGAGGTCGTCGCCACCGACAACAAGCTCTCCCCACAAGAGAGCCTGACGCTGCTGGGCCGCGCCATCGACGACGGCATCCGCTACGTGGTGCAGGGCGACGGCTCGAGCGTGGCGGCGGCGCTCATCGACGGCATCGAAAAGAACAACGCGCGCAACCCCGACAAGAGCGTGCTCTTCCTCAACTACGCCGCCGTCGACCCGGACTTCACCAACTCGAAGTGCAGCTTCTGGCACTTCCGCTTCGACGCCAACAGCGACATGAAGCTCGGAGCCATCGTGGCGGCGATGGAGAAGAACAAGCGGATCAAGAAGGTCTATATCATCGGGCAGGATTACTCCTTTGGTCATCAGGTTTCGAAGACGGCCAAGGAGCTGCTCAAGCAGAAGCGGCCCGACGTGGAGATCGTCGGCGACGAGCTGCATCCGCTGGCCAAGGTGAAGGACTTCTCGCCCTATGTGGCCAAGATCCAGGCTTCGGGCGCGGACACCGTCGTCACCGGGAACTGGGGCACCGATCTGGCCCTGCTCATCAAGGCCGCCAAGGGCGCGGGGCTGAAGGTCGACTTCTATACCTTCTATGCCGGCGTGGTCGGCGCCCCGACGGCCATCGGCGAGGCGGGGCTCGACCACGTCAAGGTCGTCTCCTATTACGCGCCCAACGGCGCTGGGAAGAAGACCGCGGCCTACCTCGAGGAGTTCAAGAAGAAGTACGGCCCCACCGAGGACCCGTACACCCTCGACCTCCCGCTCGCGCTGGAGATGCTGGAGAAGGCGATGATCCAGAGCAAGAGCACCGATCCCGCCAAGGTGGCCCGGGCGCTCGAGGGGATGAAGCTCGAGGGTTACTTCGGCCCCGTCGAGATGCGCGCCGAGGACCACCAGCTCATCCAGCCGCTCTTCGTCCAGACCTTCGCCAAGGTGGACGGCAAGAAGGTGAAGTTTCCCGCCGACGGGTCCAGCGAATATGGTTTCCGCGAGGACACCAGGCAGGAGGGACCCTCCACGGCGCTGCCCACCACCTGCAAGATGCAGCGTCCCCAACCCTGACCGGAGCGCCATGGATCTGGACTTCACCGCCGAGGAGCAGACCTTCCGGGAGGAGGTGCGCGCCTTCGTGCGCCAGAACCTGCCGGAAGGGATCCGCGACAAGGTCCTGAGCGGCCGCCACCTCACCCGGGACGAGACGATGGAGTGGCACGGCATCCTCGCCGCGCACGGCTGGGGCGCGCCCACCTGGCCCAGGGAGCACGGCGGCACCGGCTGGGGCCCGGTGCGCGAGTTCATCTTCGAGGAGGAGGGCGCGGCCTGCGGGGCCCCGCGCCTCTTGCCCTTCGGGCTGCGGATGGTGGGGCCGGTGATCATGACCTTCGGCAGCGCCGCGCAGCAGCAGCGCTTCCTCCCGCGCATCGCCGCCGCCCAGGACTTCTGGTGCCAGGGCTACTCCGAGCCGGGGTCGGGCTCGGACCTCGCCTCCCTCAAGACCGCGGCGGTGCGCAGCGGGGACCAGTACCTCGTCAATGGCCAGAAGACCTGGATCACGCTCGCGCAATATGCCGACTGGATCTTCTGCCTGGTGCGCACCGACCCCGTGGCCCGCGCGCAGGCGGGCATCTCCTTCCTGCTCATCGACATGAAGTCGCCCGGCATCACCGTGCGGCCGATCATCACCATGGACGGCGGGCACGAGGTCAACGAGGTCTGGTTCGAGGACGTCCAGGTGCCGGTCGAGAACCGGGTCGGCGAGGAGAACAAGGGCTGGACCTACGCCAAGTTCCTCCTCGGGCACGAGCGCACCAACATCGCGGGGGTGGGCGCCTCCAAGCGCGAGCTGGAGCGTCTCAAGCAGATCGCCGCGGGCGAGTCGAAGAACGGCCGGCCCCTCCTCGAGGACCGGGCCTTCGCTTCGCGCATCGCCCAGGTCGAGATCGAGCTGATGGCGCTGGAGATCACCCAGCTGCGCGTCCTCTCCGCCGACGCCGCGCGCAAGGCCCCGGGCCCGGAGGCGTCGCTGCTCAAGATCAAGGGCACCGAGATCCAGCAGGCGATCGCGGAGCTGATGATGCAGGCGCGCGGGCCCTATGGATTGTCAATGGAGGGAATCAGCGCCACCTATTGCAACCTGCGCAAGACGTCGATCTATGGCGGCTCCAATGAAATCCAGAAGAACATCGTCTCGCAATGGATGCTCAAGCTCTAGCTCCGGACCTATCGCATGGACTTCAACTTCAGCAAAGAGCAGGAGCAGCTGGGCGAGACCATCCAGCGTTTCGTCGCCCGCGAATATCCGGCGGAGCGGCGCAAGGCGATCCTCAAGTCGAAGGACGGCTTCAGCCGCGAGGTCTGGTCCCAGCTCGCCGAGCTGGGGCTGCTCGCCCTCTTGATCCCGGAGGAGCAGGGCGGGATGGGCGCCTCGTCCCTCGAGGTGCTCCTGACCATGAACGCCATCGGCAGGGGGCTGCTGCTCGAGCCGTACCTGCCGAGCGCGATCCTGGGGACGGCGCTGGTGCGCGAGCTCGGGTCCGCGGAGCAGAAGAAATGGATGCTGCCCGGGCTGGCGGCGGGCGAGCTCATCGTGGTGCCCGCGCACGGCGAGCCCGCGGCGCGCTACCAGCTCGAGCGCGTCGCCACCACCGCCCAGGCCACCGCCGACGGCTTCGTGCTCGAGGGCAAGAAAGCCGTCGTCCTCCACGCCGCCGCCGCTGACCTGCTCCTGGTCTCGGCCCGCACCGCCTTTGCCGTCGACGACCCCGCCGGCATCTCGCTCTTCGCCGTGCCCCGCGACGCGCCCGGCCTCACGCTGCAGGCCTTCCCGACACTGGACGGCCAGCGCGCCGCCGACGTCACGCTCCATGAAGTCCGCCTGCCGCGCACCAGCCTGCTGGGCGCCGAGGGGGGCGCCTTTGCCGCGCTGGCGGCGGTCTTCGATCTCGGCATCGCCGCGCTCTGCGCCGAGGCGGTCGGCGCGCTGCAGGCCAGCCTCGACGCCACCGTCGAGTACACCAGGACGCGCAAGCAGTTCGGCCAGCCCATCGGCAAGTTCCAGGCGCTGCAGCACCGGATGGCCGACATGCTCATGCACCTCGAGCAGGCGCGGTCGATGAGCTACCTCGCGGCGATGCGCTGCACCGATCCCGACGCGGCAATCCGGCGGCGGGCGGTCTCGGCGGCCAAGGCGCTGGTGGGCCAGGCCTGCCGCTTCGTCGGCCAGCAGAGCATCCAGCTCCACGGCGGGATGGGCATGACCGACGAGCTGCTCATCAGCCACCACTTCCGGCGGCTCACCGCCCTCGAGCTGTCGCTCGGTGACAGCGAACACCACCTCGAGCAATTCGCGAGCAGCACGGCCCGCTGAGAACGGACGACATGAGCTACGCGACGGACGGCGCGGTTGCAGTCATTACTTTCGACAACCCTCCCATCAATGGCCTCGGATACCCCCTGCGCAGGGAGATCCTCGCCGGGCTCGATCGGGCCGCGGCGGACGCGGCGGTCCAGGCGGTGGTGCTGATCGGCGCGGGCAAGGTCTTCTCCGGCGGCGCCGACATCCGCGAGCTCGGGACGCCCAGGCTCGCCGCCGAGCCAACGCTGATGACGATCATCGCCGCCATCGAGCAGATGGAAAAGCCGGTCATCGCCGCCATCCACGGCACCGCCATGGGCGGAGGCCTCGAGCTGGCGCTGGGCTGTCACTTCCGGGTGGCTGCGCCGGACGCGCAGATCGCGCTCCCGGAGGTGAAGCTGGGCCTCCTGCCGGGCGCGGGCGGAACGCAGCGGCTGCCGCGGCTGGTCGGCGTCGAGACGGCGCTGAACCTGATCGTCTCGGGCGCCGCGGTGCCTGCCGGGCAGCTCAAGGGCCTCTTCGACCAGATCATCGAAGGAGACCTGCTGCGTGGCGCCGTGGCCTTCGCCAGCCAGGTGGTCGCCTCCGGCCGGCCGCTGAGGCGGGTGCGCGATCTGCCCAATCCCCATCCCAACGCCGAAGCCTTCTTCCAGTTCGCGCGCAACACCGTCGCGGCGGTGGCGAAAGGGGCGCCGGCGCCGATGAAGGCGCTGGAAGCGGTCGCGGCCGGCGTCGGCAAGCCGTTCGGGGAGGGGCAGGCGGCCGAGCGCGAGCTCTTCCTGCAGCTCCTGGCCAGCAGTGAGTCCAGGGCGCTGCGCCACGCCTTCTTCGCCGAGCGCGCCGCCTCGCGGATCCCCGACGTGCCCGACGACGTCCAGCCCCGGCCGGTCAAGTCCGCGGCGGTGATCGGCGCGGGCACCATGGGCGGCGGCATCGCCATGAACTTCGCCAACGCCGGCATCCCGGTGCTGTTGCTGGAAGCGAAGCAGGAGCAGCTGGACAAGGGCCTCGCCACCATCCGCAAGAACTACGAGGCGAGCGCGAAGAAGGGCAAGCTCACCGCCGCGCAGGTCGAGGAGCGGATGGGCCTGATCCGTCCGACGCTCAAGTACAAGGAGCTGGCGCAGGCCGACATCGTCATCGAAGCGGTCTTCGAGGATTTGGCGGTCAAGGAGGCGGTCTTCAAGCAGCTCGACGAGGTGATGAAGCCGGGGGCCATCCTCGCGACCAATACCTCGACGTTGGATGTCGACAAGATCGCGA
>JAYWAJ010000289.1:0-4642 GCA_043782525.1 Deltaproteobacteria bacterium | reverse complement strand
GCGGCTTCCGCAACGGGCTCCTCAAGTTCTGGCAGAGGCATCCCGACCGCATCCTCTCCACGCTCCTGCTCGGCAACACCCTCGTCAACGTCGGGATGGGCTCCCTGGTCACGCTCATCGCCGCCGAGCAGGGCGCCTCGCACGCCATCGCGCTGCTCACCGGCGTCACCACGCTGGTCATCCTCCTCTTCGGCGAGATCACGCCCAAGACCTTCGCCAAGCGCCACGCCACCGGCTTCGCCCTCTTCCTCATCCCCTTCGTGGCGCTCTTCTACTTCCTGCTCTTTCCCCTGGCCTGGCTGCTGGTGCAGCTGCCGCGGGCGCTGGCCCGCCTCACCGGCTCCGACGACGCCCCCATCGAGTCGGTCACCTCCCAGGAGCTGGAGTACCTGATCGAGCAGGGGGCGAAGCACGGCTCCATCGACAAGGTGCGCGAGCGGCTGCTCTCGTCGGTGCTGGCCTTCACCGAGGTGCTGGTGAAGGAGATCATGATCCCCCGCACGCAGGTGGTGGCGCTCGAGGACAACGCCACCTACGAAGAAGCGCTCAAGCTGGTCACCGAGAGCGAGCTGTCGCGCATCCCCGTCTTCAAGGGCAGCCTCGACGACGTGGTCGGCATCCTCTATGTGAAGAGCCTCCTCGCCGGAGGAGCCGGCCTGGCCGGAGAAGGGCGGAGTCCGGAAGGGCCCAGCCTGGGAGACAAGAAGGGCGTCGCTCCCGGGCAGTTCTCGCTGCCCAGGTACCTGCGCGCGCCCTTCTTCGTGCCCGAAATGATGAAGGTCTCGCGGCTCCTCACCGAGATGCAGCGGCGCAAGACCCACCTCGCCATCGTCGTCGACGAGTTCGGCGGCACCAGCGGGTTGGTGACGCTGGAGGACGTGGTCGAGGAGATCGTCGGCGAGATCCACGACGAGAGCGACATCGAGGACAAGAAGCTGAAAGTCCTCTCCGACGGCGTGGTGCTGGCCGACGCGCAGATCTCCATCCGCGACCTCGAGGCCTACCTCGACGTCGAGTTTCCCGAAGGCGGCGATTACGAGACGCTGGGCGGCTTCCTCACCGCCACCGCGGGCCGGGTGCCGCCCACGGGCTCGCTGGTGGTCTGGGGCGGGCTGACCTTCACCGTCAAGGCGGCGGACGACCGGCGGGTGCAGAAGGTCGAGATCGCGCGCAAGCCCGCGCCCGGCGCCATCCCCGTCTTGCAGCAGGTGCCGCAGCACAACGACGGGCCTTCCGAGCGGGGCCCCGCCGGGGGCAAGGTCCACTGATGCTGCCGCTCCTCTCCGAAGAGGCGCAGAAGCCGGAGCTGCGCTCGCTCAGTCTCGCCGAGCTGCAGCTGCTGGTGGACCGCATGGGCGAGAAGCCCTACCGCGCGCGGCAGCTCTTCCGCTGGCTGCACTTTCGCGGCGCCGGCGCCCTCGAGGAGATGAGCGACCTGCCGCGGCCCTTCCGCGAGCGCCTCGCGCAGGAGGCGCGCCTCGCCACGCTGGCCGTCGACGCCGTGCAGCAGTCGTCGGACGGCACCCGCAAGTACCGGCTGCGCACGGAGGACGGCAAGCTGATCGAAGCCGTCTACATGCCCGACGTCGAGGAGGACGCCGAGGACGAGGGCAAAGGCATCCGCCGCACGCTCTGCGTCTCGACCCAGGTGGGCTGCGCCATGGGCTGCGGCTTCTGCATGACCGCGACCATGGGCCTCGTCCGCAACCTCACTGCCGGCGAGATCGCCGACCAGGTCTACCGGGTCAACGCCGACCTGCGCGGGCTGGGGATCGCGGCGGAGCGTCCTTTGACCAACCTCGTCTACATGGGCATGGGCGAGCCGCTCCACAACTACCAGAGCGTCATGCGCTCGCTGGAGCTGTTGCTCCACCCCGACGGCGCCAACTTCAGCCACCGCCACATCACCGTCTCGACCAGCGGCCTGGTGCCCAACATCGTCCGCTTCGGCGAGGAGTCGCAGGTGAAGCTGGCGGTCTCGCTCAACGCCACCACCGACGAGCAGCGCGCCCGGCTGATGCCGGTGGACAAGAAGTGGAACATCGCGGCCCTCATCGACGCGGTCCGCAAGTTTCCCTCGAAGCAGGGCCGCCGCGTCACCTTCGAGTACGTGCTCCTGCGCGGCGTCAACGACAGCGACGCGGACGCGGCGCGGCTGGCGGCGCTGCTCCAGGGGCTGCCGGTCAAGGTCAACCTCATCCCCTACAACGAGAACCCGGGCCTAGGCTTCGGCGACCCCGGAGAGGCGCGGCTGCAGGCCTTCCGCAAGATCCTCAGCGACCGCAAGGTGACCGCGATGGTGCGCAAGAACCGCGGCCGCGACATCGCCGCCGCCTGCGGCCAGCTGGCCGTCCAGGGCCAGAAGGAAAGGCGCGCCGCCATTCCTTGACCCGCGGCGGGCCGCGTGAGAGACACCCGCGCCGTGCTCGGTGTCATCGGCGGGTCCGGCCTCTACCAGTTCCCTGGCCTCGAAGGCGTGCGCCGCGAGACGCTCTCGACGCCGTTCGGCGATCCCAGCGACGCGGTGCTGGTCGGGAAGCTGGGCGACGTCGAGATTGCGTTTCTGCCCCGCCACGGCCACGGCCACCGCCTCACTCCGACCGAAGTGCCCTACCGCGCCAACCTGCACGCGCTCAAGCAGCTGGGCGTGACCCGGGTGATCAGCGTCTCGGCGGTGGGCTCGATGAAGGAAGAGATCGAGCCCGGCCACCTGGTGCTGCCGACCCAGTTCATCGACCGGACCCTCACGCGGCCCCGGACCTTCTTCGGCGACGGCGTGGTCGCCCACGTCGCCTTCGCCGACCCGGTCTGCCCCCAGCTGCACCAACACCTGCAAGCGGCCTGCTTCACGGCGGGGGCCGCGGTGCACGCGGGCGGGACCTATCTCTGCATCGAAGGGCCGCAGTTCTCGACCCGGGCGGAGAGCGAGCTGTACCGCAGCTGGAAGATCGCGGTTGTCGGCATGACCGCGCTGCCGGAGGCGAAGCTCGCCCGCGAGGCGGAGCTCTGCTACGCGACGCTGGCGCTGGCCACCGACTACGACTGCTGGTACGCCGGACACGCCGCCGTCACCGTGGCGCAGGTGGTCGAGACCATGCACCAGAACGTCGCCATGGCCCGCGAGGTGATCCGCGCCGCCGCGCTGGGCCTCGCCCGGCTCGGCCCCCGCCGCTGCGCCTGCGGGCAGGCTCTCGACGCGGCGGTGATGACGGCGCCGGAGCAGATTCCGCCTGCGGCCCGCGAGCGCCTCTCGCTCTTGCTTGGAGATCGATACCGATGAGCCTGCTGGTGGTGGGAAGCGTCGCGCTGGATTCGGTGGAGACCCCCTTCGGCTCCCGCGACAACGTGCTGGGCGGCAGCGCCACCTACTTCTCGGCGGCGGCCAGCCTGCTGACCCAGGTCAGCGTGGTGGGGGTGGTCGGCGACGACTTCCCGCTCGGCGACCTGCAGTTCCTCAAGGAGCGCGGCGTCTCCCTCGAGGGGCTGGAGAAGGTCGCCGGCCGGACCTTCCGCTGGAAGGGGAAGTACGGCTTCGACCTGAACGCCGCCCAGACCCTCGACACCCAGCTCAACGTCTTCGAGAAGTTCGAGCCCAAGCTCACGCCGCAGGCGCGCAAGGCCGAGCGCATCTTCCTCGGCAACATCGACCCCGAGCTGCAGCTGCGGGTGCTGGAGCAGGCGGAGAACCCGCGCCTGGTCTGCGCCGACACCATGAACTTCTGGATCTCCGGCAAGCGGGCGGCGCTGCAGAAGCTCCTGCCGCGGGTCGACGTGCTCATGGTCAACGACGGCGAGGTCCGCCAGCTGGCGGGCGAGTCCAACGTCATCCAGGCGGCGCGGGCGGCGATGCGGATGGGGGCGAAGTCGGTGGTGGTCAAGCGCGGCGAGTACGGCGCCCTGCTGGTGACCGCCGGGCAGACCTTCTTCTCTCCGGCCTTCCCCATCGCCGAGGTGGTCGACCCCACTGGGGCGGGCGACAGCTTCGCCGGCGGCTTCCTCGGCCTGCTCGATCGTTTGAACACAAACGATCCGGCCGCCCTGCGGCAGGCGACGGTGATGGGCTCGACCATCGCCTCCTTCACCGTGGAGCAGTTCAGCCTCGACCGGCTGCGCGACCTCGATCTCGGCCAGGTGCGGCGAAGGTTCGAGGCCTTTCGCGCGCTGGTGCACTTCGAGGAGCTGCCGGCCGGCTTCGGTTGAGTCTCCGGCGGCGAAACCGCGGCGCGCGGCGTGCTTGAAGTGCGCGGCGGGGCGGTGTAGTCAGGGCGTCGCAGATGCGGACCGCCATCCTGACCGACATCCACGCCAACCTGGAAGCACTGACGGCGTGCATTGCGGCGGCGGAGGCCGAGGGGGTGGACCGCTTCGTCTGCCTCGGCGACACGGTGGGGTACGGCGCCGACCCAAACGCCGCCTGCGACCTGGTTCGCCAGAGATGCACCTTCGCCGTGCTCGGCAACCACGACGCCGCCGTCGCCGGCCGCATGGACTACAGCTACTACTACGCCGCCGCGCGCGAGGTGCTCGACTGGACCGCCCTGCACCTCTCCAAGGAGAATCTGACGTGGCTCAAGGGCCTGCCCTACCAGCAGGTCGAAGGCGAGGTCTGCTTCGGCCACGCCTCGCCCCGCGATCCCGCCGC
>JAYWAJ010000288.1:0-12327 GCA_043782525.1 Deltaproteobacteria bacterium | reverse complement strand
GCGAGCTTTTGCTCCTCGCAGGCCTTCGTCACCATCTGGTCGAGCAGCAGCAGCACCCGCCGCGTCTGCGGCGGCAGCTCATCCAAGGAGCGTCCCAGTACCTGGTGCGAGAGCCGGTTCGCCACCTCCAGGTCCTCGATCTGCGCTTCGATGTACTCGACCTCTTTTCCTCGGTGCACGACCGTCTTTCTCGGCCGCTGGTGCTGGTGCAACAGCGCGCTCGCCCGGATCAGCGCCAGGTACTTGAGGTGGTCTCGCCGCGTCCGCGTCCGGTCGTCGAGAAAGGTCAGCTCCCGCGCGTAGGGGTTCACCACCACGAGCGGCTTCAAGAGCCGCTGCGCATTACGATGTAATGCAAGCGTCCGCTCCCGATCGACCCGCGCCAAGAGCCCCTCCAGCGTCTGCCGCTCCCGCTGCAGCCGGTGGATCGCCCGCGTCTGCTCCCGCTCCTCGTTCACCGTCAAGACCACGCAGCGGTTCATCAGCTCTTCGTCGATCTCGATCGCCGTCGTGGTCAGGAAGATCATCACCGGGCCTTCCACCCGGTACTCGCGCGTGACCAGCCTGCCCGTCTCCGGGTCCTTCCCCGTCGAGGCGATGGTCAGCTCGCCCTCGCTCTGCAAGAGCTTGAGCGCGTAGCTCGCGCGCTTGGCTCCCTCCTCCTCGACCACCGCCAGGATCTTGTGCTTCAGGTCCTGCTCGCCCAGATAGAAGAGCGACTGACCGGTCATCGCCGAGTACTTCACCCGATCTTCCTCGGGCACGAACGCGAGCACCGCCTCCATCAAGGAAGTCTTCCCCGCCGCCGAGCTGCTCTGGATGATCACCGCCAGCGGCTCGTCGAGCTTGCGCGACACCACCGCCAGGTAACCCATCAACTTGTTCGTCTCCTCGCCGACAACTCCACAGCGCTCGAAGTCGGTGAGGATCCGCTCGAGCAGCCGCGGGTCCGTGAGCAACTTCATCGCCTCGGCGATCTCCTCCGCGGAGAGCACCACCTCGCGCGCCTCCGGCGTCGTCGCCTTCTTGATCTGCGCCTCCTGCAGTTCCTCCAGTTTGCGCAGCACCTGGCCGAGGTCCTTCTTCATTCCCTCCTCGGTCATCGAGAGCTCGACCGACGCCTGCTTGATGAACGCCGCCCGCTGCCGCGAGGAGTACAGATCGAGCGTGTCCACGTGGAAGCCGCCACCGCGCGAGCAGAGCAGGTTGATGCGCAGCTGGTCGTAGGAGAGGTTCTTGCCGAAGCCGCGCACTCGATAGCGCCGGTCGCCGAGCTGCAGCGTGATCTCCTCTTCGCTGACATCGGTCACCCACGCAACGAGCGGCTCAGAGAGGACCTGTCCAAGTCTCGAGGAACCGCTTCTTCTCGAGCAATGTCAACCTTACGAGTGAATCACTGAAGGTTACTTTTGCCCCATTGTTGAATGTGAACGACAACGAGAGCACTTTCACGGGTCCCGCAAGACAATCTCGCCAGTCGGAGCGATCGGGTGCGATGCCTTCCAACCTGTCATCGATGACCCAGCCGTCCGTCGGGGGCTTGCCTTCGAGCACGAGTCTGGCCGGAAGACTCAACGCTACATTCGCCGTGAATGACCACACTTCGAACGTCTCGGCGACCGGAGTCCGGAAAAACACCGAGACATCTTCAAAGGAGAGGCGCGCCTCAGCTTCCCTTGGGAAGATCCCGAGGTGAAGCAGACGGGCATCATGAAATTCGATCGCCTCGAAGTCACTCATGGGAAAACCGGAATCCAAATGGGACCAGGGACCGGTACAGGGATGGGACCGGGCCAGGGCAGGATTGGGAAACCGGGGAGGCCAGAGTCCTCTTGAAGAATGCGCTTGATGTCGTCCACGTCATCAGAATCATTGATCTCATCGCCGTCGCCACCCGGCTCTGGGTTTGAAACGTTCGGTTCCTCTTTGCAGGCCTCGGGTGGATCCGAGACCTCATCGCCCGGCTTCAGGTGCTTGTTGTCACCATTGTGATGCCAGTGATCCCGCCCCTTCCAGCGGCGTTCTCCAGGACGCCCCTTGTGGAAATCAAGATAGTCTCCACCGGGATGCCTTAGTCGTGTGCCATTTGGATCGAGATGGGTTGGATCGACCTTCCAATCCGGCGGAAGCCCTGATGGAGTGGCAGGCAGGCGCATGTCGCCGGTCACGTCCAGGAAGTTGATCGGATCTGACCCCGTGTAGGAGTAGAGATTGAGCCCTCCACTAAAGCGAGTCGAGTCCTTCGCAGTCCACCTGCCCGTGACGGGGTCGTAGTCCCGCGCCCCGAACCTCGTCAGGCCAGAGTCGATATCCCGCAGCCCGCCCGCAAACCCAAACGGCTGGAAGCCCGGAGCGCTGTCGGCGAGCACGTTCCCGAAAACATCGTAGTCGATGCGCTCGGCAACGTTGCCGGCGGAGTCCACCACAAGCCGCACGCTGCCCACTTGGTCCATGAAGAGCCGGTAAGTGGCCCCGCCCTTGACCATGTACTCCGGCACGTTGCGGTGCAGCCCGTAGACGAAGGTGGCTCTGACCGAGTTATCGCTGTTCAACCAAGCGGCAGGCTTGAGTCGGCTTCGGTAGAGGAATCCCTCCACCAGCACGCCTTTGACTTTCTTCCCGATGCGACGGTTTTGCCCGTCGATGATGTAAGTAATCGCAATCCCATTTGGCAGCGTCACCGCGCGCAGATTACCGAAGGCATCATAGTCGTACGTGGTCGTTGCGCCCGCGCAGGTCTTGGTCTGCAGTGAGCCATCGGCTTTGTAGGCATAGGTGCAGTTGCCGTAGCTGAGCAGGCGGTCCTGATTGTCGTAGACCGGCGAGGCGACGAGGCCCGGTCCGACTGTACGGTTGCCGTTGGCGTCGTAAGCGTAGTGCGAAGTCGCGACGCCGTCCTTGGTGACGTCGGTGAGGCGGCCGTTGGCGTCGTAGGTGTAGCCGTAGGTGTCGGTTACGCCTTGGATAGTCTCGGTCTTGTTGACGATGCGGCCGAGCGCGTCCCGAGTGCCGTAGTTCACCGAGTAGAGCGTGGTGGCGTTCGCCGTCACGACGTGGGTCTGCTCGGCGCCAAAGGCGTCGTAGGTGTACGTCTCGTGGATGACGCCGAGATCCGTCGAGGTGACAAACCCCGTCGCCGGGTCGCGGGTGATGGTCATCGCCCCGGCGCTGGTGAGCAAGTCGTCGTTGTCGTAGCCGAAGTTGATCGTCTGCCCTCCGGTGACGCTCTCGCTCGCGAGGCGGAAGCTGGCATCATACGTCTTGTGGACGTTGCCGGAAACCGGGCCGCTCCAGGTGATGTCTTGCACGAGCGCGCCGTCGTAGCCGTAGGTGAGGCCGACCAGGTCGGGCGTAGTGATCGAGGTGAGCTGGCCCGTCGTCGCGCTGTAGCCGTAGCTCGTCACTCCCCGGCTGGTCGCCAGCGAGAGGAGGCGGCCCTTGGCGGTGTCGTAGGTGGGCGTGATGGCGTCGCCGTCGGGCCGCGAGACGTTGCTCACCTGGCGGTCGAGGTTGTACGCGGTGTGCGTGAGGCGCGGCTGGCCCACGTCGGGCGGCGTGTAGTCGGATTCCAGATCTCCCGAGGTGAAGGCAAAGACGTGCGCCGGTCTTCCCGGCGGGGTCACCGAGGTGGTGTTGCCGCTCGCGTCGTAGCTCATGCCGATGACGGTGGCATCCGGCTGCGTCTCGCTCGTCGGCCGGCCGGCCAGGTCGTAGGCGAAGAGCGAGGTGTGCTGCGCCGGATCGAGCACGCTGCGCAGGAAGCCAGCCACGTCGTAGGTCAGCGTCGTCACCCGCGCCCCCTGCGTGATGGTGTCGTTGCGGCCGCGCGTGTCGTAGTGCAGGACGACCGGCTGCACGCCCGGCGCGGAGATCAGCACCACTCGGCCGAGCCCGTCGAGGCTGAGCACCGTCTGGCGGCCAGCCGCGGTCGTCTGCGTGATGGTCTTCGCCACCCCGTCGTAGGTGCTGCTCGAAGTGCGCCCGTTGACGCTGATCTGCGTGAGCAGCGTCCGCAAGGTGAGCGGATCTGTCGCCGACATCATGGTTGCAGTTTGCGTCTGGCTCACCGTACGCGTCAGGCCAGAGGGGGTCTTCGTGGTCGAGGACACCGCGAGCGCGTCTGCGCCAAATCGAGGGTCGGGCGTCGCTGTAGTGGTCGCCAGCATCCCGTCCGGCGTGGCCGTCGAAGTGCTGTGGTCTGCCGCCGTCACGGTCGTAGTGGTGAAGCCGTCCGGCGGCGTCACCGACGATGTCTCCGATGCGTTGCTGGTGTTGAAGGTCACCGCGTAGCTGGTGGTCCGCCCAAGAGCGGTGGTGTGCGTCACGTGGGTAGGATCGAGAATGCCACCACGATCGAGCGATTGGTACGCTCCGTCAGGTGGCGTGTCTTTCGTGAGGAAGCCGTCGGTATTGAACTCGAAGGCGTGAATCCCCTGCCGCGGGTCAGTGAGCTGCGAGAGCATGCCGCCGGTGTGGTTGTCGCCCCCAACTGGCGGCTTGTATTGGAGCAGGACCGATTCGCTGTTGGGATTGGTGATCGAGGCGAGATATCCATTGCTGTCGAGGGACAACCCTGTGCTTTGCCCATACGGGCCCACGATCGCAGTCGGGTTTCCCTGCGCGTCGCGCTGCAAGGTGGTGGCATTGCCGGCGTTGTCGGTGATCGAGATGAGCCGGCCCGCGCCGTCGTACCCAAAGGTGCGAACCACCGCCGTGGTAAGCCCGTCCAAGGTTCGCAAATGTCGGCCCGTAAGGTCGAACACGAAGATCTCGCCCGCGTCGCCCGAGGCAACGTATTGCTCGCCCACGCTCTTGGCCACCGTGAAGCCGCTGCTGATCCGTGCCAGCGCGCCGTTGATCGTGGAAACCAGCAAGGCGCCACTCGCCTCGAGCGCAATTGCCCGCGGGGCGGAGATGTTTCCAAACGCGGGGCAATCGATGGTATTGATGTTACAGGGATAAGGATAGACCCCTTTTTGAATGGTCCCAATCACGCCATCGGGAGTGACCCGCCGGATTCGCTGCAAATCGGTAGCGATGTAGAGCGTTCCGTCGCGTGCGATGGCAAGTCCCACCGGTGTGCTCAGTCCTGCCTGCAGGGCGAGGCCGCCGTCTTTACTGTAATAGTCTATAGCATAACCGCAACTACCGCATGGCGTACCATTGCCGGCGAACGTGCGAATGATCCCGTCAACGCCGACAGCCCGGACCCTAAAGTTCTGCGTGTCTGCGAGGTAGAGTGTTCCGTCGAGGCCGACTGCGAGGGACCCTGGTTGATTGAGTTGGGCCTGCGTGGCGAGTCCGCCATCGCCAGAGTAACCACCCGTCGTCGTGTTCGGCAGCCCTGCGACAACGGTGACGGAACCATCCGTGCCCCGTCGCATCACCCGGTGCCGGCTGAGATCGGAGAAGTACACGGCGCCCTCGGGGCCGATGGCGATTCCGGGGCTGTAGCCGTTGCTGCTTGGAAGCGTCACGAGCGTCGACACAGTGCCGTCGTTCTCACGCCGGAGCAGCCTGCCAGGATAGCTTCCGTTCCCACTATCGGAAATGTACAGGCGGCCATCGGCGGCAAGCGCCAGCGCGAAGCTCCCAGCCGGGCCAATGCTGCCTCCGGGCACCCACATGGTCAGGGTGCCGTCTGGCCTCATCTTCCAGATCTCATACCCGACATAGGGGCGGGCATACTGAACGTAGATGCTGCCATCCGGGCCCGTAGCGAGACCGGTGGTGTCCCCAATCCCGACCGATCGTGCCTGCGCGCCCTCTGTCGGAGCGGGGTCTTGGGCGCCGTTCCCCATCGCCGTATTCACCACCAGCAGATTGGCATCGGATGCGGAAGTCCGGGTTCCATCGCCGCGATAGAGCGTCTGGGCTCGCGAGTCGTAAGCGTGCTGCGCGCTCAGCGTCCAGCCGCCCAGCGCCCGCGCGCGATCGTCCCAGCCGCCGAGCTTCCCATCCCATTCGCGGCACAGATCGTAGGAAACACCTCCCGATTCGCCAGGACAAGTTTGCGCCGGTGCTCTGCGCCGCTGCAAAAGCGGCACCCGCGTCGCTTCCTTCCGCGTATTGGATTGCCGGATAGGTAAGACAAGTACTGACCCTGATCGGCTGTTCGCCTTGCAGCCTACGACCGTACGAGTCTAGGCCGTCCCATTCGAAATTCCAGGTCAGCGGGCTGGTCGTCGTGTTGGTCGTCGAATAATGCCGGCCCGCTACGTCCGCGTAGACCACGGCGTTGACGGGGACGATCACTCCGCTCCCCGGCTGGCAGGGCGGCACGCGTCCCGGGTACGAGAAGCATCCATATCCCGTCGGCAACCCTACGGTCTTCGCCGCCGGCACGGAGAGGTCGAGTCGATAGTTCGAGCGGCGGCCCAGTTGGCGCGAGCTGCGATAGCTGAGGCTGTATGGTGTACCGACTACTTCGACACGCTCGCCAAGCACCTGAGTCTCGCACTCGATGATGGAACCAGGAAACGGGTGCTCGCATTTCGGGGGCGGAGGTGGAGAAGGCGGGTTGCAACCTTGACACGGCGCGAAGGGCCAGTTCATGTCGACGTCGGTGAAGTGCTGGAGTGGCACTCGCCAAAGCGACTGGCCTGGCGTGTAGAGCGCGGCCAGTTGCTGGCGCTCCGAGTTCGAGAGATTCAAGGCGGCGAGCTTGGTCCAGTCAGCGGCGATGCCGCTACCATCCGTATCGATGTCGGCAAGTCCGCCGGTCACACTCAGGATCTTGATCACCCGCCCGTTCGACAATGGCACCCAAGCGCCCAGTTCGTGATCGTAGTATCCATTGGGAACGACTGCGCCCACGCGGAAGGCGAGGAAGTTCTCGACATATCCATAGACAGGCTGGCTGAAAAGCACGCTCCTCGCGCCTACCGCGGTTGCCTCGTCCGCCGTGAAATTGACCGCATAGGTATAGGCGCTGGTCGGCGGCAGCTTGGCGGGCATTGCCGACGGCCCGCTTGAGCCGATGGTGAATTCGGTTGCCCTGATGTGCAGAGTCGCCGCCGAGCGCGTCGAGTTGTCGGGCATGAGCAGGCTCGCGGTCGTACCCGGCGGAATGAGCACCGTCGCCTGTCGCGAGCCCATATCGTCGGTGGTCACGCTGCCGCGCGCCGACTGCGTGGCGGTGGTGTTCGTCATGTCCACGATCGTGACGGCCTGGTCCTGCGCAATCATGACCAAGTCGTCCACCTGCGCGAACTCCTGCCAGACCGCGTTCAGGGTCCGTTGCGCGTCGAGCAGTCCTGTCTTGTGGAACCCGAGCGTCAGGGCCAAGCCGCCGTTCAACGCCAGATCGTACGCACCGTCGGCGCGGGTCCAGGTCTGGCCGAGCTCGGGGTGCGACAGCACTGTCACCTGCACGCCGCCGATCCCCGCGCCCGCTCGATCGTGCACAGCTCCGCGAGCCACCGAGACGCGCTTTGCGTCGATGGTGCCAGCCGCGACGCCGGTCTGGATCGCGTTTGGTCCGGTGTAGAGGAACGCGGTCGAACCCGAGAGCGTCGTCGCCACCGTCATGTCAAGCGGCGGCGCAATCAGTTGGGGATTGGGAGGCAGCGGTGTCACGGTTGCGCTCGGGCCATTGGTAGTCCAGGTTCCTGCGGAATTGCCGGCCTGGATCTGGAACGCAGTCGAAACAGCGGCGGTGAGGCCGGTGACGTCTGCCGCGAGCGTCGTCCCGGACACGGTCTGGAGGAGCGCGCCGTTCTTCCAGATCTGATAGCCGGAAATCCCACTGTTCGCATTCGCCGCCGTCCACGAGAGATGCGCCGCCGTCGCGTTGGAGCTGGATGCCGCCAGCGCGCTTCCGGCAGGCCAGGTCGGGACATCCGGTTGGACCACGATGCCTTGCTGGCTGCCGGTCACCAAGCCGTCGGTTGCCGTCAACGACTGCGTGCCCGACGTGCGAAGGACCGCACCGGGGATCGTCTTGAGACCCAGATCTGCGCTCGCAAACGCCGTCGCAGCCGGCAAGCTTGCGGAGGCGTCGGATGAGGTGAAGCGCACGGTGCCTTGATAAGAGGTGGCGCGATTCCCTGAGCCGTCACGCGCATCGACGCTGACTGAAGAGGTCGCGCCAGAGATCACCGGCGAGGGAACTCCGCTCACAAGGAAGGATGCCGCGCTGCCCGGCACAACCTGGATGGACGCCTGCGAGCCCACGATCGATGGCTGGCTCGTGTCGGCCGCCGTGATTGTCTGCGTCCCAGCTCTGCAGAGCGTGGCGGAGAACGAATGACGGCCGGCGTCGGCGGCCGCGAACGGATACGCAGCAGGCAGCGTTGCGCAGGGATCGGTGGAAGTGAAGCCGACAGAACCGCTGTAGCCGGAAGCGGTGTTTCCAAGGGCGTCTCGAGCCGTGACCGTGAACGCGCCCGAAGCCCCGGCAGTAGCCGGATTCGAAAATCCGGCGACCAGCAGCGATTGTGCGCCCGCCGGGGTGACCTGCACGGCCGCCGATGAACTGGTGATGGAGGTATCGCGGACCGTCAGGGTCGTCGGCCCTGCTGTCTTGAACGTGACCGGGAAACCGGTCTTGAACCCGGCGTCGGCGCCGGTGAAGGAGTAGGAGACCGGCAGCGCGGCTTGGGCATCGGTGGAGGTGAACGACACCGCGCCTGCGTAGGATGTCGCGCGATTGCCAAATGCGTCGCGCGCGTCGACGGAGGCAGTGAAGCTCGCTCCAGCCGTCGCCGTCGCGGGTGTGCCGACGATGAACGCAGCGGCGGGCCCCGGGGCGACCGAGGCAGTGACCAGGCCCGTGATCGATGAAGTCAGGGTATCGGCCGCGCTGATCGATTGCGCTCCTGCCGTCTTGAGCATCGCCCCGCCAGCGAACGTGCGGCTGCCGGCGTCGCTGGCGGCAAACGTCGCGTTGAGCGGCACGATCGCTTGCGGGTCGCTTGAAGCGAAGTGAATGGTCCCACGATAGGAGGGCGAGGTGTTGCCATATCCATCTATAGCGCTGACCACAGGGCTCAGGAGTGACCCTGCTGTCGTCGCGCCTACCCCGCTGATGTGCAATGCAGAGGCGGTGCCCGGGCCAACCGTCACGGATTGGGAGCTCGTCGCAATGCCGCCAGGGTATCGGAGATGGTCACGGTCTGGGTGCCGGAAGACCTCAATGAGACGCAACAGACCGGATCGCTTCCCATGTCGGCCGGCAAGAAGGTTTCGTTGGCCGGAAGCGTGCCCTGCGGGTCGGAGGTCGCGAAGCGCACGGTCCCCGTGTAGTTGGTCGTCACGTTTCCGTAAGCGTCGAACGCGGTGACGGTCGCCTGCAAGGAATCACCCGCCGTCGCGGACGCGGGCAGCCCGGAGAGCGTGAGCGCCGTCGCGACACCGGGCACCACGCTGACCGAAGACGACGTGGTCATGGTGCTGCCATCGGTCGCCACGAGAGTCTGCGTCCCGGCTGTGCGAAAGGTGACCCCTGAAGGGAAGGACTTGATGCCAAGGTCCGACGTCGTAAAGCTGTAAGGCGCAGGGAGGGTCGCGGATGCATCGGAAGAGGCAAACCGAAGCGTGCCGGTGTAGTTCGTGACGCGATTGCCAGACGTGTCCCGCACCTCGACGCTGAACGTGTCGGCGGATCCGGCGGTCAACGACGAGGGAACGCCGGCGACGACGAAATAGCGGAGATAGTTGAACTTGGCGTATTGGGCGGTACCCGGCGAGGCGAGGCCGGCTCCAAAGGTCTCGGCATAAAACTTTGCATACAAAAGCGAGAGCGGAGGGAGGGTCGCGTCCGCTACGGAGGTGTGCGAAGTCCAGGTGATGCCATCCGGAGCGGTTTCCCAGTACACCGTGCCCCCAGCCTCCCGAATGCGCCACCATGCGTGCTGGACCGGGTCGTAGGCAAAGGGAGTGATCGTGGTGCGGACATTGTTGACGACGTAGAAGACATAGAGATTGCCCTGCTGGTACTGCCAGCCCAGCTCGTTCGAAGCGTCGATACGCACCGAGAACTGGTTGTCGACATTGCCGTTCGCGACGACCTGCTTTGCATTCACCAGCGCCGCGGAGCCCGTGAGATTGTAGGGCCTCGCGCTGACGACGTTGAGCTGCGACGAACCGGTGTTGGCGTTGGGAGACAGGTTGAGGCTGCCCCCGCCCTCCGAAATCGCTCCTTGTGTTTGCTGGAGGATGGTCCAATTGGATCCGAGAGCGGCACCCCCCAAGGTATCTACCAGCGACGACATGGCGGGAGTCCCGGAGGGCGCGACGTTCAAGTTCGCGAACGAGGCTTGCCCGGGACTGGCGAGTCCCGAGTTGTAGGTCTCGACGAGAAGTTCACCCTGAGGCCGGACATGGAGAACAGGGTGGAAGTGTTGACGGCTGCTTGAATCGTGTAGACCGCTCCGTCTGCAGATGTCTCCCACTTCAGCTGGCCATCGCTTTCCCGGATGCGCCACCATGCATGGTTCGTCGCAGAGTACGTGAGGCTGAGCAACTGCGTCCGCAACCCGCCGACCTGCTTGAAGGCGTAGAGGATGCCGCTCTCGTAGAACCACTGGACGTAGTTATTGCTGTCGAGGAAAACGCTGAATTGCGTGTCGACGCTGCCGGCGTTGCTCGGAACCCGCGATACCCGAACCGCCGCCTGCGAGCCCGTCATCGAGTATGTAGAAGCGCTCGACACCAGGATGGAGGCCAGACCGGTGTTGGCGTTTGGCGCGAGATTGAGCGTCGCACCGCTTTCGGACGCCGTGCCCGCGGTCTGGCTTGCGGTCCACAACGCGCTGTTGATGGTTGTTCCGCCGAAGCTGTCTTGCAGCTTATCCAGCGGAGTCGCCAATGCGGGGAGCGCTGCGAGCAGCGCAAGGATGAAAAGTTTGCAAGCTCCACTTGAACTACCGACAGACCCGAACCGAACCACGCTGCCCCCAATTTGACCTGCGCCGACGGACACTGGAGGGCGGACCATCAAGGTGGCGAGGGAGTAGTGTCAAGCGGCTTGATTCCTGGCCGTAGGCTCGATTTCTGGCCCCGTCCTACAAAGGGAATTCATCGGCCTCCGGGTGTGTATTCACATCGTTCAACGTCGATTATCGGCTGCTCGTAATACAGCCAAGCAAGGAACCTCATGCGCCGCCTGCTCCTCGCGTTCCTATTGATAACCGCTTGCTCAGGCGCCAACTCGGCCCCCGTGCGGGCTGCCGGGCAGGCGGACGGCGGAGTTGCCTCGCCAGCCGTGGTCCCACTCGATGCTGGCGTGGCATCTGTCGACGCCGGCGCGACAGGAGCCGTCGATGCGGGAGCCTTGCCGGTCTACGATGCCGGCACGGCAGACGCTGGAGTCGCGAGCACCCCCGATGCCGGTGGGCAGACGGCCGATGCAGGTCCTGGGGCAGTCCTGGATGCGGGCGCGGCCGACGCTGGAAGCCCGGCCACCGCGGATGCCGGCGCCTTGACCTCGACGTACCCGAACTCCGGCCTGTTGCCGTCGTCGGCGAGCGGCTGGACAGCCTTCGCTCCCAGGCCCCAGTCGGCTCCCGCGACGAGCGTCGCTGACGGCACCGACGGATATGTGCTGAAGATCTCCGGTAACCAGGTCGCCAACGTCAACGTCTATGGCGGATGGACCGCGCACGTGACCGGCCTCTCGGGCGGCGCCGATTACCGCTTCAATGCGCGCGCGCGGCCCCTGGGCGTCGCTTCCATTCGCGAGTCTGTCACCGTCGTCTTGCAATGGCACGGCACCTTTGGGGAAGAAGTCTCTCCAGACTATGTCTGGGATTTCGACAAGCAGGCCGACGGGAGCCTCCTCTTCGATCGAACCATCCAGGCGCCGCCCGGGGCCACCAACGTCGACGTC
Organism: Deltaproteobacteria bacterium; assembly: GCA_043782525.1. GTDB lineage: Bacteria > Myxococcota > Myxococcia > Myxococcales > 40CM-4-68-19 > 40CM-4-68-19. Next base: position 497 of record JAYWAJ010000288.1, on the reverse strand, counting down.
CAGCTTGTTTTGCAATGGTCGCCCGGCGGGCAAGTATCGTTCGACAAGCTGAGCCTCACCGCGGCCGCGGCTCCAGCTGAGCGGCACGTACGCGTGGCCTCGGTTTATTATCGTCCCGCTTCGACGGCGAGCGGCCTCGCTTCCGTGCAGCAGGCCGGTCAATATGCGGCGCAGGTCGCCACGACCTATCACCCCGACGTCATCGTGCTGGGCGAGACGCTGAACTTTATCGGCGCGCCCGGAGGCTTCGACACCAACGCAGAGACCGTTCCGGGACCGAGCACCAATTACCTGGCGGGAATTGCCAGCGCGCACCACGTCAACATTGCCTTCGGTATGGTCGAGAAAGCCGGCAATACCCTTTTCAATACCGCGGTGCTCATCGACCGCACCGGCGTGATCATCGGGAAGCACCACAAGGTGCAGCTGCCGCTGGCGGAGGCTTCCGCCGGCATCGCGCCGGGAAGTGCGGTCGAGGTCTTCGACGCCGACTTCGG